>NZ_AP024897.1:3484393-3801156 GCF_024529975.1 Vibrio quintilis | reverse complement strand
CAAAATATTCCACGACATCTTGTTCACAAAGCCAGTCGCCACCGCCGACTGTATCGTTAAAATGATTGTCCAGACTGTCTTCATTTTTGATCACAGCAGCAGAACCACCTTCAGCTGCAACGGTATGAGAGCGCATCGGATAAACTTTCGAAATCAGAGCAATCTCCAGATCAGGATTTGCCTCAGCAGCGGCTATCGCAGTTCTGAGTCCTGCACCCCCAGCACCTATGATCGCAATATCTGTCGTAATTGTTTGCACATTGATTCTCCGGTGAACATGTGGATTCCAGTGATACCCGACAACCTGAATCATGTATCTTCAGATTGTCCGGGATATTATTTTTATGAATAAAAATCTCAATTTTGATTCAGTGTAGTTGAATATCAGCAATCGAAAAATTGACTTGGTCAGGTATTGGGCTGAATATCGGCACCACGATTGATAGAAATATGCTATGCGTGATTCGATTCACAATTTAGTATCTGAATAAAACAAAATGATGAAAGGCGGCATTCAGAATTTGTCCGCGTCTGAATGCCGGTAAAAAAGTGAGGTATTTATTTCATGGATTCAAATCACTGGATGCCAACTGCAACCGTTGAAGATTTAAAACGCAGAGCGCAGATTATCGCTGAAATCCGTCAGTTTTTTCAGCAGCGCGATGTGCTGGAAGTAGATACGCCGGCAATGAGTCATGGTGCAGTGACGGATATTCATCTTCATTCTTTTAAAACTGAGTTTGTCGGGCCTGAATACGCAAACGGGCGTACTGTTGCTTTGATGACCAGTCCTGAATTCCATATGAAGCGATTGCTGGCTGCCGGGAGTGGCCCGGTTTACCAAATCTGTAAATCGTTCCGTAATGAAGAAAGCGGACGCCATCACAACCCTGAGTTTACCATGCTGGAGTGGTATCGGGTTGGGTTTGATCATCATCAGCTGATGGATGAGATGGATACGTTGTTACAGACGGTGTTGCAGTGTCGTTCTGCTGAGCGCATCACTTATCAGGCAGTCTTTCAGCAATGGACAGAACTTTGTCCGCTGGTGTCAACAATGGCTCAGTTAAAAGACGTTGCCCGAAAGCATGGTTTTGCTGATATTGCCGATCCCGAAACGGACAGAGACACTTTGCTTCAATTACTTTTCAGCATGGTTGTCGAGCCCAATATTGGCCGGGAGTCTCCGGTGTTTGTCTATAACTTTCCGGCATCGCAGGCAGCGCTGGCGAAAATCAGCGCAGAAGATCCCAGAGTTGCTGAGCGGTTTGAAGTCTACTTTCATGGTGTCGAGCTGGCGAACGGCTTTCATGAGCTGGATAATGCACAAGAGCAACGAAAGCGTTTTGAAGCGGATAATGATAAAAGACATAGCATGGGACTGGAGAGACAGCCAATTGATGAACATTTCATTGCTGCCCTGAACGCAGGCCTGCCTGATTGTGCCGGGGTAGCACTTGGGATTGATCGGTTAATTATGATCGCCCTGGAATGTGATAGTTTGCAGGATGTGATTGCTTTTCCGTTCAGTCGTGCCTAGTTGCATTATGTTCTGAATCCGGGTTTGTGAGGTAGCATGATAATTCTTGTGAATTACTCGCGTCTTGTCATTAACCCCGTTATACTCCATTTTTATTTTTTTAAATCGCAATGAGCATAAGAGTATAGGTCATGCAGGAGTACATTGAATTTTTTCAGCAACATATGATCCTCTCACTCGCATGGGTTGGTCTGTTAGTTGCTCTTATTGTTAATATCTTCAAATCTTCTACCGCAAAATATCAGACAATTTCGGTGAATGAATTGACCTATATGGTCAACAAAGAAAATGGTTTGGTTGTTGATGTCCGTTCTAAAGATGAGTTTCGTCAAGGGCATATTACTGACGCGGTTAACGTTTTGCCTTCTGAAATAAAATCAGGGAATCTTGGCGGGCTTGAAAACCGTAAATCAGACCCAATCATACTGGTATGTAAAACCGGGCAAACTGTTTTAGAGAGTGCTACTTCTCTGGCTGGTGCTGGTTTTGAACGGGTTTGTGTACTGAAAAATGGCCTGTCAGCCTGGAATGAAGCAAACCTTCCGCTTGTTCGCGGTAAAAAGTAATCATTATAGTTGGCTGTGAAGAAAAAACCGGCGATGTTCTATGCAACCGCTTTACTTATTTGTGATATTTAGCACGGATTAAGCGCACAGAAGAGCGGTTTAAAAATAACTTCGTTAATCTCATGGCTTTCAACTCCGAATTTAATTGAAAGGAAACCCTCATGTCTGATGCAGCACAACAGCAAGAACCAGAACAGAATTTTGCAATTCAACGCATTTATTTAAAAGATGTCTCTTTCGAAACACCTAACTCACCTGAAATTTTTCAGAAAGACTGGACGCCAAATGTAAATCTTGATTTGGATACACAGAATCGTGAGCTGGCGGAAGGTGTATACGAAGTTGTACTTCGTTTAACTGTGACTGCAAAAAATGAAGATGACACTGCATTTTTATGTGAAGTACAACAGGCAGGTATTTTCTCTGCATTAGGTATGGAAGCAGGTCAGCTGGCACATTGTCTGGGTGCATTCTGTCCTAACATCCTTTTCCCTTATGCGCGTGAAACAATTGCAAGCCTTGTTGTGAAGGGAACTTTCCCTCAACTGAACCTTGCACCGGTTAACTTTGACGCACTGTTTATGAACTATCTGCAGCAACAGGCTGAAGGCGAAAGTCAGGAAGGCGAAGCTCAGGAAGCTTAAGCTGACTCCGCTTCCTTCAGGATGCGATGACTGACTCAGTTTGATTGAACGGCTCAAGTCAATAAAGATAAGTGAAATGCACAAACATCAGGTATATCATGATGTCCTGTGCATTTTTTATGTCTGAATTTCAATACACAGGCAATCGTATCACAGCCCTGTTTATTGAAATGACGATATATTTGTTCAACTACATATGGACAACTAACAGTGAATTCACAACTAGATCAAATAGAAAATGCCGCAGCGATGACGGTGATTGGTGCAGGTTCGTATGGAACATCTCTGGCGATTGCATTAGCAAGAAACGGGGCTTCCATTGTTTTGTGGGGCCATGATGCAGAGCACATGCGTCGTCTGGAGTCTGACCGGGAAAATCGGGAGTTTCTGCCGGATATACCTTTCCCTGAAACCTTGATTGTTGAAGCTGATTTGCAGAAAGCGGTTGAAGCGAGCCGGGATTTACTGATTGTTGTACCCAGTCATGTTTTTGGCGAAGTGTTATCGAATATTCATCCTTTTTTGAGGAAAGATTCCCGGATTTGTTGGGCAACAAAAGGTCTGGAGCCAGAAACCGGACGACTACTTCAGGATGTTGTTTATGACGCAGTTGGGCTCGAATATCCGCTTGCTGTGATTTCCGGGCCTACTTTTGCAAGAGAGTTAGCATCAGGCCTGCCAACAGCTATTTCAGTGGCATCTCCTGATGCTCAGTTCGTGACTGACTTACAGGAGAAGATTCACTGTAGCCAGACGTTCCGGGTTTATGCTAATTCTGATTTTACCGGCCTGCAGTTAGGTGGTGCGATAAAGAATGTAATTGCAATTGGCGCTGGTATTTCTGATGGGATGGGTTTTGGCGCGAATGCAAGAACAGCATTAATTACCCGGGGGCTGGCGGAAATGAGTCGTCTGGGAACAGCACTTGGTGCGGATGCCGGTACTTTTATGGGAATGGCCGGGCTGGGTGATTTGGTGCTGACCTGTACCGATAATCAATCCCGGAACCGTCGTTTTGGTCTTGCTTTAGGGCAGGGTAAGACGGTTGATGTTGCGCAGTCAGAAATAGGGCAGGTCGTTGAAGGTTATCGAAATACCCGTGAGGTGTGGCTGCTTGCCTCTCGCCTGGGTGTTGAAATGCCGATAGTAGAGCAAATTTATCAGGTTCTGTATCAGGGCAAAGATGCCCGGTTAGCTTCAAAAGATTTATTAGCCCGCGATAAAAAATCAGAACACTGATTCATGGGAAGCAGGATGAAGGGAGACAGATAAAGTGAAAAAGGGTTGTGAAAAAAAGAAAATATGGCAAAGAATTATTGATGAAGCGCGCGATTTAACTGAACTGGAGCCGATGCTTGCCAGTTTCTACCATGCAACAATCATTAAACATGATAGCTTGTCTGCGGCACTCAGTTATATTCTTGCTAATAAATTCAATACGGCCTCTATGCCGGCAATGGCCGTGCGGGAGGTAATTGAAGAAGCATTTGCTTCTGACCCTGAAATTACCAATGCTGCGGCATGTGATATCTGTGCGACAGTGAACCGAGATCCGGCTGTTGCGAAATACTCAATTCCTCTGCTTTATCTGAAAGGTTATCACGCGCTGCAAGGATACCGGGTTGCGAACTGGCTCTGGAAACAAAACCGGACCACACTGGCGACTTATCTGCAAAATCAGATTTCGGTTGCCTGTCAGGTTGATATTCATCCTGCTGCAAAGATTGGTTGCGGGATTATGCTGGATCACGCGACGGGAATTGTGGTTGGTGAAACTGCTGTAGTCGAAAATGATGTCTCCATTCTTCAGGATGTTACTCTGGGCGGAACCGGGAAAGAAAGTGGCGATCGGCATCCGAAGATCCGTGAAGGGGTGATGATTGGTGCCGGTGCGAAAATATTGGGCAATATCGAGGTTGGCAAAGGTGCCAAAATCGGCTCATGTTCTGTTGTATTACAACCTGTTCCACCTCATACGACGGTTGCAGGTGTTCCGGCTAAGATTGTTGGCCGTCCTCAGAGTGATAAACCATCATTTGATATGGACCAGCAGTTCAATGGACGCTCTCAGACCTTTATTGGCGGGGATGGCATTTGAATTAATAGTACTGAATTAATAGTACGACGGACTCAACCGGTCAACCAACCTCCCATCAAAACTGCACATAAAAAAAGAGTGTTCATCAAGAACACTCTTTGGGTTTTCTCTCTGTCGTATGGACAATAACGACTTAGCTGAGTTCGTTTAACACGGACAGTGTTTCTTCTGCCCACTCAAGCCATGCCTGACGCGCAAGAATATTACGCTTCAGAGTGAGTCGCTCCAGTTTTTGCTGTTTATCTAAAGAAGATGGATTTGCATAGTAAGCAGCTTCAACTTCCTGATAATGAGCAACGAACTTCTTCGATTCTTCAATCAATTCCTGTAGCTGAATGCGATATGGTTCCGCAGACTGGACTGAACAAGCCATCAATTTCGCACAGAACTCGTCACGTACTGTCGGGTGTGCTGTTGGCTGATCAAACCAGGCTGCAAGTGCTTCACGGCCTGCATCAGTAATTGAGTAAACTTTACGATCTGGTTTACCTTCCTGTGGTTCTAATACACAGGTAACCAGTCCCTGTTGGCCCATTTTGTTGAGCTCACGATACACTTGTTGGTGACTTGCTTTCCAGAAATATCCGATACTAGAGGAAAATTCTTTTGTAATATCGTATCCGGTCGCATCGCGTGTACTTAAAACTGTTAGAATAACGTGTGGTAATGACATGTCTTCAATCCAAATAGTTAGTCAAGAAAATAGAATTGGTCTGGAATCGCCGAACTTCTTGGTCCGGTCTTTAAGTTAAATATCCAAACACTGCCAGCTTTCAATCTGGCCCATGTCACCTTAAAAGCCGTTTATCACCTAATGGTCTTGTGATAGTCAGTTTACTTATCTGACCCGTTGTAACGCTTTAATTTATTAGTAATGTCACAATGGGCGATTAGTATATCTAAATAATAAGCATAAAGTGGAATAAAGGTAGGTTGGGTAATTAAAAAACTGACAATATGCTCAATTGAGATGATTTTTAGAATAAAAGGCCACATGATTGTGGCCTTTTGACTATCTTGCAGAATATTATGTTGGTGAATTAGCCCGTATTACGCATGCCTGCTGCAATACCTGCAATCGTCACCATTAATGCTTCTTCCAGCTCAACCGGTGGTTCGTCATACTGACGGGTTCTGTACAAAAGTTCGGCCTGGAGCATATTCAAAGGTTTGATATATGTATTTCTCAAACGGATGGATTCTTGTCCCCATGGGTCGCTTTGCATCAGATTTTCATTATTTTCGACATTCAGAACAGCCTTTATATCTTTCTCAAGCTGCTCTCTTAACTGATCCCCTAAACCACGAAGCTCTTTATCAACCAGCCGTTCATCATAATACTGTGCGATCTCCGGATTACATTTTGAGTAAACCATTTCCAGCATACCTAAACGGGTTGAGAAGAATGGCCATTCACGACACATTTCTTCTAACAGCGCCTGATGGCCTTTGTCGATCGAATATTGAATCGCTTCACCGGCACCAAGCCATGCAGGCAAAATCAGCCGGTTCTGGCTCCAGGAGAAAATCCATGGAATGGCTCTGAGGCTTTCAACGCCACCTTTTGGGTTTCTCTTCGCCGGACGGGAACCTAATGGTAATTTGCCCAATTCAAGTTCAGGTGTCGTCTGGCGGAAGTATGGTACAAACTCAGGAATTTCCTGAACCACTTTCCGGTAAGATTCACACGATACTTGAGAAAGGACTTCCATCAGCTCACGCCATTCCTGTTTAGGTTCTGGTGGTGGCAGCAGGTTTGCTTCAAGGATTGCACTGGCATACAGGTTAAAACTGTTAATTGCGACTTCAGGCAAACCGAGTTTGAAACGAATCATCTCACCCTGTTCAGTCACCCGCAGGCCGCCTTTCAGGCTTTTTGGTGGTTGTGATAATAATGCTGCGTGTGCTGGTGCACCGCCCCGGCCAATTGTACCGCCCCGGCCGTGGAACAGTGTCAGTTCAAAACCTTCTTCTTCGCTGACATTCACCAGGGCTTCCATTGCACTATATTGTGCCCAGCCCGCAGACATGACCCCGGCATCTTTGGCTGAATCAGAATACCCAATCATGACCATTTGATGATTCTGGATAAAGCCGCGATAGATATCGATGCCCATGAGCTGGCGAATCACTGACTCTGCATTGTTCAGGTCGTCCAGTGTTTCAAATAACGGACAAACATCCATCCGGTAAGGACATCCTGACTCTTGCAGTAAAAGGTGGACAGCCAGTACGTCAGAAGCTGTTCTGGCCATTGAAATGATATAAGCCCCGAATGCATCCCGTGGATAAGCAGAAATTGTCCGGCACGTGTCCAGCACTTCCTGAACTGCTTCAGAAGGTTGCCAGTCACGGGGAATTAATGGTCGTTTAGAGTTCAGCTCTGCGGTCAGGAAAGCAACTTTATCCTGCTCACTCCAGTGATTGTAATCACCGAGTCCAAGATAACGGGTCAGCTCCGACAGAACATCTGCATGGCGGGTACTTTCCTGACGGATATCCAGCCGGACAAGATGCACACCGAAAGCTTTAATACGACGTAATGTATCAAGTAAAGAACCATCTGCGATGGCACCCATGCCGCTTTCATGGAGAGACTGATAACAGGCATAAAGCGGTTCCCATAACTGAGATGCATCTCTTAATGGTGCTTTTGCCAGCAGTTTCTGACCCTGAAGCTTTTCACCCAGAATATCCTGTGTTTCCGTCAGTAACTGACGAATGTCTTTGAGGATGGCGCGATAAGGTTCATGGGCCAGGACTTCAGAAGTATCTTCAGCCAGCTTGCGGACCTTATCATTACATTTGGTCATCGATAGTTCGCTGATGAGCTCATTGATGTCGCGCAGATAAAGGTCGGCAGCTTTCCAGCGGGAAAGAAGCAGAACTTCACGGGTAATACTGTGTGTAACAAATGGATTACCGTCCCGGTCTCCGCCCATCCAAGAAGAGAAGTGCACTGGCCGGGCATCAATGGGCAACCCTTCGCCTAAAAAATCCTGCAGGCGATCATCAAATTCTCTCAGGAATTCAGGAACAGCTTCCCACAGAGAATTTTCAATTACAGCAAATCCCCATTTCGCTTCATCCATCGGTGTTGGCCGTTGTTTCCGCATGACGTCTGAGTGCCAGAACTGAGCAATAAGCTGTTCCAGACGACGTTCTGTTTTATGGCGTTCTTTGGGCGCCAGATCTGTCAATTCCAGTTTTGAAAGACACTTATTAATCTTCACCAGTTTATTGATCATGGTCCGACGGGTGATTTCTGTCGGGTGAGCTGTCAGAACTAACTCAATGTTTAAGTCTTTTACAGCTTGTGCAGTCTCAGGTTTACCGATATTTTTTTGTGTCAGTTTCGTGAAGAGTTCACTGATGGCGTCTGGTGTACAGATATGAGCGTCACAATGACGGGAAATGGTGTGATACTGTTCGGCAATATTCGTTAAATTGAGAAATTGGTTGAACGCTCGTGCAACTGGAGTAATTTGATCATCAGATAAGTTTTTTATCTCTTCAATCAGTGCGTCCCGTCCGGATTGATCGCCGTTGTGGACAGATTTTGATAATTTCCTTATCTTTTCGACCTTCTCCAAAATAACGCTTCCATCCGCATCCTGGATAGTTTTGCCGAGTAACCGTCCAAGCATGCTCACGTTACTTTTTAGCGCTGCATATTTTTCGTTCATTGTGTCCTGCCTTGAAAAAAAATTACATCCAATGTTCTTAGTTAGACTCGTCAACTTAGTGAAAAATGTTTCACTAAGTCAGGTATAGATTAACAATATTCTGTTTATTGTCCATATCAATAGATTAAATATTAATTGATAGTTTGGACTGTTTTATTGAAAATTTTTTACATTTGGGTCTGGAAGGTGAAAGTAACTTTCAGACCGGGTATTTAGAAACAATATTTTTGTATCGCCTGAGATAACAGACGAATTGTTGGGTCAATGTATTCGAATGAAAGAAACTCATTGGGCTGATGCGCCTGTTCGATCGAACCCGGTCCGAGGACCAGCGTCGGACACAACTGCTGAAGATATGGTGCTTCTGTACAGTAGTTGACACTATGGGCTTCATGGCCTGCAAGCTGACTGATTTCGGTGACAAATGGATGGTCTTTCTTACATTCATATCCGGGAATCGAGTCGTGAAGCGGCTGCATCTCTATTCTTCCGGGCCATTTCGCCTGTACTTCGCGTAGTGATTCACGCAATAACTGTTCAAGTCCTTCAAGACTCATTCCCGGCAGAGGTCTGACATCATAATGAAGTTCACAGCAGCCACAAATCCGGTTCGCGCTGTCTCCGCCATGAATATGACCAAGGTTCAGTGTTGGCGATGGAATTTCAAATCCGGGATGGTGATAGTCTTTGATGAGTCGATCACGTAGTTTCATCATTTCAAATAAAATTTCATGCATCACTTCTATCGCATTCACTCCAAAAGCGGGATTTGATGAATGTCCTGACTTTCCTGTCACTCTGATGGCATTTGCCACATGACCCTTATGGGCATAGACAGGAATGAGACTGGTTGGTTCACCGATAATGCAGTAATCCGGCTGATAAGGTGTATGACGGGTAAAGTGCTGTGCGCCAGCCATCGTGGTTTCTTCGTCACAGGTGGCGAGGATATAAAGTGGCTTCTGTTGTTTCTGCCATTCCGTGTGACGGACAGCTTCAATAATGAAAGCAAAAAAGCCTTTCATATCAGCGGTTCCCAGACCGTAAAAACGCTGGTCATCTTCTGTTAATACGTGCGGGTCATAATCCCAGCGTCCCTGGTCGAAAGGTACGGTATCACTATGGCCGGACAGAAGCAGTCCGCCTTCACCTTCTCCTTTGCGGGCAATCAGATTCTGTTTTCCCGGTGCAACATCATCAACCCGGACATCAAAACCAAGGTGATTTAACCAGTTCGCCAGTTTGGTAATGACTTCCTGATTTCCTTCATCCCAGCGGGAGTCTGAAGAGCTGATTGAAGATGTTGAAATCAGCTCGCTGTATATCTCTTTAAACTTAGGAAACTGCATAGAATCTTTGCTCCTGCTATTGACAGACTTCATCTGAGAAGGTAAAAGACATATTAAATCACTTTTTTTGAATAAAAAACCACAATAAGGTTATTTTTTTAAATTTATAATCACTTTATTGGCTGGTTTTAAACCAACGAACTGGATGTAAGTATATGCTGAAAACAACCGTTATCGGAGCAAGTGGATACACAGGGGCTGAACTGGCTCTGATGATTCATAAACATCCGGAACTTACGCTAACAGGTTTATTCGTCTCAGCCAATAGTGTTGATGCCGGGAAAAAGATTTCGGCACTTCACGGGCATCTGGCCGGTGTGATTGATATGCCGGTTGAGCCACTCGTTGATCCTGAAGCTGTGGCCCGGGCATCTGATGTGGTGTTTTTGGCGACAGCGCATCAGGTCAGTCATGATTTGGCGCCGGTATTTTTAGAAAATAATTGTCAGGTGTTTGACCTTTCAGGTGCATTCCGGGTGAATCAGGATGCGTTTTATACTGACTACTATGGCTTTGAGCATCAGCACAGCGACTGGCTAAAGCAGGCGACTTATGGTCTGGCAGAGTGGAATCAGGAAGCTATTCGAAACAGTCAGCTAATTGCTGTTGCCGGTTGCTATCCGACGGCTTCACAACTGGGAATTAAACCGCTGCTTGCAAATCAGCTGATTGACACACAGCAGTGGCCGGTGATTAATGCCGTCAGCGGTGTTTCCGGAGCCGGCAGAAAGGCTTCAATGATTAACAGCTTTTGTGAAGTCAGCCTCCAGGCCTATGGTGTGTTTACCCACAGACATCAGCCTGAAATTGCAACTCACCTCGGATGTGATGTGATCTTCACGCCGCATCTTGGCAACTTCAAGCGGGGAATACTGGCAACGATAACCATGAAACTGAAACCGGGTGTGACAGAGCAGCAGGTCACTGAAGCCTTCACTCAGGCATATCAGGATAAGCCTCTGGTCCGCATTGCGGATGGTGAGCTACCAAGACTGCAAAATGTTCAGAACACGCCATTCTGCGACATTGGCTGGAAAGTCAGTGGGGAACATATCATCGTTGTTTCAGCGATTGATAATTTACTCAAAGGCGCTTCAAGTCAGGCGATGCAATGCCTCAATATCCATTATGGTTACCCTGAAATAACCGCTTTAGTATGAAGAAAGAGTAAGGAAACAGGATATGACGCAATGCTCTGATCCAATCGTTATCAAACTGGGTGGTGCGGTATTAGGCAGCCCCGAAACGCTTGAAAAGTTGTTTCATACAATTGCTGTCTCAAAGCAGAAGCGACCTGTCGTGATTGTTCACGGTGGTGGTTATCTGGTTGATGACCTGATGAAAAAACTCCGGTTTGAAACGGTAAAGAAGAACGGTTTACGGGTGACGCCGGCTGAACAGATTCCATTTATCACCGGCGCACTGGCTGGTACCGCAAATAAGATGCTCCAGGGTGAAGCCATGAAGCATGGCATTAACGCAGTTGGCATGTGTCTTGGTGATGGCGGGCTGTGTCAGGTTGAAGTGCTGGACCCTGAGCTTGGTGCAGTTGGCCGGGCTTCAGCCGGAGATGCAACTATCGTCTATTCTGTCATTAAGGCGGGTGCAACGCCTGTGATCAGCTCGATTGGGCTGACCGCTCAGGGGCAGATGATGAACGTGAATGCCGATGATGCTGCTGTTGCGGTTGCGAAGAGTCTGGATGCTGACTTGGTCTTATTGTCTGATGTGAATGGTGTGCTGGATGAAAACAAGTCACTCATCAAAGCATTAGATTCAGAGACAGCGGAGCAGTTGATTGCGTCTGAAGTTATCACTGACGGCATGATTGTCAAAGTAAGAGCTGCGCTCGATGCAGCCAATGATTTAGGCCGGGCAATTGAAGTTGCTGGCTGGCGAACACCAGAAAAACTCGCAGATTTAATTGCCGGGGAAAATATCGGAACCCGTTTTTATCCCCGGACCGAAAAATAAGTAAATGAAAACAAACCCTGGGTTACTGACCGCCATGCGCAGAGCAGGGAAATTGGAGAGATAGATATGAGCAAGGTTGAATTTAAGAAGGTTGTTGTTGCATACTCTGGCGGTCTGGATACGTCAGTGATTATTCCATGGTTGAAAGAAAACTATGGATGTGAAGTGGTTGCTTTTGTTGCTGATGTGGGCCAGGGAGAAGATGAGCTGGTTGGTATTGAAGAAAAAGCTATCGCATCGGGTGCTTCTGAATGTCATGTCGTCGATCTGAAAGAAGAACTGGTTGCGGACTACATCTATCCGACACTGAAGACTGGTGCATTGTACGAAGGCAAATATCTTCTCGGCACGTCTATGGCGCGTCCGATAATTGCAAAAGCACAGGTTGAAGTTGCGCGTAAAGTGGGTGCAGATGCGCTGGCTCATGGATGTACCGGTAAAGGAAATGATCAGGTCCGTTTCGAAGGTGCATTTGCTGCCTTAGCACCTGACCTGCATGTAATTGCGCCATGGCGTGAGTGGGATCTGGTCAGCCGTGAAGAGTGTCTCGACTATCTGGCTGAGAGAAACATTCCGTGTTCAGCCTCACTGACGAAAATTTATTCCCGCGATGCGAACTCATGGCATATTTCCACAGAAGGTGGCGTGCTTGAAAGTACATGGAATGCACCGAATGATGATTGCTGGGCCTGGACGATTGATCCTGAAAAAGCACCGGATGCTGCTGAATATGTGACCCTGAAAGTTGAGAAAGGTGCTGTGGTTGCAGTCGATGGACAGGCAATGACACCTTATAATACGTTGGTTTATCTGAACGACAAAGGTGTGAAGCACGGTATTGGCCGGATTGACATTGTTGAGAACCGTTTGGTTGGTATGAAGTCCCGCGGATGTTATGAAACTCCGGGAGGCACAATCATGATGGAAGCACTACGTGCAGTCGAACAGCTGGTTCTGGATAAAACTTCATTTGAATTCCGCGAAGAGCTGGGACTGAAAGCGTCGCACCTTGTTTATGATGGTCGCTGGTTTACACCACTATGTCGTTCAATCCTTGCAGCATCTGAAGAATTGGCACAAGATGTCAATGGTGAAGTCGTGATTAAGCTATACAAAGGTCAGGCGACTGCGACACAGAAACGATCTGAAAACAGTTTATACTCAGAAGAATTTGCAACCTTTGGTGAAGATGATGTTTACGATCAAAGCCATGCGGGTGGATTTATTCGTCTGTACTCGTTATCCAGCCGGATCAGAGCGCTGAACGAAGCAAAGAAATAAAATAAATCAATGTATTTAAAGACACAGAAGCAATAGAACAATATGTGGATCCAGACTTTTGTCTGGATCCCTTTTCAGTATCAGGAGAGAAGCAATGGCATTATGGGGTGGTCGGTTTACCCAGGCAGCAGATATACGGTTCAAAGATTTTAATGATTCACTATGTTTTGACTACCGATTGGCTGAGCAGGATATTGTAGGTTCTATTGCCTGGTCTAAGGCGCTGCTGTCAGTGAATGTACTGACGGAAGAAGAGCAACAAAAACTGGAACTGGCTTTGAATGAACTGAAGCTTGCAGTGATGGAAGATCCGGAGCAGATCTTACGTTCTGATGCTGAAGATATTCATTCATGGGTTGAACAGCAGTTGATCAACCGGGTTGGTGATCTGGGTAAAAAACTTCATACAGGCCGTTCCCGGAACGATCAGGTTGCAACCGACTTAAAACTCTGGTGCCGCCAGCAGGGGCAGCAATTACTGATTGCTTTGGATCGTTTGCAGAAAAAAATGGTATCGACCGCTGCTGAGCATCAGGGAACTGTTCTTCCTGGATATACGCATTTACAACGTGCCCAGCCGGTGACTTTCGCTCACTGGTGTCTGGCTTATGTGGAAATGTTTGAACGGGATTATGACCGCCTTGAAGACGCATTAAACCGTCTGGATACCTGTCCTTTAGGTTCCGGTGCATTAGCTGGTACAGCATATCCGGTTGATCGGGAAAAGCTGGCCCATCATTTGGGCTTCCGCCGGGCGACCCGGAATTCACTGGACTCGGTTTCAGACCGTGATCATGTGATGGAGCTGATGTCTGTTGCTTCTATTTCTATGCTGCATTTATCCCGTCTTGCCGAAGATATGATCTTTTATAATTCGGGTGAGTCGAATTTTATTGAACTGGCAGATACGGTGACATCCGGATCGTCTTTAATGCCACAAAAGAAAAACCCGGATGCACTTGAATTGATCCGGGGAAAAACAGGCCGTGTTTATGGCTCATTGTCAGCGATGATGATGACCGTGAAAGCCTTACCACTGGCATATAACAAAGATATGCAGGAAGACAAAGAAGGTTTGTTTGATGCGCTGGATACCTGGAATGACTGTATGGAGATGGCCGCACTTTGCTTTGAAGGCATTCAGGTAAATGGTGAGCGGACTCTTGAAGCAGCAAAACAAGGTTATGCGAATGCGACAGAGCTTGCTGACTATCTGGTTGCGAAAGGGATTCCGTTCCGGGAAGCGCATCATATTGTGGGTGTTGCAGTTGTCGCTGCGATTGAGCAGGGATGCGCACTTGAAGAGTTGTCTCTTGAGCAGCTGAAAGCATTTTCTGAAGTCATTGATGAAGATGTGTATGAAATCCTGACGATTGAGTCGTGCCTGAGCAAACGGAGTGCGCTTGGTGGTGTGTCTCCGGCACAGGTGGCTCACGCAGTAGAGCAGGCTGAAAACCGTTTAGGGCAGCGAAATGTCAATGCGGTGAAAGTTCGTCCGGCCCGCCTGACGGATATTGAAGCGCTGGAAGGGATGGTTGCCTATTGGGCGAATCTCGGAGAGAATTTGCCACGTTCACGCAGTGAATTAATCCGGGATATTGGTTCATTTGCGGTGGCTGAACACCATGGTCAGGTGACCGGATGTGCCTCTTTATATGTTTATGATTCCGGTTTAGCTGAGATTCGTTCCCTTGGCATTGAGGCCGGCTGGCAAGGGCAGGGACAAGGGAAAGCGATTGTCAGTTATCTGGTGGATAAAGCCCGGCAGATGGCGATTAAAAAAGTATTTGTACTGACCCGGACGCCGGAATTCTTTATGAAGCTTGATTTTCTGCCAACGTCAAAAATGTTGTTACCTGAAAAGGTGTTAAAAGACTGCGACCAGTGCCCAAGACAACATGCATGTGATGAAGTTGCACTTGAAACGAATCTGGCTGAAGAGATTATTTTTAAAACCGACGTTGCATAATATGAAATTATAATATCTGGTCTTATTATCAGATAAAGATCTAAAAAAGATCGATTATTATTGAACTAAAGAAAAAGAGCAGGGTCTATTAGAATACCACTGCTTTTTCTTAGATGAATCTTCTAAGAGAGCCCTGAAATATGATGTTCATTTCAGGGCTTTTTTCTTTTTAGGCTTCCGGATTTATTTGTGTTTATGCTTGCGTAATGGCAGTGTGATGAACTTCATCCACAGATGAAGTGCCAGCAGGCAATGAAAAGCCCCGCCAAACACGATTAACGCAATGACCCCGGTTTCTTTTGAATGAGCGTTTCCCCAGCTAAACCAGAAAACCCAGAATAGAATACATAGAACAGTCAACTGATTGATACAGCGTTGACAGCGGCCTATTTTTTTCCAAAACCAATTTTGATCGCAATATTTGCAGGGCATGGCTGAGTCCGTAAAGAAGTGAAGCCGGTTAAAAAAGTTATTGTATCAGAACCTGCCGGAATTTGAGTGAGATAAAGAAGCGGATGCACGTGAGTACACCCGCCTCTTTCAGTATGTTGAGCCCGGTAAGATCATCTGAGTAAAAATTAACTGAATTAGTCACAACCTAATCTGACACATCTTCTTGAAAAGTTGAGAGTTACCCGTTTTGATAAAGGTGCTGAATCTTTAATCAAACAAAAAAGAGGTAACTCTCATGCTTCATACTAACAATCCCATTATCAAACACAAAGCGGGTTTATTAAATCTGGCGGAAGAATTAGGCAATGTTTCCAAGGCATGTAAGATTATGGGCGTATCCAGGGACACGTTCTATCGCTATCAGGAGCTTGTCGAGCAAGGCGGAATTGATTCCTTAGTGAATCAGTCCCGCAGAGCACCCAATATTAAGAACCGGGTTGATGAATCTACAGAAAAGGCTGTCGTCAGTTACGCCATCGAATTTCCAGCTCATGGTCAGGCGCGTACCAGCAATGAACTCCGTAAGAAAGGAATCTTTGTTTCCGGCAGTGGTGTCCGGTCGATCTGGCTACGGAATAATCTGGAGAATTTCAAAAAACGGTTGGCCGCTTTAGAAGCCAAAGTCGCCAGTGAAGGAATCATTTTAAGTGAAGAGCAGGTTGCAGCGCTGGAGAAAAAGAAACAGGATGATGAAGTGTGTGGTGAAATCGAGACGCATCATCCCGGCTACCTGGGGTCACAGGACACATTCTACGTCGGTAATCTCAAGGGTGTTGGCCGGATTTACCAGCAGACCTTTGTCGATACTCACAGCAAAGTGGCTTTCGCAAAACTTTATACCACAAAAACACCGATCACATCGGCTGATTTACTCAACGATCGTGTCTTACCGTTCTTTGAAGCCCATCAGCTTCCGCTGCTGAGGATTTTGACGGACAGAGGCACAGAGTACTGTGGCAAAGTGGAGCAGCACGATTATCAGCTGTATCTGGCTATCAATGATATCGACCATACAAAAACAAAAGCCAGACATCCTCAGACAAACGGTATCTGCGAGCGTTTCCACAAAACGATTCTCAATGAATTTTATCAGGTCACGTTCAGGAAAAAGCTCTACAGTTCATTAGAAGAGTTGCAAAAAGATCTGGACGAATGGCTGGATTATTACAACAATGTTCGAACTCATCAGGGAAAAGTCTGCTGTGGGCGGACACCGATAGAGACATTATTGGATGGAAAAAAGATTTGGGCAGAAAAGAATTTAGCTCAAATCTAATCTGACGAAAGCACCGAAAAAATGGGTAACTGTCAGATCAGGTCTGAGCTAGTACAAATTAACAGCCCGGACCGCAATCCAGACAGTGTTTGATCATTTCCGGCCCCAGATGAAGTCTGGCGTTCACATCGCGAAGTGCTGTCCGGACACCTTCTTCAATCACCGGATGATAGAAAGGCATATCCAGCATTTCTGAAATCGTCATCTGACTTTGATGTGCCCAGGCCAGCAGATGTGCCAGATGTTCCGCATTGGGGCCCATCATTTCTGCGCCCAGAAAACGGCCGGTGCCTTGTTCTGCATAAACATGGAGGACACCCTTGTTGCGCAGCATCACGCGTGAACGTCCCTGATTTTCAAAAGAGACTTCTCCGGTTGCAAAACACCCGCATTGTCCAAGACGTTTCGTCAGCTGGTTGTATGTTTCACCGACCATCGCGATCTGTGGATCGGAGAAAACAGCTGAGATAGATGAACGACGCAATCCAGCTCTGATATCCGGGAAACGTCCGGCATTATCACCGGCAATTCTTGCCTGATCCGCGGCTTCATGTAATAGCGGTATCTGGTTACTGGCATCACCGGCGATAAAAATATGGCTGGCAGATGTTTGCAGTGTGTAATGATCCGCAGTCGGAACACCCCGCTCATCAAGTTCTGCTGAAGTATTTTCAAGGCCGATTTTGTCGACATTCGGCCGGCGTCCTGTTGCTGCAAGCACATAAGATGCGTTAAATGTTTCAAGTTCATCATCATGATTAATGAATTGAATTTCGACTTTATCCTGCCCGTCGGGGCGCTTCATGCTTTCGATTCTGACATTTGGATCTAAATAGAACTCCTGCTGAAATGCTTTGGTGGCATAACGCATGACTTCAGGATCGGTTAATGGTCCGACTTTGCCTCCGTGGCCGAATACTTTCACCTGAACACCAAGACGGTGTAATGCCTGTCCGAGTTCCAGCCCAATCACACCCGGACCAAATACTGCCACCGAATCTGGCAAATCGTCCCATTCAAAGACATCATCGTTGATGATCAGACGATCGCCCAGTTCATTCCAGACTGCCGGATATGCCGGGCGTGATCCTGTCGCGATCACAATTCTATCTGCCTTGATCTCAGTATGATCATCAACGACTAATGTATGATCGTCGATAAATTTTGCGTAACCCTGTATTTTGTCTTCTGCCGGAATTTCATCGACCCCTTCGAGCACAAATCCGACAAAACGATCCCGTTCTCTTTTCACCCGGTCCATGACTTCGCGGCCATTAATTCTGATTTCACCCTGAGGATGAACACCAAACCCGGGGGCTTTTTCTATCTGATGAACACTTTCTGCGGCAGCTATCAGGAGTTTTGATGGCATACAACCGACTCTGGCACATGTTGTTCCGTATGGACCGCCTTCAATCATCACGACTTTGGGTGTATGTGCTTTGGCTGCTCTGTAGGCACCTAATCCGGCAGTACCGCCACCGATCACTGCGACATCGACATTAATTTGTTTCATATTTTCTTTCCTGCAATTGATTCCCGGCACCCGGAGCTGATGCTTCCGGAATACGACGTTACTGGTATTCCTGAAGGGAGCTGGCTCCTGATACCAGGAGCCGGAAGTTATATTCTCTGATAACAGATTGTTGATGACTGATAGTTGTTTATCAGTGTACTGATGAGGGCGGTGTGTAATTAAGCCAGGTAAGTTTCCAGTTCTTCACTGCCACCGATGTGTTTTCCGCCGATGAATACCTGAGGAACGGTTGTACGGCCTGTAATGGCACGCAGAGTTACCGTTGTGGCATCTTTACCCAGAATCACTTCTTCGTACTGCAAACCTTTATCAATCAGATTCTGTTTTGCTTTGGCGCAGAATGGGCAGCCAGGTTTGGTAAACACAGTAATGGATTCCTGCAGGTGGAAGCCAGGCGCAATATGTTTCAGCATCGTATCTGCATCAGAAACTTTGAACGGGTCGCCTGGCTCATTTGGTTCGACGAACATTTCTTCCACAATCCCGTCTTTCACCAGCATGCTGTAGCGCCATGAACGTTTGCCGAAGCCAAGGTCATTTTTCTCAACCAGCATACCCATGCCATCAGTGAATTCGCCGTTACCGTCGGGAATGAAAGTGATATTTTCTGCTTCCTGATCGTCTTTCCATGCATTCATGACAAAAGTGTCGTTTACAGAAACACATAAAATTTCATCCACGCCATGTTCTTTAAATACGGAATATAACTCGTTGTAGCGAGGCAGATGACTTGATGAACAGGTCGGTGTAAATGCCCCCGGTAAACTGAATACAATCACTGTTTTTCCTTTAAACAGTTCATCTGTTGTCACGTTTACCCATTGATCGCCCTGACGGGTTGGGAAAGTGACCTGCGGAACTGCCTGACCTTTTTTTGATGTAAACATAGTTGTTTCCTTAAATATATTTTTGAAGTTTCTGAATTGTTTTGAGGCTTTTATTTCTGCCTCACTTTGTTGAATTCATTATTAAAAAAAAGCTTTGATAGTTCTAATCATTTGATGCTATGGTTTTGATAGATAATTTCTATTAGGTGGCACCATGAATATTCGTGACTTTGAGTATCTCGTAGCTTTGGCTGAACACAAGCATTTTCGCAAGGCTGCTGAATCCTGTTTTGTGAGTCAGCCGACATTAAGCGGACAGATTCGCAAACTGGAGGAAGAACTGGGTACTGTTTTACTGGAACGGAGCAGCCGGCGGGTCCTTTTCACAGATTCCGGGATGCAGCTGGTGGAACAGGCCCGGCGTATTCTGAAAGAAATCAAAATGTTCCGTGATATGGCAAACGGACAAAGTGAAGATATGAACGGGCCGATGCATGTTGGTTTTATTCCTACTGTCGGGCCTTACTTATTGCCGCGCATTGTTCCTGCGTTAAAAACAGAGTTTCCTGAGCTGGAACTTTATCTCCATGAAGCACAGACCAGCCATTTAGTCCGCCAGTTAGAAGAAGGTAAACTGGATTGCCTTGTTCTGGCATCTGTCGAAGAAACCCAGCCGTTTAAAGAAATCACCGTTTATAATGAGCCATTGAGTCTTGCTGTGCCCTCAGAACATGAATGGGCTCATAACGAGCAAATTGAGATGGCAGAGTTGAATGGTAAAACCGTGCTGATGCTTGGTGAAGGGCATTGTTTGCGGGATCAGGCCCTGGGTTTTTGTTTTGCAGCAGGCGCGAAGGATGATGAACGGTTTAAGGCAACCAGTCTGGAAACACTGAGAAATATGGTTGCGGCAGGCGCTGGTATTACGTTGTTGCCGGAACTGTCTTTACCTGAGCAAAAAGAGAAAGATGGTGTATGTTATCTGAAAGCTGTTAATCCGGTTCCTTCACGGACTCTGGCTCTGGTTTATCGTCCGGGGTCTCCTTTGAGGCAACGTTTCGAGAAATTAGCCTCAGTCATCAAAACGCAACTGGCACATGCTTGTGAATAAATCTGTCTTTGCCTCTGAATCAAAAAAATCCCGTTCCATCAGGAACGGGATTTTACTTCATCATGATTCAGAACAGCTCTTCATCACTATCCGGTGCGGTATAAATGTTTCCGGTTGAAACATCCTGAGCATATTCTTTGGGCTCGGTTCCCTGCGCAAAATATTCAAACATCGTGCTGGCATCCGTTTTATTGGTTAATAATCCGGTGTTCCGATCGATCCGGACCTTAGTAATACCTTCCGGAACCACTTTTTTATGTGGCGGTACATTCGCTAAGGCATGTTGCATAAATTCAATCCAGGCTGGCTGAGCTGTTTTTGCTCCGGACTCCCCGCCACTAATCGGCACATTCTTCAGGTTTTTGTTCCGGCTGGTATGGCCCAGAGCCCGGCTATGATTGTCAAAACCGACCCAGACCGTGGCCACTATTCCCGGACCAAACCCGTTGTACCAGGTATCTTTTGAATCATTGGTGGTTCCGGTTTTACCGCCAATATCGCGGCGTTTTAATTTCTGTGCCCGCCAACCGGTGCCATTCCAGCCGGTTCCGTTGCGCCAGTTACCGCCACCCCAGATGTTACTGTACATCATCTCTCTGACCAGAAATGCATTTTGCGGGGTAATAACCTGAGGTGCATAGTCCGTTCCGTGTTCAGCTATCGCATGTTCGTTTTGAGAATCATGACTATCGCAGTTCTGATGACAGACTACTTTAGGTGACGCTTTGTATTCTACGTTGCCAAAAGGATCTTCAACATGGTCAATATAGTAAGGCTCAATATAGTATCCACCGTTTGCGAATACTGAGTAACCCTGAACCAGTTTGACCGGAGAAAGACTGCCTGCACCTAAAGCAATCGTTTCAGAATGTGGCAGTTTATCCGGATCAAACCCGAAGCGACCCAGGAACAGCCGGACTTTCTCTAAGCCCACTTCCCTGAGTACCCGAATTGCCATGACGTTTTTGGATTGTGCCAGACCAATACGTAACCGGGTTGGGCCTCCGTAAGTAGGTGGCGAATTCTTCGGACGCCATGCAGTCCCCTGACTCTGGTCCCACTTATTGATCGGGGCGTCATTGACAAGAGATGCCAGCGTCATTCCCTTATTGATTGCGGAAGAATATATAAATGGTTTAATACCGGAACCTACCTGACGGATAGACTGAGTGGCCCGGTTGAATTTACTGTGAACAAAATTAAAGCCACCAACCAGAGCCAATACAGAACCATTTTCAGGGTTCATTGCGACAAAGGCTGTATTCGCATCTGGCACCTGACTCAGGTGCCAGGAGAGCGTCGTCTGATTTTCCGGATAAAACGGTCGGACCCAAATCTGCTGACCGGCGGTCAGTATATCTTTCGCATGTTGAGGTGGTTTTCCCTGACGTTTGTCGGTGACAAAACGACGGGCCCACTTCATATCATTCCATTGAATGAGCTGAATGCCATGGTTTTTCACCCACACGGTTGCGGTTTTGTCAGCAACATCCACAACGACTGACGGATACATATCGCCGTATACCGGTTGAGTTTTCAGATAGTCTGTCATCTCATCCTGTGACATGGCGGGTTTACCCGCAGACCAAAGTGTTTTTTCCGGTCCGCGGTAACCGTGGCGCTCATCGTAAGCAATCAGATTATTAATGGCCGCATGATTTGCCGCTTCCTGCAAATCTGAGCGCACCGTCATGAATACCTTTTTGCCTGATGTATACACATCATCGCCATATTTATCGATCATCCATGCCCGGGCCATTTCTGCCACGTAAGGGGCATGTAACTCAAGTTCAGCGCCATGATATTTTGCTTTAATGGGGTCTGCTTTTGCCCGTTTGTACTGATTTTCAGTGATGTAATGCTCATCCAGCATTCGCATCAGAACCACGTTGCGCCGTTTGGTTGCCCTCTCTATCGAATAAATCGGGTTCATGGTTGAAGGCGCTTTGGGAAGCCCGGCAATCACGGCCATTTCACTCAGGGTCAGATCTTTGACTTCTTTACCGAAATAAACCTGAGCTGCGGCGCCGACACCATAGGCCCGGTATCCGAGAAAAATTTTGTTCAGGTATAGTTCAAGAATTTCATCTTTTGTCAGTAATTGTTCGATATGGACAGCGATAAACAGTTCTTTGATTTTCCTCATTATTTTCTTTTCATTCGAGAGGAAAAAGTTTCTGGCGAGCTGCTGCGTGATGGTACTTGCACCTTGTCGTGCCGTGCCGGAAATTAATACAGCAACCGCGGCGCGGGTAATACCAATCGGGTCAAAGCCGTAATGTTCATAGAAACGGCTGTCTTCTGTGGCAAGAAAAGCTTCCACAAGCTCTGGTGGAATATCCTTTAGTTTGAGGGGGATTCTGCGTTTCTCACCAAATTGTGCAATAAGTTTCCCATCCTGACTCAAGACCTGCATGGGCGTTTGCAACTTCACATCTCTCAAAGTAGCGACATCTGGCAGTTCAGGTTTGACGTAATAGTAGAATCCGAAGATTGTCGTCACTCCTAAAACCATGCAACACAATGAAAATAATAAGAATCGCTTTATGAACTTCACCGGATATTCCCTGTTTGGTTGGATTGAATACATGCAATCCAATCTTCTTTTCGATAAAAATTTAGCACTGAAACGGTCGGTTATTGTACTACCAATAATCCATTTGAACAGAGCTGACTTGCGGAGTCTGTATGAATAAACTCATCGTGACGGGAATTGATATTAACCGCCATTATATGACTGCTGTTACTTTAATGCGTCAGAAACAGTCGTTTTCTTTGATTGATTTTAGAATATTTACCTTATCCGGTAATATTTTCCCGGAAAGTGAGGTGTTGGATTATCAAAAAATTGTTAAAAAATTAGCAGAAGTCAGAAAAGGACTTCCCTGGTTTTCCCGGCATGTTGCAGTTGCGGTTCCGGAACTGGCTGTCATGTCCAGAATTGTCACTATTTCACCACAGCAAAGTGATGTGATGGAAGCCTGGGCTGTTTATCAGGCTTTTTCAGAAAAAGTCTCATTAACTGCCAGCCAGCTGAGTGTTGATTATATGGCTGTGAATGATGGATTTCGGGTCTATGCTGCCCGAAAAGAGGTAGTTAACAGCCGGTTATGTGCCTTACGGGGCGCCAGGTTAAAGCCGGTTCTTGTCGATACAGAGAAGCAGTGTTTCCTCCAGTTGTTAATTGAAGCGATGCATCACCATGGTAAAACCGGGCGGGTGCTTGCTGAAATTAAAGAGACAGTCATCCGCCTGGGGTTTATGTCTCTCACGGATTGCTTTTACCTGTGTATGCCACAAAAAGCCGGCTGTAATGAAGGAAGCACGGTGCTGGCGCAGATCATTAATGAATTTCAGCAGTTTTGCTCAATACAGCGCTGCAAGCCATCCGGGGTCTGGCTGATTGAAAAAAATGCCTCTTCTGCTGCACAGTTCGGGGAAAAACTGCAATGCCCGGTTGAGTTATTTCATCCATTCAGTGTGTTAGACGGAAAGTGTTTTCCTGAAGATGAACCAACAGCGTTGTGCACGCTGGCCGTCGGGATGTCGATGCGGGGCATTATCGCCCGGGAGGAAGGGTATGCTGCATCATATTAATTTAATGGAGTGGCAGCAGATACAGGCTGCAGCAAGGTTCAAACGCTTTGTTGGATGTATTTTATTTGGCATTCTTCTCTTTATTTGTATCCAGATTTCCCTGTGGATGGTTTTAGAAAAAGCGCTGGCCGTGGCAGATGCGCAGCACCAGACGCTGGTTGATGAAAAAGCACAACTGGAGCAAAGAGCCAGCCAGTGGCAAAGCAGGCAGGCTGCATTTAATCAAACTCAGGAAGCGTTATCTCAGATTCAGCACTGGAAAGAAATGACCAGGGTGCCGTATCGTCTGATGTCTTTGATTGCGGAGTCAGTCACGGCACATGTTTATCTGCATTCGTTGAATTTATCCGGACGACAGGTCGTGCTCCGTGGATACGGAGATGATGCTGAAAATGTTTCCCTGTTCCTCAGTAAGCTACGTATCCATCCTTGCCATTGTGTACAGCGTCTGAAAATGGAGGCGGTCAAACAGATGGAACAATCTCAGGATCAGGTTCAGAGATTCCGCTTGTCTTTCTCTTTTTCAACATCAGATAAAACGAGGAAAGGATGAGAGAAAAAATAAATTTGAAACATCCGTGGGATTTATTTTTACATTTTTCAACTCAGAAACAGATAGTTATTTTTATGTTGCTGACAATGATTTGTAGTGGCTTTTCCTTTATTGCCCTGTGGCAGCCTCTTTTTCGGAAGGTGAAACTGGAGCAAACACATCAGCGGGAACTGATGGCTCAGGTTCAATCCCTGCAGCTGAAACTTGGTAAATATCAGACAATGCAAGCCCGGTGGCATTCATCAGAGGTTAAGTTGAGCAGGGAGTCAGCTTTGCTTGCACATGAGACAGAGGAAAAAATCATGCCCTGGCTGAATATTGAAGCCGAAAAACGAGAGATACAACTTCACCGGCTGGCGTGGCTTGTGGCTGATGGCCAGAGTAACCGGATAGTTTCGCAGGGAATTGAGATAGACATGACCGGAAGTTACAGCGCTATCAGATCATTGTTGAAGCTGATGATTCATCATCCG
This sequence comes from Vibrio quintilis, assembly GCF_024529975.1. Lineage (GTDB taxonomy): Bacteria > Pseudomonadota > Gammaproteobacteria > Enterobacterales > Vibrionaceae > Vibrio > Vibrio quintilis. Next base: position 3,776,222 of record NZ_AP024897.1, on the reverse strand, counting down.
CCTTTTGTGTTGTTCAGGCAGATGAACTGGACGAAATCAGAACAAGGTGAAGGCTTGGTACGTATGACAGGAAAAGCCTGGTTTTACCGGCAATGTAAGGAGAATCCGTGTGAGTAAAAAGAGTTATTGTTTCGGGGGATTGATTCAGGTCGTGATAAGTTCAGTGTTGCTGATGAGCTGCATGGCTTTTGCTGACAGCGGAAGAAACCCCTTTGTCAAACCTGCGGTCAGTACGTCTGAGATGATTTATCCCGATGGCAGGGAAAAGAAAGCCCCCTCCTCCGGGACGGGCAAGATAGCGGTGGCAACGATACCAGTTCAGTACGCCACAACCGATCAGATCTTGCAGGTGATACAGAATAAAGCGCATAAGGGATTACTGTCTGCCGAAGGTTCAATGACGACAGACGCCCGGACGAATACGATAATTATCCGGGATTATCCTGCTTATATTAAAGGCGTTCAGTCTGTGATTCACACCATTGATATCCCTGTCCGGCAGGTTCTGATTGAGGCGCGTATTGTCACTATGAGTGAAAGCGGGCTGGATGAGCTGGGTATCCGCTGGGGTGAACAGATAAAACAGGGTCATATCAATATTGGTGGCAGCGTTGAGCAGATTATGAGCGGGGAAAGCGATCAGACTAATATTGCCAACTATCTGAATGTCAGTCTGCCTGCATCTTCGGGGAATGCGGCCTCGGTGGCTTTTCAGGTTGCACGCCTTGGTGCTGGCACTTTACTGGATTTAGAGTTATCGGCATTACAAAGTGAATCAAAAGCTGAAGTGATTTCGAGCCCCCGTTTGTTGACGACAAACCGTCAGCCTGCTTTTATTGAACAGGGAACCGAGATTCCTTATCTGGAATCCGATTCTGATGGTGATTCATCGGTTGCATTTAAAAAAGCAGTGCTCAGCTTAAAAGTAACACCCAATATCACCCCGGATCATCATGTCATTCTGGATTTAAATGTGACACAGGATCGTCCCGGAGAAGTGGTGAAAACAGGCACAGGGGAGGCTGTTGCGATTATCACACAGCGGATTGGTACACGGGTGTTAGTCAATGATGGTGAAACCGTGGTTCTGGGTGGAATTCATCAGAAAACAATGACAAAAACTGTGGATAAAGTCCCCATGCTAGGTGATTTACCCCTGTTGGGCAGTTTATTCCGGAGAACTTACCAGAAAACAGGTAAAAATGAGTTGCTCATTTTTGTTACACCACAGGTTATGATTCAATGAGTTAGTTGTCTTTTCTGTAATTGTCTAAAAATTAAGTTGCATTAATCGACTCAGATCTAGATAATTTCGGGTCTTATCACGAATTGTCTGTGAGGAATTGGTGCCACAAACCCGATTCAACCATTGATATACCAGAATTAGCTTGTGGCGATGGCATTGAATTTTATATTGTAATTACTGCTAAAATGGCCGAAAAACGTAATATTATTCTTGTTGGTCCTATGGGAGCCGGCAAAAGCACAATAGGCAGGTATCTTGCGCAACAGCTTCATATGGAGTTTGTCGATTCGGATACTGTTATTGAAGAACGGACTGGCGCAGATATCGCCTGGGTATTTGATGTCGAGGGTGAAGAAGGATTTCGTAAACGCGAAGAAACGGTTATTTACGATCTGACAGAAAAGCAGGGTATTGTCCTTGCGACTGGAGGAGGCTCAGTAAAAAGTAAAGAAAACCGGAATCGTCTCTCTGCGCGTGGTGTCGTTGTTTATCTTGAAACGACAATTGAAAAGCAGCTTGCACGAACCAGCCGGGATAAAAAACGTCCATTGCTTCAAACTCAGAACCCTCGTGAAGTTTTGGAAGACCTGGCATCTGATCGTAATCCTTTATATGAGGAAATTGCTGATATTACGGTCAGAACTGATGATCAAAGTGCAAAAGTGGTAGCCAATCAGATCGTAAAAATGTTAGAAGAACAATAAGTTTTTTTAATTTTTCGGAGTGCTATTATGGCGCAAATTACGGTCAGTCTGGGCGAACGTAGTTATCCTATCTCGATCGGGGCCGGATTATTTAATGATCCGGCACTTCTTTCTTTTTTATCCCCCAACCAGAATGTGGTTGTGATTTCTAATGTCACGGTCGCGCCTTTGTATGCACGGCAAATCACCGGGATGCTCGAACAGCGCGGATGTAAAGCCGCTTTGCTTGAACTGCCTGATGGTGAACAATATAAAAGCCTGGAAGTTTTCAATACAGTCATGACTTATCTGATTGAGAACAATTATAGCCGGGATGTTGTCATCATCGCTTTAGGTGGTGGTGTGATTGGTGATTTGGTCGGGTTCGCTGCCGCATGTTATCAGCGTGGCGTCGATTTTATTCAGATTCCAACAACATTACTTTCTCAGGTTGATTCTTCTGTCGGTGGAAAGACAGCAGTGAATCACCCGATGGGAAAAAATATGATTGGCGCTTTTTATCAGCCAAAGGCAGTGATTATCGATATTGATTGTCTTGCGACTTTGCCGCCGCGGGAGTTTGCAGCTGGTATGGCCGAGGTGATCAAATACGGCATCATTTATGACGCTGAGTTTTTTAGCTGGTTAGAAGCTCATTTAGATGCGTTGTATACACTGGACCATGAAGCGCTGACTTATGCCATTGCACGTTGTTGTGAAATCAAAGCAGAAGTAGTCGCATTAGACGAAAAAGAGTCCGGAATTCGTGCATTATTGAACCTGGGTCATACATTTGGTCATGCGATTGAAGCGCAATTAGGGTATGGTAATTGGTTACATGGCGAAGCTGTCTCTGCGGGTACAGTGATGGCGGCTAAAACAGCTCAGTTGCAAGGCTTAATATCAGGTGAGCAATTTGATCGGGTGCTTTCTTTACTGAAGAGAGCGAAACTGCCGGTCAATACACCTGATGAAATGTCTTTTTCTGATTTTATGACACATATGAAGCGAGATAAGAAGGTTTTGGCTGGTACGATACGATTTGTTCTGCCAATCGATATAGGCAAAGCTGAGGTCAGATCCGGCATTCCTGAATCTGTACTTGAACAGGCCATTGATTATTGCCGTCATTTGTAATCTCAATATGCTTCATTCACTCAGTAGGAAAATTTCATGAGTTTGGCAGATGAACGGGTACTGGAATTGCAGTCTCAGACAGATTTGTTAGAACGCATCCAGTTGCTGACTCGTTTTGGTTCAAATTTTATTGCGGTTTCTGGTGCGCCGGGAGCGGGCAAAACCTGGATAGCACAACGCTATCTTGAAGTTTGGGCTGATGATAAGAATCAGTCTTTGCTGATGTGTTATCCCGGTCAGGATGAATATCAGTGGCGTTCCACGATTCTGACTCAGATTGCTCCTCAGGCTGAGTTCGATGTTGATGAGTCACTTACCAGCAATTTGTCAGCTGTGCTGGGCGACGAAGAATGCAATATTGCTATCGTGGTTGATGATGCTCATATTCTGTCTGAAACGCTGATTTCTGAGTTATGGACATTAGTCCTTGAAGCTCAGAAACGAGCTGACTGGACGATCAATATTGTGCTTTTCTCGTTACCAAAAAGCCTGGATAAATTACTGTCCCGTCTGTCTGACGGGGAAGAGAATAAGCCTGTTGATCTGGAAATTGATACACTGGCTCAGGAAGATGCCGAGCGATTTTTTGAATTTTTAGTGATGCGCTATGTCGATCCTAAACTGGAACAACAGTTACGCCGATCATTCAGCCGAACTAAAAAAACGCCGGGTGACATCATGGCATTAGGAGATCAGAAAATGGAAAAGCGAATTATTATTCGCTCGATAATTGGCTCTCCGGCAAAAATTGCATTGATTTTTTTGCTGGTCTGTTTGTTAGTCGGCGCCGGATACTGGTGGATGTTATCTGAAAATCAGGCGCCGGATATACTTCATACCGCGACGAAAGAATCCAATGCTCAAACGGTTATTCCGACATTACCTGAATCTGAATCATCTGATGCGGATGACTCTGATCAGGTTTCCGGACAGGCGCGAGCGGTCAACACCGCAGATACTTCTTCTCCGTCCGGGGACAAAAAGAAAACGGGTGCTTATCCTTTAGATGATTCAGGTGCGCTTCCTCCGGATATCGTGTCGCAAACAGCAAATGTTGGCGTAGATGATCAGGGACGGCGTGTTGTTGTCAGTTCAGAAGTCGTCGATGCTTTGATGGAAGGGAAACCTGAAAAATCGGATACGACACAACTACATCAGGTTGCCAGCGAAGTATCACCACCGCCTCAGATGGTTGTGAGTGATGACATGGTATCTGATATTTCCGAAGCGTTACGGGACAATGCATCAGACAATGCAAATAAGTCGCAAGATGAAGCGTCGCCACAAGAAGTGAATATTGCGGATATGCCTGAGCCCGCTGTTGTTTCTGAACAGAAGTCTGCGACTTCCGGAGAAGGAAATAAGATCCGGATACGGGTATCGCGCAATCAGTCAGATACATCTTCTACTGCTGATCGTTTCAGTGATGATCAGGAGGCGTTGCTGAACATGTCTGACCGCAGTTATACGTTGCAACTGGCAGCATTTAATTCTGTGAGAGAAGTTGATGATTTCATCAGGCGTTATGGCTTACAGGGTCAGGTTCATGTGTATGCGGCCGTCAGAAGCAATACAAACTGGTACATGATTACCTATAAGAATTATCCGACAATTCAGCTGGCGCGTGATGCAGTACTGACGTTGCCGGAGAATTTACAGGCTTTAGGGCCATGGGCGAAATCAATCCGCCAGGTGCACCGGGAAATCGAGCGTGCTAAATAAATCTGAGTATCGCCGGAAAATATGTTACATTCCGCAGCCTTGTTAATCATGGGGAATTAAAGCATTACATGAAGAAGCATCGTGCCTTTCTCAAGTGGGCTGGGGGAAAGTATAGTCTTGTTGATGATATCCGGCGGTATCTGCCGATGGCTGATGTACTGGTTGAGCCATTCGTCGGTGCAGGTTCGATCTTTTTAAATACAGATTATGATAAGTATATACTGGCGGATATTAATCCTGATTTAATCAATCTGTATAACTTGCTTAAAAATTCCCCTGAATTATACATATCAGAGGCTAAAAGGTGGTTTATACCGGAGAACAACCGGAAAGAAGCCTATTTATCGGTGCGTCAGCAGTTTAATGGAACTGATGATGTGATGTATCGTTCTCTTGCCTTTCTGTATATGAATCGTTTTGGATTTAACGGACTTTGCCGGTACAACAAAAAAGGGGGATTTAATGTCCCTTTTGGCTCCTATAAAAAGCCTTATTTCCCAGAGTCTGAACTTGAGTTTTTTGCTGAAAAAGCACAAAGAGCCACTTTTGTTTGTACCGGCTATAAAGAAACTTTTGAGCAGGCGAATAACCGTAGTGTTGTGTACTGTGACCCGCCATATGCGCCGTTATCAAATACAGCAAACTTTACATCGTACGCCGGGAATGGATTTTCTCTTGATGATCAAGCTGCTCTGGCTGATATTGCAGAGAAAACAGCAAAGGTCAGGAGCGTGCCCGTGCTGATTTCAAACCATGATACGATTCTGACCCGGCGGTTGTATCACGGCGCGCAGCTGAATGTTGTCAAAGTGAAGCGGACCATCAGCCGGAATGGCTCTTCCCGGAATAAAGTTGATGAGCTATTGGCCTTATTCTCAGCGGCATCAGAGCAATAATTCTTACTGTTCATTATCCGGGCTCTATCATCCTTTCTTTCCCTCCGATAAAATAAGACAGGTTTGCCTTGCAATGATGCAGGCAACCCTAAATTTAACTTATCGATTGTAAAAATACAGAGGCCAGAGGTATGAAAGATTTTTTGATTGCTCCTTCAATTCTTTCCGCAGATTTAGCAAGATTGGGAGAAGATGTTGAGAATGTGCTCAATGCCGGGGCTGATGTCATTCATTTTGATGTCATGGACAATCATTATGTGCCCAATCTGACATTTGGTGCTCCTGTATGTAAAGCTTTGAGAGATTATGGCATTACGGCACCAATCGATGTGCATCTGATGGTTAAGCCTGTTGATCGCATGGTTGCTGATTTTGCCAAAGCCGGGGCTTCAATGATTACTTTTCATGTCGAAGCGTCAGAACATGTAGACAGAACCTTACAGCTGATCAAAGAACATGGATGCCAGGCCGGTGTGGTTCTTAATCCGGCAACACCGCTGAACCATCTTGATTTCCTGATGGATAAAGTGGATTTAATTCTGTTAATGTCAGTCAATCCTGGGTTTGGCGGGCAGTCATTCATTCCTTCAACTCTGGATAAATTACGGGCAGTTCGCCAGCGGATTCAGGACTCAGGCAGAGCGATTCGTCTGGAAGTTGATGGCGGTGTCAAAATCGATAATATTGGTGAAATTGCTGAGGCGGGTGCAGATATGTTTGTTGCTGGTTCTGCGATTTTCGGTCAGCCGGATTATCAGGCGGTTATTTCTGCGATGAGAACTGAACTTGAAAAAGTATCCCGTTAAATTGTCATTCAAGTATACCCAAACAACCCTGCATCTTCAGGTTGCTTGGGTATAAACATATTTCAGTAAAGTTAAGCCTGTATCAATAAAGTTAAGTATAAATAAAGAAAGTTAAGCATAAATAAAGAAAGCAGGCCGCTGAATTCTCCGGAACTTATCGGTCATGCTTTACCTGTTTGGGAGAATCATTTCATGTCGTCAGAAAGACCAAAGTTAGTTGTGTTTGATTTAGATGGAACCTTGTTAGACAGTGTGCCGGATTTAGCAATTGCTGCTGATCAGGCAGTTCGTGCGCTTGGTTATCCGGGAGTATCCGAGTCTCAGGTTCGTGATTATGTCGGTAATGGTGCTGATATTCTGATTGGACGCGCCATCAGCCAAAGTCTGGAGGTTCATCCTGATTTAGGACCAGAGTTACTTCAACAGGCCCGGGTCTATTTTGATCGCTTTTATGCCGAAACGGGTCATCGGCTCAGTCAGTTGTATGCCGGAGTAAAAGAAACACTGGAAAAACTGCATCAGGAAGGATTTACGCTTGCTGTTGTGACCAATAAGCCTTCTCATTTTGTTCCGGAGATTTTACAGCAACACCAAATCGCAGCCTATTTCAGTGATGTGATTGGCGGAGATGATTTTGAAAAAAGAAAACCTGATCCAATCGCCTTGAACTGGCTGCTGGAGAAGTATGGCTGCACGCCGGAGCAAATGGTGATGGTCGGAGATTCGAAGAATGATATTCTGGCTGCAAAGAATGCAGGCTGCCCTTCGTTCGGGCTGACCTACGGTTATAACCACGGTCAGCCTATTTCTGACGCCGGGCCTGACTATGTTGCGGATAATATCGCAGAATTGCTCGATATTGTTCTCGTTTCAGCCTGAGCCGCATAAAAAATCTAGTAAAATACTTGTCAATGAGTACACTTGGATGTTGCGGGTATTTATCTGAACCGTATTTATTATCTATCTGTTTTGTAATTAAAGAATTTTAGAAGTCAAAGGAATTATTCTCATGAGCAAACCCATTGTATTTAGTGGTGTTCAACCGTCAGGTGAACTGAGTATTGGTAATTACCTGGGTGCTCTTCGTCAGTGGCAACAAATGCAGGATGAATACGATTGTCATTATTGTGTGGTCAATCTGCATGCAATTACCGTTCGTCAGGATCCAAAAGCTTTACATGAAGCAACACTTGATGCACTGGCAATCTGCCTGGCTGTTGGCATTGATCCGAAGAAGAGTACTTTATTTGTTCAGTCTCATGTTCCGGAACATGCTCAGTTAAGCTGGCTTCTGAATTGTTACACTCAGATGGGTGAACTGAGCCGGATGACTCAGTTTAAAGATAAATCTGCCCGTTATGCCAACGATGTCAATGCCGGCTTGTTTGATTATCCGGTTCTGATGGCTGCGGATATTCTGCTATATGGCGCTCATCAGGTGCCGGTTGGTAACGATCAGAAACAGCATCTGGAGCTTGCGAGAGACATTGCGACCCGCTTTAACAATATCTATTGTCCGGACGAGCCGGTATTTGTTGTCCCTGAGCCGTACATTCCAACCGTGAATGCACGGGTAATGAGTCTGCAGGATGCGACGAAGAAGATGTCTAAGTCCGATGACAACCGGAAAAATGTCATTACCTTGCTGGAAGAGCCAAAATCGATCGTGAAGAAGATTAATAAGGCGCAAACCGATACGGATACCCCACCACGAATTCGTTATGACATTGAAAACAAGGCCGGTATTTCAAACTTAATGGGCTTATATTCAGCGGCTACCGGATTAAGCTTTGATGAAATTGAAGCAAAATATCAGGACGTCGACATGTATGGACCGTTCAAGAAAGATGTTGGAGAAGCGATTGTTGCAATGCTTGAACCGGTTCAGGCGGAATATCACCGTATCCGCGAGTCACATGATTATTTAAATGATGTGATGCGCGAAGGGGCTGAAAAGGCTTCTGCACGTGCGGCTGAGACATTGAAAAAGGTTTATGACTTAGTTGGTTTTATTTCCTATTCCTGAGTTCAAATCGATCTTTTTATCAACCCTGCTTATTTAAGTGGGGTTTTTTTATGGCATTTTCCGGATTGTGTACTAACCTATATATATTGTATATACAAAGTCTTCACATTATGGGCGGAAAAAAGAAGAAAACGTCAAATAAAAAAGATAGCCAGCTCGTGCTGCGGATAAACCGGCAGGAGCGGGATATTTTTGTTGAATTATGTGAAGAACTGGATACTTCAGCAGCCAGAGAAATAAGAAAGTTTATTAAACATTTTATTACTCAGCACCGGCCGACTGATATAACTCACTGATCTCGCATGGAGCGTTGCTATACCAGCCTGATCAATCTCACCATGAGTGGTTCACTAAGGAGAAAATAATGGCAAAGACTAAAAAAGAGTTGAAAAAAACTTTGAAAAAAGCGAAAGCAAAAGTGAAAAAAATCAAAAAAGCGTTGAAGAAAGCATAAGTTAACGTTTTTTTGGTGGCCCGGTGTGATGCCGGGTTTTTTTATTTTCTAATGGGCAGAATGAGAAAAAAGAAATACTGCTCTGCTTCGTAATAAATACCCCTCCTTTCTGTCTCTCTCTGTTTTTCTTCTGCCTTTTATCTCTCTGATTATTGACAGGTGTCTTGTATACCCAAACAACCTGCATCTTCAGGTTGCTTAAATATATCAATACGAATCAGTTCACATCTGCAGAGATCATTTTACATATTTATTCGATCTGTTTCACATTTTAACGAAAGTGTGTTTTTAGTTTCATAAAAAGAGTAAACACTGGACATGGATTTATTATAAATTCCTTAAAAAAATGTGATGAATTAAGCATTTTTTTAAAAATAAGGATATTTAAAAACGCAACTTCAGGTGGAATAAACCAATGAAACAACAATTCTCGCTATCACTACTTTCCGTATTCATATCGGGAGCAATTGCACAGCCAGCAATCGCCGATGTCGTGATATCACAATATGTGGAAGGTTCTTCTTACAATAAGGCAATTGAAATCGCAAATACGGGTGAAGCGCCGGTAACACTGGATCATTTTAAGATTGCGGTATCCAGAAATGGCGGCGGCCAGTGGGACAGTGAACTGTCGCTGGCAGGCAAAGTTATTGCAGCGAACGATGTGCTGGTGATTGCCAATTCTCAGGCCAATAGTGACATTCTGGCAGTCACGGATGAAACAAATAATACAATTGCCAGCTTTAATGGTAATGATCCGGTTGCATTGCTTAAAGACGATGAAGTCTATGACATGATCGGTTCCATGGGCGGAAGCAATTGGGGCAAAGATGTCACATTAGTCCGCCGGGCTGATGAGTTAACCGCTTCACCCGACTATCAGGCTTCCCAATGGGACTCGCTGGAAAAAAATAATATTGAAGGGTTGGGAAGCCTGAATAGCAGCAGTAGCTCTCAGTCTTTTACCTGTACAACGGATGATGGCAATACGCCTGAATTTACATCCATTCAGGCGATTCAGGGGGAAGGAGATAAATCTCCTCTGATTGGAGATTCGTCATATATCACAGATGATGATTACTATGTTCAGGGCATTGTTAGTGCGGTTACAACGGGGCTGAATAAAGGTTTTTATCTGCAGGCGCTTGAGAATGATTACAACCCGAATACATCAGAAGGCTTATTTGTCTATACAAATCAGTCTTCCAGTGATCTGAAGCCCGGTGATGTCGTCTGTGTGAAAGGGAAAGTGCAGGAGTACTATCATCAGACGCAGCTGAAAGCTGAAGATCAACAGTGGAAAACCCAGGGAACACAATCCGCTCCGGAAGCCACAGCCATAGAAATTCTGCCGACGGATGAGAACTTTGATCAGACTCTGGAACGTTATGAAGGGATGCTGGTAAAAACAACCGAATCTCTGGATATGCGGGTGACCCGGACGTTTAAGTATGATTATGACGCTTACCGGAACAATATGGTACTGGCTCAGGGGCATATCAATATGCACCCGAACCAGAAGTATGCAGCAGGCTCTGAAGCATCTCAGGTGTTACGGACTGATAACGGCGAGCGCCGTCTGTTTGTTGAGTCCGATCAGAAAGCTTCCAATGGTGTGATCCCTTACTATCCTGAATTTGGCCGGACTGATGCCGATCAGGATGGTTCGACGGAAGATTATATCCGTGTTGATGATACGCTGGCTGGTGCTGAAGGTGTGCTGAATTACAGCTACGGAGAGTACCGTTTGACAGTCACCAATGAACTGTCAGACAGTAATTTTATTCATCATGACCCACGTACTGACGCGCCTGAGCTTGAAGCCGGGGATTTGCGGATTGCCTCATTTAATGTGCTGAACTATTTCAATTCACCTTTTGGCGGAGATGCAAATACACACGGCGATAATCGTGGTGCTGAAAGTTATGCTGAGTTTGAAGTACAACAGGAAAAAATTGTTAATGCCATCGTTAAACTGGATGCTGATATTATCGGTTTAATGGAAATTGAAAATAATGGGTTTGGTGATGCCGGCGCGATCCACCAGCTCGTTGATCAGTTAAATGCTCAGTTAGCTGATAGTAGCAGACATTACAGCGTGGTTGAGGTTGATACCAATCAGGATGGTCAGATTAATAAAGACGATTCTGTTGGTACTGATGTGATTACAACCGGGGTTATTTATCGCAAGAGTATGGTTTCTCTTGAGAAAAGCCGGGTCATTTCGATGCCAAGCCAGCAGGCTCCTGAAGTTTTGGATGATGATGGCAAAGTGATTGAAGATGGTAAGAATTATCAACGTCAGACTTTAGCGCCAACCTTCACGATTAACGGGCTGGATAAAGAGTTAACCGTTGCTGTGAACCATTTCAAATCTAAAGGTTCGAAGTGTTGGGAAGATGCTGCCCCTGTCAGTGATGGCGGTCAGGGAATGAGCGATCCGGATTATCAGGGGGCTTGCGAGAACTTCCGGGTTGCCGCAGCTGTTGCACTGGGGGATGCTTTAGAAACAATTGATGGCTATAAAGTGATTCTCGGTGATCTGAACTCTTATGCGAAAGAAGACCCAATGCTGATTTTGACCGATTATGATCCGGTGAAATATGGTAAATCTATTCGTGCTGCCCGTAATACTTATATTGATGGCGAAGTGCAGTTTGGTGATCAGGGTGCCGTGATAGAAAAAAGCTATGGCTTTATTAATGCCGTGGATATGCTGCATTGTGATGGCTGGAGCTACTCTTACAATGATGAAGTTGGTGCAATGGATCACTTACTTATCAGTCCGGATTTGAGACCGTATGTGGTTGATGCCACTGACTGGCACATCAATGGCGGTGAGTCGAACCTGTTTGATTACACTGATGACTACAAAGGTGATTTACCAAAGTATAAAGATCAGTTCCGCTCTTCTGACCATGATCCGGCAGTACTTGAACTGAAGGTTGGTGGTGCAGCCGGTACCGGGATTCTGGCATTTCTGGCCGGGATTATTGGCTGGAGACGCCGAACAATCAAATAATGGATTTGTTCAGGAGATGATGAAAGGGGCGATAAGCCCCTTTTTTGATTCAGGGACGATACCCGGTTCAGCCGGATAGGTATTATATTAATTGCGCTGTATATGATGAATTTTATTCAACTTGTTTGTGAATAAATCTCAATATGATGAAGGAATATGAAGTCGTACCCTAAGGAAATGATTTATAAGAAAAACTGAGAAATAATGATGTCACATACAATTCCCCCTTTTCGTGCTGATGTAGTCGGCAGCTATCTTCGCCCGGATTATTTACATCAGGCCCGGGAACAATTTTCTTCAGGACAAATCACTCAGGCTGAATTAACGTCAGTTGAAGATCGTGCCATTACTGAGCTGGTGACAAGGCAGAAAGCTGCGGGTCTTCAGGTTATGACAGACGGTGAATTTCGCCGTAGCTGGTGGCATCTGGATTTTATGTGGGGATTGAATGGGATTGAAAAAAGTGCAATTGACCAGGGATATAACTTCTCCAAAGGGAATGCCCGTCCGGAAAGTATCCGGGTTACGGGAAAAATTACCGGTGAAAACCATCCTTTTATCGAACACTTTAAATTTCTGCTCCCTTTGGTGGAAGGCGATATCATTCCAAGACTGACTGTACCTGCGCCAGCTCAGTTTTTAAAAGAGCTGCAACGCCCCTGTAATGCCGAAAATACCCGATCTTTTTATCCGGATGAGAATGATTTAATCCGGGATGTGGCTTCAGCGTATCAGTCATTCATCCATGAACTTTACGCTGCGGGTTGCCGAAGCCTGCAGCTGGATGATTGTACCTGGGGAATGTTGACTGATCCTAAAATTGCAGCAGCAGCTGTGGAAGGCGAAAATCTGGGTGATTTAGGTTGCTCGTGCGGCGATACACATGATTTCGATCATGCAGCAAGTATTGCAGAGATTAAGGAAAAGCTATTGAAAGTCAACAATCTTGCCTTGCAGGATTTACCTGATGACCTGACGGTGACAACGCATGTTTGCCGCGGGAATTTCCGTTCAACATGGGCGGCTTCCGGTGGTTATGCGCCGGTTGCAGATGCATTGTTTGCTGAAGATAAAGTTTCCGCCTATTACCTTGAATTTGATACGGATCGCGCCGGTGACTTTTCTCCGCTGGCAGCGCTGCCTGCCGGTAAGAAAGTTGTCCTTGGGCTGGTTTCATCCAAAGTCGGAAAGCTTGAATCGGCTGAGGAAGTTGTTACCCGTATCCGGGAAGCATCTCAGTATGTGCCGCTGGAGAATTTATGTCTGAGTACTCAGTGTGGTTTTGCTTCAACAGAAGAAGGCAATGAGCTCACTCAGCAGCAGCAGTGGGATAAAATTGCCTTAGTCAAAGACGTTGCCCAGCAGGTTTGGGGATAATTCCCCCGGATAAGTTTTCTGACAGTATTGCCTGATATACCTAATTGACCTCAAGATCCATGTTCAGCGAGAATGGATTGGTTTCTGACCAAGGCACTGCCTGGGTATATACGAATCCCGTCATCAATGAACTGGTGACGGGATTTTTTATTGACGAATTGCTTGTTAATGAATTACTTGTTAACGAATTACTTATTGGCGAATCGCTAACAATGTGCCGAAACCAATTAACCCTAGGCTGGTCAGCCGCTGAACCGGACGAGCGAATCGTCTGAACAGGTTTTGTATCTTTGGCGTTGTCACAAACCAGGCCACGATACAAAACCAGACACCATGTAAAACCATCAGATAAAGGCCGTAAAGCAGCGCTTGCTGAGTATATATCTGGTCAGAAGTGAGCAACTGACTGAAAATACTGAGGAAGAACAGCATCGTTTTCGGATTCATCCCATTACAAAAGAATCCCTGCCAGAAGGTCCGGGGTTGCCTGACATCCGGAGTTTTGTTCACTGAATGAGGCTGAGGCACTTTTTCACATAATCCTTTGATTCCCAGGTAAACCAAATAGGCAGCACCCGCGTAACGGATACAGGAGAAAAGCCACTGATTTTGTGAAATAAGGTAACTAATTCCGAGCAGGGAGTATGCGATATGCATGCTGATAGCAAGGCTGATTCCCAATGATGTCCTTATACCTGCTTTGCGGCCATAGATCACACTGTTTTTTATGACTAAAGCAAAGTCAGCCCCCGGACTGATAACGATAAGCAGACCTAATATGGCAAGAGTCAGAGATGTCATATTTTCCCCATATGTAATGTTTATGAGCTTTCATTGTATATATTTCAGGGGCGTCTATAATCGAAATGAACTCTGATATGTTGTGAGAAAAGTTCACAGATGAGGCATCTTAAATCATTTCATGTTTTTCATATCGCTGCACAGTCAGCCAGCTTTACAGAAGCTGCGGAACGCTTGTGTCTGACACATGGTGCTGTCAGTAAGCAGATCAAAGTGCTGGAACAATATACCGGTCAGCAATTGTTTGAACGGAAAGGACGTCAGATGCATCTGACTAATCCGGGTCAGTTACTGCAAAAATATACTGAAACGGCATTTAATGCGCTGGAAGAAGGATTGCAGCAGCTTAAACAGCAAGACCTGAAAGCACTGGATGTTTCCTGTGAACCGACTTTAACAATGCGGTGGCTGATGCCCCGGCTGGATGAGTTTTATCATCAGACCGGCATTGATGTCCGTTTATCGACGGCGGGTGGTCCGGTCACGTTGGGATATTCAGGAATATCTTTGGCAATCCGACGGAATGATTTCCCTATTGACGCCCGTTATCAGGTTACGGAACTGGTGGATGAATGGATCGGTCCGGTTTGCTCTCCGCAGTACTGGCAAAGGTATCAGGCGACTGCGGAAGCTGTGAAATGTCTGCATACACAAACCCGTCCCGAAGCATGGCATGATTGGTTCACTGCCTGTTCTTCTGCCCCTGGTTTCGCTGCGCCAGATTTTTCTGAACAATATCAATCGTTTGAGCATTTTTATTTTTCTCTTCAGGCGGCCGGAGATGGTTTGGGAATGGCGATCGCATCTTACCCGCTTGTGGCTGATGACCTGAAACAGGGCCGTTTGATTGCTCCGTTTGGTTTTGTTCGTTCCGGCTTCCGCTATGTCATTCTGCATCTGCCTGATGCCGGCACCGAGATCCGCACAGATGCACAATCTACATTCATTGCCTGGTTAGTTGCACGGATTGCAACCTGTTTTCCGGTAAAAGAGGAAGCTGCTGGTCAGCCTGCTGCGGATGATTCTTGATTTATGAGGCGTATTCTGCACAATAAGCGCCAGAAACCCGGTCAGGATATTAGCCAGCCTATGTTACTCATCATCGATAATTACGATTCATTTACTTATAACCTGTACCAGTACTTTTGTGAGCTCGACGCGGATGTGCGTGTTATCCGCAACGACCAGATTGATATTGATGGTATCCGGGCTTTAAATCCTTCTCATCTGGTGATTTCTCCCGGTCCCTGTACGCCCGACGACGCTGGTATTTCGCTTGAGGTTGTGCGTCATTTCTCAGGTAAATTACCAATTTTAGGTGTTTGTCTTGGCCATCAGTCAATTGCTCAGGCATATGGCGCCAGTGTGATTCGTGCCCGCCAGGTGATGCACGGAAAAACTTCACAAATCCGTCATCATCACACCGGATTGTTTCAGGGGCTGAATGATCCGTTAACCGTCACCCGTTATCACTCTTTGGTGGTTGAGAAGGAAACATTGCCCGATTGTTTTGAAGTCACTGCCTGGACTGAGCAGGAGAATGGAAAGGTTGATGAAATCATGGGGTATCAGCACCGGACACTCCCGCTGGATGCGGTGCAATTCCATCCGGAATCGATCAAAACAGAACAGGGACATGAATTGCTGGCTAATTTTTTACGTCGCTGATGAAAATGCCAGGGAGTTGACCTTTCCAGGTAACCGTTTCTGACAATATTGATAAGTAAAGCAGGGAATTACTCAAGAATTTTTTGATGTTCTGAATGCTTATTTATTAACTCCACATTACTTATATTTTCATAAGAATGAAGCGTATAGATATTTTCATGAATTAAAAAAATTATTATTACTGCATATTTATTTTTGCGGTATGGTTTGAAGTGAGCAGGTCAGGCATATTGGGGTTCCTGCAGCGCGTTTTTATGATAAATTGTTGATTAATTGTGACAAAAATAATTGTCAGTCATAACAGGATAATGCTTCATCTATAATAAATTCATGGATTGATTATATTGCTGGTTATGACTCTGTTAAGTAATAAGAGGAATGAGTGAATGACAATGGAAAATAAAGTCGATCGGGCCACATTTGATGAGGTGATGGTACCTTGCTATAGCCCGATGGAAATTATTCCGGTTCGGGGGCAGGGTTCAAGAGTCTGGGATCAGGCAGACAAAGAGTATATTGATTTCGCTGGTGGGATTGCCGTCAGCTGTTTAGGGCATTGTCATCCGGCGATGGTTGAGGCCTTAACAACTCAGGGAAACAAATTGTGGCATCTGAGTAATGTAATGACCAATGAACCTGCACTGCGTCTGGCAAAGAAACTGACCAAACTAAGTTTTGCAGAGAAAGTGTTCTTCGCCAATTCCGGAGCTGAAGCCAATGAAGCTGCATTAAAGCTGGCGCGTCGCTGGGCTGTTGATAATCATGGACCGGAAAAATCTGAAATTATTGCGTTTGAGCAGGGTTTCCACGGGCGGACATTTTTTACCGTTACTGTTGGCGGCCAATCGACTTATTCCGATGGCTTCGGACCAAAACCATCAGATGTTATTCATCTTCCTTACAATGATCTGGAAGCTTTTAAGGCTCAGATCTCGGACAGAACCTGCGCTGTGATGATGGAACCTCTGCAGGGAGAAGGCGGTATTATTTCTCCGACGCCGGAATTTATTCAAGCAGTCAGAGACTTGTGTACTCAGCATAATGCCCTGCTGATTTTTGATGAGGTACAAACGGGAAATGGCCGGACCGGTGATTTTTACGCCTATCAGAGTGTTGGTGTAACGCCAGATATCTTAAGTACGGCAAAATCATTGGGTGGTGGTTTTCCTATCGGTGCAATGCTGACAACGGCGGAGATTGCAGCTCATTTTAAAGTGGGTGTTCATGGTTCAACTTATGGCGGTAATCCGCTTGCCTGTGCAGTGGCAGAAGCCGTGGTTGATGTTATCTCTCAGCCTGAAGTTTTACAGGGTGTGAAAGAGAAAGAGCAACGCTTCCGTGAAGGGCTGGAGCGGATCAATGCGAAATATCCGATATTCAGTGAAGTGCGCGGGCGCGGTTTGTTGCTTGGCGCAGCTTTAAATGATTCCTGGCAAGGGCGTGCGCGGGATATTTTGGTCGCTGCGGGTAAAGCCGGTCTGCTGGTTTTAGTTGCCGGGCCAAATGTGGTTCGTTTTACACCTTCATTATTAATTTCACCTGAAGACATTACAGAAGGTTTATCCAGACTGGAACAGGCGATAGCTGCTGTATTTACCGCATCCTGATGACAATGAATTTTCTGAATAGAACAGAGCGGGCCAGTTGGTCCGCTTTTTTTATCCCTGTTTCTTGATGGCTGCTTTTCTGATGGTTGAAAATGCCTCAGCAAAGCGGGGGCTGTATCTGTCATGTCAGACTGTGATATCTGACTTTTACTGTCATAGCAAAGTTTAGCCAAGGTTTTGTTTATATTGAGCTATTCTTAAATGATAACAACAAATCAGGGGAGAGATTGTCATGTTGATTATTCGTCCCATTGCTTTGGCTGATTATAGCGCACTCCATCGTTGTGCTGTTGAATCCGGTCATGGCTTTACTTCATTGCCGGAAAATGAAGAGCTGTTGAATTACCGTATCGAACATTCTGTATATAGCTTTGCCAAAGCGGATATTACAGCACCAACTGATGAAGGTTATTTGATGGTCGGTATCGATTCCGAAAGTGGCGTTGCAGTCGGAACGACGGCGATTGAAGCTTCAGTAGGCTGGGATCTGCCATTTTATAGTTATCATATTGATACTATTGTTCACTCCTCCCGTCGTTTAGGCGTGAATAAAATTGTCAAATTATTAAGTTTTGGTAATAACTATACCGGCTGTTCCGAGCTTTGTTCTCTGTTTCTTTTACCGCGTTTCCGGGAAGGCCTGAATGGTAAATTAATGTCCAAATGTCGCTTTTTAATGATGGCAGAACACCCGGAAAGATTTTCTTCAACTATCATTGCAGAAATGAGGGGTGTTTCTGATGAGCAGGGAAACTCACCTTTCTGGCAGTGGTTACAGGAACACTTTTTCGGGATTGATTTTACACTGGCTGACTATCTTGCCGGCTCTGGTCATAAAGGGTTTATCGCGGATTTAATGCCTAAGTTACCCATCTATGTCAATTTACTGAGTAAAGAAGCGCAGGCTGTGATTGGCCAGGTCCATGATAAGACGCGGCCGGCATTAAAAATTCTCGAAGATGAAGGGTTTACCTGCCGGGATTATGTGGATATTTTTGATGCTGGCCCTACGGTGGAATGCCACCTGAAACATATTCGTTCAGTAAGAAACTCTTTTTCAGCGAAGGTCATCATTCAGGATAAAGTGCATGGTATGTCTGTGTTGGTCAGCAATACTTCAGTTGAAAACTTCAGAGCCGTCATGGCTGATGTATTGCTGGATGAAGACCGTGAAAATGTGATGATTTCTTCTGAGGCGGCGAAAGCTTTGCTGGTGGATAACGGAGATCGGGTTCGTATCTTAGTGAATCATTGAAAGCCCCCTGAGTTCCCGGCATCACTGATCGGGAAAGCTGAACCGGGGCTGCAACTGGATAAGGAGGTGTTTATGACACCGGAGATATTGTTTGAAGCCATGTGGCAAGATTATATTACCAGGCTATGTCCTTCAGCTTGTCGGGTTCACCAGTTATTGCAGGAAAATGAGCCATTGGTGAATGATCATATTGCACTGCGAACATTTAATTTAGATCCTGTACGAATGAGTACACTGGCAAAACCATTTCTTGAAATGGGGTATGAAGAAAAAGGTCATTATCATTTTGAGTCAAAAAAACTGAACGCAAAACATTTTGAACATCCGGATCCAAAGCAACCTAAGGTTTTTATCAGCGAGCTGGAAACAGAACATTGTCCGGTGCCTCTGCAAAAAATAATCAAGAGTCTGGTCGCTCATATCAAACCTGAGATGGTATCTGATGCTTCTTTTTTATATGGCGGGCGTTTGTGGCCTGTTTCGCTGGAGCAGTACCATATATTGTCGGAAGAAAGTGAGTATGCAGCCTGGGTTGCAGCTCATGGATACGGTGCGAACCATTTCACTGTAAGTGTGAATCAGCTGAATCAGTTCAGGCATATAGCCGAAGTGAATCGCTATTTAAATGACAATGGTTTCTCACTGAATACTGCCGGCGGGGAAATTAAAGGTTCACCGGCGGTCTTTCTGGAACAGTCGTCGACAATGGCAGATAAAGTCGCAGTCGAGTTTACAGACGCTGAGTTATTGATACCGGGTGGTTTTTACGAATTTGCTAAACGTTACCCTATGAATAATGGTGTGTTGTATCCGGGATTTGTAGCAGCATCTGCAGATAAGATATTTGAAAGTACGAATAACATACACTAACTGTCAGTTTTTAATCCTGATTATTATAGCGAATATCTGACAGATATGAAAAAGCCACTTTTAAAAAGTGGCTTTTTAAACAGAGAAAATCAGAAAATAACTAATTAGCGTGTGCCGTAAACCACAATGGTTTTACCATGTGCTGAAATTAGATTCTGCTCTTCTAGCATTTTTAAAATACGACCAACCGTTTCACGTGAACAACCTACAATTTGACCGATTTCCTGACGTGTTATTTTTATTTGCATGCCATCAGGGTGAGTCATTGCATCTGGTTGTTTTGCAAGGTTGAGTAGTGTTTGTGCAATACGGCCCGTCACATCAAGGAATGCCAGATCACCGACTTTCTGACTTGTCACCTGAAGACGGCTTGCCATTTGTCCGGCCAGACGCATCAGGATGTCCGGATTGACCTGAATCAGCTGACGGAATTTCTTAAATGAAATCTCAGCAACTTCACATGGGGACTTCGCCCGAACCCAGGCTGTACGTTCCTGACCTTCTTCAAATAAACCAAGTTCACCAATGAAGTCTCCCTGATTCAGATAGGAAAGAATCATTTCTTTCCCTTCTTCATCTTTAATGAGAACTGCAACAGAACCTTTTACGATATAGTAAAGCGTCTCTGCTTTTTCACCAGCATGGATGAGCGTACTCTTTGATGGGTACTTATGAATATGACAATGTGAAAGAAACCACTCTAAAGTTGGATCGGTTTGAGGTTTACCTAGAACCATAATATCTCTCTTCCTCTGCAGGGTATGCTTGCTACTTTCCGTGTTCTTAAGCTAAAGCATTGATATAAAAATCTAGCATAAGAGGTGTTTAGAAAGCGTGCAAGTCGTCTTCTGTTTCGCTATTAAAAATAGTATCGTTTTTCTGGCACAATTTCTTGATTTTTATCGTGTGACCACTGCAAATTTATCCCACAAAATGTGCTCAGTGTCACGGTATGAAAAGTAAAATATAGAATGTCGTCTGGTTTAGCCCGGGTTAACCAATTTTTCCTGTTTCGATTAATTTTTGCAGAATTGGCCGGACAATTAACTCCATGGCAAAACTCATCTTTCCGCCCGGTACAACAATGGTGTTATGCCGGGACATGAACGAGCCATCAATCATGGCGAGTAAATAGGGGAAATCGACATTTTTAATTCCCCGCAGCCGGATTACGACAAAGCTTTCGTCGAGGCTGGGGATGCCTTTTGCGCTCAGCGGGTTTGATGTATCGACAGTCGGAACGCGTTGAAAGTTGATATGTGTCCGGGAAAACTGAGGTGTAATATAATTCAGATAATCATCCATTGAACGGACAATCGAGTCCATCACGGCTTCTTTCGAGTGCCCCCGATCTCTGGTATCGCGAACAAATTTCTGAATCCATTCCAGGTTCACTATGGGTACCATGCCAATAAGAAAATCAACATGCTGTGATACGTTGATTTCGCCATCAACGACACCGCCGTGTAGCCCTTCATAGAATAATACGTTGGTATCATCGGGCAGCTCCTGCCAGGGCGTGAATGTCCCGGGAGTCTGATTATATGGAACGGCTTCATCAAATGTATGCAGATATCGACGAATCTTTCCCGTGCCTGAACGGCCATATTCCCGGAAGAATTCTTCCAGGGCAGAAAAATCATTGGCCTGAGGACCAAAGTAACTGATGTGCCGTCCCTGTTCTCTGGCCTTACGAATCTCTACATCCATTTCCGGGCGGGTAAACCGGTGAAAACTATCACCTTCCACCCAGGCTGATTTAATCTTCATCATATTAAACATTTTGCGAAATGCTTCTGATGTTGTCGTCGTTCCTGCTCCTGAAGAGCCGGTGACCGCAATAATTGGATGTTTTGCTGACATGACATCCTCTGTCTATCATATTCAATGTGGCACAACTATATCATGGATTGGAATTGTGTCATCCGGGTGATGTTACGTTACTGGTATCTGTTTAGTTGAATATCTACAGTCTCGTGTAATTCGGAATAGACGACGACAGCTTCTCCGGTTTTTAGCTGTTGTTTGATTTGCTCTATCTTTATTTTCAGTGGTATTTCGCTCTCACCGTAGTCTGTGCCTTCCCGCAGGACAAATTCCCGAATCAGGTTTTCCAGCGCGTCAGGTGATATTTCTTGCCAGGGAACAATCATAATTTTTGGTCTGTAATTCGTTGTATAAAGCTATTCTACGTGTTTAGCGTAGTAAGCAGGAAGTGTTTGTTCCAGCCAGAAGACCGGTTTAAAAATACTGCCGCTAAGAAAACCAACGTGTCCGCCATGAGCAAGTAGTTGATAATTAATTGTTTCAGGCAGTGGTTCGGAAGGAATGACTGATGCAGTCATAAATGGATCATCCCGTGCGTGAATAATTAACGTTGGTAGCTTGATTTGTGCCAGCTTATGAATCGCAGAACATTGATGATAATAGTGACTGGCATCCGAGAACCCATGGAGTGGCGCTGTAATTAAATCATCAAAATTTTTCAGTGTGGTCAGGCTTTGAATCGCATCGCTTGTCACTGGTATTTTTTGCCGTAGAATTTGAATGCGTTGCAAGGCGTTCTTCTTCAGAGAGCTAAGCAGGTAACGCTGATATACTTTAGAGAAACCATCATTAATTCTATCTGAGCAGGCTGCAAGGTCGAATGGTGCAGAGATAATTGTTGCGGCGTTGAGTAGTGGTTCTTTGGCAAATTCAACCAGATAATTCGCCAGCATATTTCCACCCAGCGAGATACCTGTTGCTATTTTGTACGAATGCGGAAATCGCTCAGTCAGCATTTGCAGGAAATGGTGTGGATCTTTGGTTTCACCTGAATGATAAGCCCGGGCCTGTAAATTTGGCTTTCCGCTGCATCCACGGAAATGCATCATGACTGCAAGCCACCCTTTTTCAGCAAAGGCATGCATCAATCCATTCGCATAAGGGCTGTTAAAGCTACCTTCCAGGCCATGAAACAGAATAAACACCGGCTTATCCTGGGCGGATTCAGAATGAGGATTTTCACTCCATGCGATATCCAGAACATCATCGTCTGGCGTTGAGATGCTCTCCCAATGAGGTATGAACAGGTTTTTTTTCCGGATAAATCTGGGAAGCAGTGTTTGTGTATGCGGGTTGACTCCGCCGGAGGCAGGTATAAAAGAGAATAGTGTCATTTGAGTAAGTAGCGGGATTGATAAAATTAGGGCTATTTTATTTTATATCGTGCGGCCAAAGCTATATTTTTTGTTGTTTAGGGAATGATGCGGGTTTAGAAAAAATGTCAGCTAAGTGCTCCGCACCTAACTGCTTACAGTAGTAAAGTGTCAAGGCAACAGAAGCTGGCGGCTGCAGCGTCAGGGTGTTGATACATTCTACCAGATCAGATTGCTGTTGCTTTTCGAGTTGTAATTCAAACTGGAGAGACTCCCGGTACAGCGTGTCCGGGAGATGACTTTTCAGCTTTCTTCTTAAATCACGGAATCCATGTAGCAGAATTTCAGAGCGGTTAATACAGGTGATAACCTTATTCCAGTCTTGCTCTTTGATACTGACTTGTTGTTCATCAAGCCATTTCAACAGCAATAACAGGTTGACATTACCGTGATAATTATTCTGAAGGCTCATACAGGCTTCCTTTACATCCCGCACACTGTAATACTGCAAACTGAATTGCCATAAGTGTTCAAGTGTTAATGAAACCTGAGTGAGGGCCTGATTCATATTGCGTTGGATTCCTGCTCCATCTGTTCCAGAATTTCCTGTTGTTCCATCCACTGAGATTCTGTTTGTTCCAGTGTTGCTTTCGCTTTCGCCTGATCTGCGATTACCTGATTAAGTTTAGTTTTGTTTTCAGCATTATAAAGCGTGGTATCCGCTAATTGCTGCTCTATATTGCTGAGAATCAGCTGCAATTTATCGATATCCTGCTCCAGTTGTGTCAGTTTCTTGCGAATTGGCGCCGTTTTTTGGCGAAATTCGGCTTCTTTTCTTTTTTGTTCTTTCTTACTGAGCGTATTGGTTGGATTTTCTTTCTCCGGAGACTGCTCTTTTCTTTCCTGTTTTTGTAATTCCGTTAACCATTTGTAATAGTCATTTAAGTCCCCGTCAAAAGGTGCGACCAGCTGGTCATGAACCAGATAAAGATCATCGGTTGTTGCTCTGAGCAGGTAACGGTCGTGACTGACAATCACCATTGCACCTTCAAAGGTTTGTAAAGCCATCGTCAGAGCCTGACGCATATCCAGATCCAGATGGTTGGTCGGCTCATCCAGCAGTAACAGATTTGGTTTCTGCCAGACCAGTAATGCCAGCACCA
The DNA here is from genome assembly GCF_024529975.1 of Vibrio quintilis. Classification (GTDB taxonomy): domain Bacteria; phylum Pseudomonadota; class Gammaproteobacteria; order Enterobacterales; family Vibrionaceae; genus Vibrio; species Vibrio quintilis. The sequence continues at coordinate 3,752,349 of NZ_AP024897.1, read as the reverse complement.
GACGTGCTTTTTCTCCGCCGGAAAATGGCGCGACTTTATCCAGTGCCTCTTCCCCCCTGAACCCGAAGCTGCCGAGGTAATCTCTGAGTTCCTGCTCCGTCTTATCAGGGGCGATTTGCATTAAGTGTTGTAAGGGGGTTTCTTCCGGATGAAGCGTTTCTAACTGGTGCTGTGCGAAGTAACCAACTTTAACACCTTGTGAATATGTCAGCTCGCCACTTTGTGGTGAGAGCGAACCTGAAAGTAATTTGATCAGGGTGGATTTTCCGGCACCGTTTCTTCCCAGTAATCCAATCCGGCTTCCCGGCACCAGGTTGAGGCGAATCTGAGATAAAATCAGTTTGTCATCGTAACCGGCATTGACATCTTCCATCATTAAAATCGGGCTGGGCAGAGCGTCCGGGGTTCTGAAGTTGAATGAAAACGGGTTATCAAATTGAGCCGGGAGTACTTTTTCCATGCGTTCCAGTGCTTTAATCCGGCTTTGCGCCTGACGGGCTTTCGTTGCCTGATACCGGAAACGATCAATATAACTTTGCATGTGGGCAATTTGTTTCTGCTGTTTCTGGAACTGCGCTTGTTGTTGCAGTAGTTTTTCTGCCCTTTGTGTTTCAAAAGAAGAATAGTTGCCGGTGTACTCATTGAGTTGGTGGTTTTCTATATGGATGATTCGCTTTACGATTGGGTCGAGAAAATCCCGGTCGTGTGAAATCAGGATGAGCGTTCCCGGATAGGTTTGTAACCATCGCTCCAGCCACATGATAGCATCCAAATCAAGGTGGTTGGTTGGTTCATCCAACAGAAGTAAGTCAGACCGGCAAATCAGTGCCTGTGCGAGGTTGAGTCTCATTCGCCAGCCACCTGAAAACTGAGTCAGATGCCATTGCATTTGCTCCTGAGAAAAGCCAAGGCCGTTGAGTAACTCTGCTGCCCGGGCGCGAATACTGTAGCCACCCACCTGTTCGAGGTGACCATGTAATTCTGCAATTAATGAACCCTTGCCATCAGCTTCTGCCTGCTGCAAACGCCTTTCCAGTTCGCGGTATTCACGGTCGCCGTCAATCACATACTCCAGCGCCTCTCTTTCCAGAGCGGGTGTTTCCTGCGCCACCCAGGCCAGCTCCCAGTGTGAAGGCTGAGAAAAATTCCCCGCATCAATAGTGAGTTCATCTTTTAATAGTGCAAACAGGGTGGACTTCCCTGAGCCGTTTTTCCCGACTAATCCGATTTTGTCGCCCGGATGAATCGTTGCACAAGCCTGCTCTAAAAGTGGCTTTCCGCCACGTAATAACTGAATATCAGAAAAAGTAATCATAAATTATTTTATTGGAAAGAAAGACTGTCGGAATAGTAGGGGGATTCGTGTTAAAAGTCGATATTATCTGTTAGTTAGGATATGGTTCATAATAATCATATGCCCAAACAACCTGAACCCTGTACCTTCAGGTTGCTTGGGTATAATCATTTAAATTCAGCGTTATATTTCAGGGGATTTTTGGTCGTATCAAGAGCCTGCAACTGATAATCCGTATTATCTGATTAAGGAGAGATTGGATGAAAGGGTATGATTTATTTTCTGCATTCCCCAAAGTACTGGTGATTTTTGCTCATCCTGAGCCACAAAACTCTGTAGCAAATCAGGTTCTGATTAAGGCAATTGAATCTCTTGAACATGTGACTGTGCATGATTTATATGCAATTTATCCGGATTTTTTTATTGATGTAAATGCAGAGCAAGCATTACTGGAAAGATTCGATGTGATCGTTTTTCAGCATCCGCTTTATATGTATTCATGTCCGGCGTTACTGAAAGAATGGTTTGACCGTGTCCTTTGTAAAGATTTTGCTTTTGGTTCTCAGAGCCTTTTGCAGGGTAAAATCTGGCGGAGTGTGATTACGACGGGTGGCCGAAAAGCTGCATATGGAGATAAAGGATACAACCGTTATCCGCTGGAAGAAATTTTGCAGCCGTTCGAGTTGACCGCATCACTGTGTCGCATGCAATGGATGAAGCCATTGGTGATGTACTGGTCGCATAATATTACCGACGCCGAGCGTCATAAGCATGCAGAAAATTACCGGCGATGGATTTGTAATCCTGTTGATGGCGATGAGGGAGTGTAATGGCAGCATTTAACACGGAATTTTTACAAAGCAGCGCTGTTTTTTTGTCTGCTGCCGCCATTGCTGTACCTATTGCGCAGCGTGCCGGGCTTGGGTCTGTCCTTGGCTATCTTTTGGCTGGTATTGCTATTGGCCCCTGGGGGATGGGTTTGATTCGTGATGTGGACGCGATTTTGCATTTTGCTGAATTTGGCGTTGTCATGCTGTTGTTTCTTATTGGACTGGAGCTTAATCCGGCTAAATTATGGCGGATGAAGGCGCCTATTCTTGGGTTGGGCGGTGCTCAGGTCGTTGTAACCAGTGCAATATTGGCGGGTCTGATTCATTTATCCGGTATCGCATGGCAGGCGAGTCTGGTGATTGGTATGGGGTTGGCGTTATCCTCGACGGCAATTGCTTTACGTGTCATTGAAGAGCAAAAACTGGACAAAAGTGAAACCGGACAATCCGGATTTGCTGTACTGTTGTTTCAGGATATTGCTGTGATTCCTATGCTTGCAGTATTACCGGTACTTGCGGGGAATTCCGCCGGAGAGTGGATTGATGTGATGTGGATGCTCAGTGGCATGCTTGGGCTTCTGATTGGCGGGCGGTTACTGCTGAGCCCGTTATTCCGCTTTATCGTGATGAGCCGGGTCAGAGAACTGTTCACTGTAGCCGCGCTGTTGTTAGTGATTGGGATTGCCCTGATCATGCAAAAACTTGGTTTATCTATGGCTCTTGGGACGTTCCTGGCCGGGGTACTTTTAGCTGAAAGTGAATTTCGTCATGAGTTAGAAGTTTCGATAGAACCTTTTAAAGGGTTGTTATTAGGTCTGTTTTTTATTGCTGTCGGCATGGCCGTTGACCTCGGCTTGCTGTTTGAACAGCCGCTGACCATTATTGCCGCTGTAGTGGCATTGGTGTCGATAAAAGGCTTCATTTTGTATTTACTTGCCCGCTTATTTGGTACGCGGGCGAAAGCCCGCAGCAGTATGGCTGCTATTTTAAGTCAGGGTGGGGAATTCGCTTTTGTCATTTTTACTGCCGCAGAGACGAAAGGTATTTTACAGCCTGAACTCACATCATTTTTGCTGGTTGTGGTGAGTCTGTCTATGGTGACAACACCACTGTTGTTACTTGTGCAGAAAAAATGGTTTGAACGCCGGTTAAATGTGGGAAATGATGAGCCGGTTGAAGATGTGGAAAATCATGATCCCAGAGTGATTATTGCCGGGTTTGGTCGTTTTGGTCAGATTGTCGGGCGTTTGATGTATGCAAATAAGATCAAAGTAACCATTCTGGAAAGTGATGCCAGTCAGATAAAAGTACTGAGAAAGTACGGGTATCAGGTCTTTTATGGTGATGCGAGTAATTTAGAGTTACTCCGGGCTGCGGGAGCAGATACGGCAGAAGCAATTGTGATTTGTACCGATGTGCCGGATGAAGTGATGAAAATCGTCAGCCTGTGTCAGCAATTCTTCCCGAATCTGAGGATCTTAGCCCGGGCAAGAAGTCGGATTGAGGCTTATCAGTTACTCAATCACGGTATTGAAAATTATTCCCGGGAAACCTTTCTGGGCGCATTAGATTTAGGGCGTCAGGTCTTAGTTGAACTTGGTGTTCATCCTTATCAGGCGAAACGAGCTGAATCACATTTTCGAAAACTTGATAACGTTATGCTAAAGGAATTATTACCGCTTCATAATGAAGATCAACAGTTATCAATTCGGGCGAGAGAAGCCAGAAAAGATTTGGAAGAGATTTTTGGCCGTGAGATGGATCGCGATCGCCAGGCCCGGGATTTCTGGGAAAAAGAACAGGACTAGAGCGTGAGACAGAAAAAAAGGTTTATTGCAGGGGCAAACTGCCCAAAATGTTCGGGTTCAGATTCATTATGTTGGTGGGTGGAAAACAATGTCGAGCATGTTGAATGTGTGGATTGTGGTTTTACTGAACAACGTTTACCAAAAGGTCTGGATTCAAAACAACGGAATCAGGAACAGATGATTGGTATTTTTAAGCCGGAATAAATTGAGTTTCGCAAAGTTATCCCCATAATATCTGAGTGAATACTTAAGTCGTTTATTACGATATACACCCTTAATGCCCTGGAGCTTTTATGAAGATTGAAAAGAATGTTGTGGTTAGCCTTGCTTACCAGTTGAAACTTGAAGACGGTGTGGTGGCTGATCAGTCAACAGTTGATGCACCTTTAGATTATCTGCATGGACACAATAATCTCATTGCAGGGCTGGAAAATGAACTTGAAGGTAAAGAAGCTGGTGATAAATTTACTGCAACCGTTTTACCTGCTGATGCATACGGAGAATATAATGATGCATTAGTTCAGCGTGTTCCTGCTAATGTCTTCCAGGGGGTCGATCAAATTGAGCCGGGGATGCGTTTTTTGGCTGAAACCGATCAGGGGCAAATTCCTGTAGAAATTACTGAAGTGGATGGGGATGAAGTTGTCGTTGACGGAAACCATATGCTTGCGGGTCAGACACTGACTTTTGATGTTGAAGTTGTTGCGTTGCGTGAAGCAACAGAACAGGAAATTGAACATGGCCATATTCATCAGGAAGGCGGATGTTGTGGCGGCCATGGTGATTGTGATCACGAGCATGGCGATGAAAAAGAAGGTTGCTGCGGCGGTGGTGAAGGCGGCTGTGGTTGTCATTAATTCAGAGTAATTAATTCAATCTGCTTTACGGGCATCTGTTTGGTTATTTCCAGACAGATGCTTTTTTGTATCGAATCAGATATTCAGAATCGCACCAATAGTTGCTACCTGCTGGCATTGATTATGGTTATTCTAACGACCTCAGTGTGATGCATATCACTTTTTTAATGAAAGATTGCCTGAGAAAATAGTGAAAGCAGAGGTGAAAGCACATAGATCAATTAGTTATTTTTTTATGACATTTTTATGCTTAAAAAGTCACTGCATCCTTCAGTTTTCAGTGGTAGAATCCATTTTTAACCAGCAATCAGATTAAAAAGATGGGAAATAACGTAGTAGTATTGGGCACCCAGTGGGGTGACGAAGGGAAAGGAAAGATCGTCGATCTGCTCACTGAAGATGCTAAGTATGTCGTCCGCTATCAGGGTGGACACAATGCAGGTCATACCCTGGTTATAGATGGTGAAAAAACTGTTCTTCACCTGATACCTTCCGGAATTCTCCGGGAACACATTAAATGTATCATTGCAAATGGTGTTGTTCTCTCACCTGATGCGCTTTTAAAGGAAATGGAAGCGTTAGAAGCTCGTAATATTCCAGTGCAAGAGCGCCTTTTTATTTCTGAAGCATGTCCGTTAATCCTTCCTTATCACATCGCATTAGATCAGGCCCGTGAAACAGCCCGCGGTAAAAAAGCGATTGGGACCACCGGCCGAGGTATTGGTCCTGCGTATGAGGATAAAGTTGCCCGTCGTGGTCTTCGGGTTGGTGATTTGTTTGATAAAGTCAGCTTCGCTGAAAAACTCAAAGAAGTGATGGAATATCATAATTTCCAGCTTGTTAACTTTTATAAAGCTGAAGCCGTCAGCTATGAAAAGGTTCTTGAAGAAGTGATGGGCTATGCCGACCTTCTGACTTCAATGGTTATTGATGTGACTGATGAGCTGGATGCTGCCCGTAAACGTGGTGATAAAATCATGTTTGAAGGGGCTCAGGGCACATTGCTTGATATTGACCATGGAACCTACCCTTACGTTACATCTTCAAATACGACTGCTGGTGGTGTTGCTGCTGGTTCGGGTTTTGGTCCGTGCCATTTAAAATATATTCTTGGAATTGCAAAAGCGTATTGTACACGTGTTGGTGCAGGGCCGTTTCCGACAGAACTTCATGATGATATTGGTCATCATTTGGGTACAAAAGGTCAGGAGTTTGGTGCGACAACAGGTCGTAAACGCCGTTGTGGCTGGTTTGATGCTGTTGCAATGCGCAGAGCGATTCAAATCAACTCAATTACAGGTTTTTGTCTGACGAAACTGGATGTTTTAGATGGTCTTGACGAAATTAAAATCTGTACCGGGTATCAAATGAAAGATGGTTCTGTGATTGAAGTTTCTCCGATGGCTGCTGATGCTTATGATGATGTGACACCCATTTTCGAAACGATGCCAGGATGGTCTGAAAGTACATTTGGTGTGAAATCACTGGAAGAATTGCCTCAGGCTGCGCTTGACTATATCAGTCGTATTGAAGCTTTGACTGGTGTTCCGGTCGATGTTGTTTCCACTGGTCCGGATCGTAACGAGACCATTATCAAAGTGCATCCATTCAGCGTATAAACGCTGGTAGTATTCGCTGGATAAGAGACTGAACCGGCTACTTCATGTAGTCGGTTTTTTTGATGGTATTTTATACAAGACTCATCTGCTACAATTTATTTAAAACATCAGACTAAAGTGATCACGGAGCTTGCCGATAGCTTATTCAGGTCCCATAAAATAGCTCAGGAACTGATTGCGAGCTGTTAAGTTATAAGAAGAGATTGCATATGAGGCTACTAGCTGTAGCAATGACTTTAATCATGTTGCTTGGTAATTCTGTCAGTTATGCGAATGTGGCTGATGTTGGTGCGCCTGTGCCAATTTATTCTGAAGCAGAGTTGATCAAGTTGATTGAACAGAATAAACACCTGGAACGGGTGAAAGCTGATCAGTGCCAGTTGGTTGAAGATATTGTAGCTCGCGCAACCCGTATTAATTTGCCTGCTTATGAATTTTTATATGGTGACATGCTGGCTTGGGGCGTGTGTGTTGAGCAGGATGTTGAACTCGGACTTTATTACATGGAAAGTGCAGCTCATCAGGGGTTACCCGCTGCTTTAGAGCAAATAGGCAGGTATTACGCACAAGGCGTGCTTGTCCAGCAAGACAAAGAGAGAGCGATTCCATATTTAAGAGAAGCTTCAGCGATGGGCAATTTGAAAGCCAGAGTTCAGCTTGCTGAGTTACTCTTAAGGGATTATGGTAGTCCGCTGGATTATGAAGACGCTTATCGCTGGCTTTACCATTCAGTGACAGCTGATTCCAGGATGCATAAGCGCATCGCAATGCTTCGCCGGGGACTTGAACAAAGAATGCCGCAAAATGTGATTGCCAGAGCGAAGAAAAGAGAAACGTTCTGGTAAGAAAATACTCCTGACAGATACAGCTGTCAGGAGAATAAAATGAGTGCTCTATCCATCTTCACAAATTTATTCTTCTCATCTCATATGTTTATCTGATTCTGCTCCTGTGCATTTCTCATCTGTTGTTCCTGAGCATTTTGCTGGAGGGAAAATAACAGAAATAAATATAAGTAATTGTCATTAAGAGCTGAGAGTCAGATATACTAACTTCTATCTTCCCGACTTATTAAGGCGTATCTATGTCAGATCATATTCCCGGTGACCCGTTTGCTGACCGTGAATCACAAAATTATGATAATCCCATTCCCAGCAGAGAATACATTCTTGATTTTCTGAAGCAGGCAAAGGTTCCGATGAACCGGAATGATTTGTTTGAAGCGATGGAATTGAGTGGAGAAGATCAGTATGAAGGTTTACGGCGGCGATTACGGGCTATGGAGCGGGATGGTCAGTTGGTTTTTACCCGAAGACAGTGTTACGCGTTGCCAGAAAAGCTTGAGTTGATTAAAGGCTATGTGATCGGGCACCGGGATGGTTATGGCTGGGTGCGACCGGATGGTATGAATAGCAAAGAAGGGGATGTTCTTTTGCCACATCACCAAATGCGTACTTTGGTCCATGGTGATTATGTGCTTGTCCAACCAGGTGGCACCGATAAGCGGGGAAGAAAAGAAGGTCGTCTGGTTCGTATTCTTGAGGAAAGAAAAACTCAGATAGTTGGTCGTTTCTTTTTTGAATATGGTTATTCGTATGTTGTTCCGGATGACTCACGTATTCATCAGGATATTTTGATTCCTAATGAGCAGCGAGGCGGCGCCCGGATGGGCAATGTGGTTGTAATTGAAATATCAGACCGGGGAAGCCGCTCGCGTGGCATGATGGGAACAGTGATTGAGGTGTTGGGGGAGAATATGGCTCCCGGAATGGAAACACAAATTGCAATCAGAACACATCAAATTCCACATGAATGGCCGGACGACGTTGAAAACCAGATCAAATCATTCGGCGAAGAGGTTCCTGAAGAAGCTAAGATCAATAGGGTTGATTTAAGGGCTTTACCCTTAGTCACTATTGATGGTGAAGATGCCCGGGATTTTGATGATGCGGTTTATTGCGAGACTAAACCCGGTGGTGGCTGGCGCTTATGGGTCGCCATTGCGGATGTGAGCTATTATGTTCGCCCCGATTCTGCATTAGATAAAGAAGCGATTAACCGGGGAAACTCTGTTTACTTCCCTTCTCAGGTTGTTCCGATGCTTCCTGAAGTCCTTTCGAACGGGCTATGTTCACTAAACCCTGAAGTGGATCGCCTCTGTATGGTTTGCGAAATGACTATTTCGGAAAATGGCAAGCTGTCCGGATATAAACACTATGAAGCGGTTATGAATTCTCATGCCCGTCTGACGTATAATAAAGTTGCTTCAATTCTTGATAATGATGAAGAATTAAGAGAACGCCACAGTAATTTAGTGCCTCATCTGGAAGAACTTTATCGAATGTATAAAGTATTGAAGACCGCCCGGGAGCACCGTGGCGCAATTGAATTCGAGACTATTGAAACCAAATTTATTTTCAATGCCCAGAGAAAAATCGACAGAATTGAACCTTTAGTAAGAAATGATGCACATAAAATTATTGAAGAGTGCATGATCCTGGCAAATATAGCGTCCGCTGGTTTTGTCGAAAAAGCAAAAGAACCGTCATTGTTCAGAATTCATGAGTCTCCTGGTGAAGAGCGATTGACCGGCTTTAGGGACTTTCTTGGCGAGTTAGGACTAAACTTATCTGGTGGTCTGGAGCCATCTCCAACTGATTACGCTAATCTGATGACTCAAATCGGTGAGCGTCCGGATAAAGAGCTGATTCAGACAATGCTCCTGCGATCGATGAAGCAGGCTGTCTATAATCCTGACAATTGTGGTCATTTTGGGTTAGCGCTGAAGCGTTATGCACATTTTACCTCGCCTATTCGCCGTTATCCTGATTTATTATTACATCGTGCAATTAAGTATTTGGTTGCTAAAAATAATGGCCAAAACAAAGACAGATGGACGCCAACGGGTGGTTATCATTATAGCTTTGATGAGATGGATTACTATGGCGAACAGTGCTCAATGACAGAGCGCCGGGCTGATGATGCAACAAGGGATGTTGCAGACTGGCTAAAGTGTGAATATATGCAGGATCATGTCGGAGAAGTTCTTGATGGTGTGATTGCAAATGTGACTGGTTTTGGCTTTTTCGTTCGTCTGTCAGAATTACATATTGATGGCTTAGTTCATATATCATCATTAGCTAACGATTATTATCAATATGATCCTGTAGGTCAACGATTAATCGGTGAATCGTTCGGACATATTTACCGATTGGGTGATGTTGTTAAAGTAAAGGTTCAGTCTGTCAATCTGGATGATCGAAACATCGACTTCGAATTAGTTGAAACGAATCGACAGTTACGCGGAAAAGGAAAAACAGCCAGAAAACGGGCTGCGAAGAGTAAGAAAAGTACAGTCAAAGGCAAGGCTAAGCCACTGATTGAATCTGCGAAATATCCTGATAAAGACTCTCAGAAAAAGGCGGGTTTATCAGTACCCCGGAAAAAGAAAAAATCAGAAAAAGCGCGTAAAAAGAAAGTTAGAAATAAAGTCACAAAGAATCGAAAATAATAGGTAGAAAATGAGCCGGGAATATATTTATGGCATTCACGCTGTGAATGCGGTTTTACAAACGAGCCCAGATAGATTTATCGAAGTGTTTGCTCTGCAGGGCAGAGAGGATGAACGATTATTCTCTGTGCTGGAACAACTAAAGCAGCTTGGAATTTCTGTTCAGTTTATGAGCAGAAAAGCGCTGGATAACAAAGTGAATGGCGAAAACCATCAGGGGATGATCGCCAGAGTCAAACCTGCCAAATCCTTAAATGAGCATGATCTCGATGAAATTTTAGCTCAGAGTGAACAGCCTTTATTATTGGTTTTGGATGGTGTAACGGACCCTCATAATCTGGGTGCTTGCCTGCGCAATGCTGATGCAGCAGGTGTTTCTGCTGTTATCGTACCAAAAGATAAATCAGCTCCTTTGACAGCAACTGTGAGTAAGGTTGCTTGTGGTGCAGCTGAAACTGTACCTCTTATTCGGGTTACTAACCTTGCCCGGACCATGAGAGCGCTGCAAGAGAAAGGGATCTGGTTCGTTGGAACAGCCGGTGAAGCCAAACAAGACATATATCAGTCAAAATTAACTGGTCCACTGGCAATTGTAATGGGTGCCGAAGGGGATGGAATAAGACGATTAACCCGGGAAACATGTGATGCATTAATCAAAATCCCAATGGCAGGAAGTGTTTCCAGTTTAAATGTTTCAGTAGCGACCGGGATTTGTTTATTTGAGGCCGTCAGGCAGCGGCGTGTCTGAACATTGTTTATTCTGCAAACAAAAACTTGCATGTAAATTATCCTTCTGTATAATACGCTCCCACTGGTTAATCCAGTTGTGAACCAATGAGCAATGAGGAGTAGGCTAAAAAGTCTAGTAATGTAAACTCAGCTTATGTTCGCAGTTAATAAAAACTTAGCTATAAGCTAATCACCTATTAGCTGGACAATGTATCCAATTAGGATGCTACGGTTTCACATGAATCAATCGTCATTCTCTCATCATTGATGGGTTTGGGTGGCGATATTGTTTATGTAATTTTTAGATTTTGGAGCTCTGTCTCATGCAGAACCAACGTATTCGTATCCGCCTGAAAGCTTTCGATTATAAATTGATCGATGCGTCAACTGCGGAAATCGTAGAAACAGCTAAGCGTACCGGCGCACAGGTTCGTGGTCCAATTCCACTGCCTACTCGTAAAGAGCGTTTCACTGTTCTTATTTCTCCACACGTCAACAAAGATGCGCGTGATCAGTACGAAATTCGTACTCACAAACGTCTGATCGACATCGTTGAACCAACAGACAAAACTGTTGATGCTCTGATGCGTCTCGATCTGGCTGCTGGCGTTGATGTACAAATCAGCCTAGGTTAAGGGAGATTAGAATAATGATTGGTCTAGTCGGACGTAAAGTGGGTATGACCCGAGTATTTACCGAAGAAGGCGTTTCTATCCCAGTAACTGTTGTTGAAGTTGAAGCGAACCGTGTTGCTCAAGTGAAAACACTTGCAAGCGATGGTTATGCTGCAATTCAGGTTACAGCTGGTGCTAAGAAAGCTAACCGTGTCTCTAAGCCAGAAGCTGGCCACTTCGCAAAAGCAGGTGTTGACGCTGGACGCGGTCTTTGGGAATTCCGTTTAGAAAACGGAGAAGAGTTTGAAGTTGGTTCAGAACTAACAGTTGAACTTTTCAATGAAATCAAAAAAGTAGACGTTACTGGTACATCTAAAGGTAAAGGTTTCCAGGGTGCTGTAAAGCGTTGGAATTTCCGTACTCAAGATATGACTCACGGTAACTCTTTGTCACACCGTGCCCCTGGTTCTATTGGTCAATGTCAGACACCTGGACGCGTGTTTAAAGGCAAAAAAATGGCAGGTCACATGGGTGATGAGCGTGTAACGACTCAGAACCTTGAGATCGTTCGCGTTGATGCTGAGCGCAATCTGCTTCTGATCAAAGGTGCAGTCCCTGGTTCAACTGGTGCTGATGTGATCGTTAAACCAGCGGTTAAAGCATAACGTCTAGGAGTAAGTAATGGAATTGATGGTTAAAGGTGCTGATGCACTAACTGTTTCCGAAGCTACTTTCGGACGTGAGTTTAACGAAGCTCTGATTCATCAGGTAGTTGTTGCTTATGCAGCAGGTGCTCGTCAGGGAACTCGTGCTCAAAAAACACGTTCAGAAGTTTCTGGTGGTGGCGCTAAACCATGGCGTCAAAAAGGTACTGGTCGAGCTCGTGCCGGTACAATCCGTAGCCCAATCTGGCGTACGGGTGGTGTTACTTTTGCTGCGAAGCCTCAGGATCACAGCCAAAAAGTAAACAAAAAAATGTACCGTGGTGCAATGAAATGTATTCTGTCTGAACTGGTTCGTCAGGAGCGTTTAATCGTTGTTGACAACTTCTCAGTTGAAGCACCAAAAACAAAAGAGCTTGTTGCTAAATTAAAAGAACTTGAACTTGACGATGTACTGATTGTAACCGGTGACGTCGATGAGAATTTGTTCTTGGCTGCCCGTAACCTGTACAAAGTTGACGTACGTGATGTTGCAGGAATTGATCCTGTAAGTCTGATTGCGTTTGACAAAGTACTGATGACTGCAGCCGCAGTTAAGCAAATTGAGGAGATGCTGGCATGATTAGTGAAGAGCGTATCCTGAAAGTTCTACGTGCGCCGCACATCTCTGAAAAAGCAACGCTTGCTGCTGAAAAAGCAAATACAGTTGTTTTTAAAGTTGCGAAAGATGCAACAAAAAGAGAAATCAAAGCAGCTGTAGAAAAGCTATTTGAAGTTGAAGTTAAGTCTGTAAATACTCTTATTACTAAGGGTAAGACCAAACGTCAAGGTGTACGCCAAGGCCGTCGTAGCGACGTGAAAAAAGCGTATGTCACTTTGAAAGAAGGTCAGGATCTTGATTTCGTTGGCGGTGCTGAGTAACAGGAGTAGTTAAGAATGGCTATTGTTAAATGTAAGCCGACTTCCCCTGGTCGTCGTCACGTTGTTAAAGTTGTTAACGCTGACCTACACAAGGGCAAGCCTTATGCACCTCTTTTAGAGAAAAACTCTAAACATGGTGGTCGTAACAACAACGGTCGTATTACTGTACGTCATATCGGTGGTGGTCATAAACAACACTATCGTGTGATTGATTTTAAACGTACAAAAGATGGTATTCCAGCAAAAGTAGAGCGTCTGGAATACGATCCAAACCGTAGTGCGAACATTGCTTTGGTTCTTTACGCAGATGGTGAACGTCGTTACATCATTGCACCAAAAGGTTTGCAAGCTGGTGACGTGATTCAATCAGGTGTAGACGCGCCAATCAAAGCAGGTAACACGCTTCCAATGCGTAACATCCCTGTTGGTTCAACAGTTCACAACGTTGAATTGAAACCAGGAAAAGGTGCACAGCTGGCTCGTTCTGCTGGTGCTTATGCTCAGATCGTTGCTCGTGATGGTGCTTATGTCACAATCCGTTTACGTTCTGGTGAAATGCGTAAAGTTCCTGTTGAAGGTCGTGCAACTATCGGTGAAGTTGGTAATGCAGAACACATGCTGCGTGAACTGGGTAAAGCTGGTGCAAAACGCTGGCGCGGTGTTCGTCCAACTGTTCGTGGTGTTGTAATGAACCCTGTTGATCACCCTCACGGTGGTGGTGAAGGTCGTACTTCTGGTGGCCGTCATCCTGTATCGCCATGGGGTATGCCAACGAAAGGCTTCAAGACCCGTAAGAATAAGCGTACTGACAAATATATTGTCCGTCGCCGTACTAAGTAATCTATTAAAGAGGATAAGCCATGCCACGTTCTCTCAAGAAGGGTCCATTTATTGACCTACACTTGCTGAAGAAGGTAGAGAAAGCGGTGGAAAGCGGAGACAAGAAACCTATCAAGACTTGGTCCCGTCGCTCAATGATCATTCCACAAATGATTGGTTTGACCATCGCTGTCCATAATGGTCGTCAACACGTTCCAGTTTTCGTAACTGACGAAATGATCGGTCACAAACTGGGTGAATTTGCACCAACTCGTACTTATCGCGGTCATGCTGCTGATAAGAAAGCGAAGAAGAAATAAGGAGTAGATGATGGAAGCTATCGCTAAACATAACTTTGCTCGTATTTCTCCACAGAAAGCTCGCTTAGTTGCAGATTTGATTCGTGGTAAATCTGTCGATCAGGCTCTGGAAATTCTGACTTTCAGCAACAAAAAAGCTGCTGATTTGATCAAGAAAGTTCTTGAGTCAGCTATCGCGAATGCGGAGCATAATGAAGGTGCAGACATCGACGATCTGAATGTCGCTAAAATCTTCGTAGATGAGGGCCCTGTCATGAAGCGTATTATGCCTCGTGCCAAAGGCCGTGCGGATCGTATCTTGAAGCGTTCAAGCCACATTACTGTGGTTGTCGCAGATCGCTAAGAGACTAGGAGAGTAAGCAATGGGTCAGAAAGTACATCCTAATGGTATTCGTCTGGGCATCGTAAAGCCTTGGAATGCTACATGGTTTGCTAACACCAAAGAATTCGCTGACAACCTAGACGGCGACTTCAAGGTACGTCAGTTCCTGATTAAGGAACTTTCAAAAGCGTCCTTATCACGTATCGTTATTGAGCGTCCGGCAAAAAGTATTCGTGTGACAATTCATACGGCTCGCCCTGGCGTTGTTATCGGTAAAAAAGGTGAAGACGTTGAAAAGCTACGCGCAGCTGTAGCAAAAATTGCAGGTGTGCCAGCACAGATTAATATCGCTGAAGTGCGTAAGCCTGAGCTTGATGGTCAGCTTGTTGCTGATAGCATCGCGTCTCAGTTAGAACGCCGTGTTATGTTCCGTCGCGCGATGAAGCGTGCAGTTCAAAATGCTATGCGTTTAGGTGCCAAAGGTATCAAAGTGGAAGTTAGTGGTCGTTTAGGCGGCGCTGAGATTGCACGCTCTGAATGGTACCGTGAAGGCCGTGTGCCTCTGCACACACTTCGTGCTGACATTGATTATGCAACTTCTTCGGCTCATACGCAGTATGGTGTCATTGGCGTTAAAGTATGGATCTTCAAAGGAGAAATCCTTGGAGGAATGCCATCTGCTAATGCAGCAGCTACTGAGCCTAAAGGTGATAAACCTAAGAAGCAGCGTAAAGGCCGTAAGTAAGGAGTCGACAGATGCTACAACCTAAACGTACAAAATTCCGTAAGGTTCATACTGGTCGGAACCGTGGTCTGGCTAAAGGTACTGAAGTTGCATTTGGCACTTTTGGTCTTAAAGCTACTGGTCGTGGTCGTTTAACTGCTCGTCAGATTGAAGCGGCACGTCGTGCGATGACACGTCACGTTAAGCGTCAAGGTAAAATCTGGATTCGTGTTTTTCCGGATAAGCCTATCACTGAAAAACCACTTGAAGTTCGTCAGGGTAAGGGTAAAGGTAACGTTGAGTACTGGGTAGCCCAAATCCAACCTGGTAAGGTAATGTACGAAATGGACGGTGTACCTGAAGAATTGGCACGTGAAGCGTTTGCACTTGCAGCAGCAAAACTGCCGTTCAAAACTACTTTCGTAACTAAGCAGGTGATGTGATGAAAGCACAAGATTTACGCGATAAAAGCGTTGATGAGCTGAATAAACAGCTGGTCGATTTATTACGCGAACAGTTTAACCTGCGCATGCAGGCTGCGACTGGTCAATTACAGCAGACGCATAATCTGAAAGCTGTACGCCGTAATATCGCACGTGTGAAAACTGTTTTGACTGAGAAGGCAGACGCATAATGAGCGACAATATTCGTACTCAACAAGGTCGTGTTGTTAGTGACAAGATGGATAAGTCTATCGTTGTTTCTATCGAGCGTATGGTGAAACACCCAATTTACGGTAAGTTCGTAAAGCGCACGACTAAAGTTCACGCACATGATGAAAACAACGAGTGTGGCTTAGGCGACACAGTTGAAATTCGTGAATGTCGTCCATTGTCTAAGACTAAGTCTTGGACATTGGTCAAAGTGGTAGAGAAAGCAAAAATCTAATTTTGCCTTCGAATAAGAAGCGGCTCCAATAATTTATGGAGCCGCTTGTTTTTTGACTACCCAACTAGATAAAAGGGTGATACAATTCGCATCCCTTTTTATAAGGCAGCCCGACCCGAGATGGGTCTAGTTTTAATATTTAGCGGAGCACTAACATGATCCAAATGCAAAGTATGCTGGACGCAGCTGATAACTCAGGCGCTCGCAGCGTAATGTGTATTAAGGTTCTGGGTGGCTCTCACCGTCGTTATGCACATGTCGGTGACATCATCAAAGTTACTGTAAAGGAAGCGATTCCTCGCGGTAAAGTTAAAAAAGGTGATGTACTGAAGGCGGTGGTAGTTCGCACCCGTAAAGGCGTACGTCGTCAAGACGGTTCTGTCATTCGCTTCGACCGTAATGCTTGTGTTTTGTTGAACAACAATACCGAGCAACCAATCGGTACACGTATCTTTGGTCCAGTGACGCGTGAACTTCGTAATGCGAAGTTTATGAAAATCGTCTCACTGGCTCCAGAAGTATTGTAAGGAGCGCAAAGATGGCAGCAAAAATCCGTCGTAATGACGAAGTAATTGTTCTTGCCGGTAAAGATAAGGGCAAGAAAGGTAAAGTAACTAAGGTTCTTACTACTGGTAAAATCTTTGTTGAAGGTATCAACCTTGTTAAAAAACACCAAAAGCCAGTTCCGGCTCTAGGTATTCAAGGTGGGATCGTTGAGCAAGAAGCAGCGATTGATGCATCTAATGTTGCAATCTTCAATGATAAAACCGGTAAAGCGGACCGTGTAGGTTTTCGTTTCGAAGATGGAAAGAAAGTACGTTTCTTTAAATCAAACGGCGAAACTGTTTCTAACTAAGAATTTGAGTAATTTGGAGTTCTACTATGGCGAAACTGCATGATTACTACAAGTCGTCTGTAGTCGCTGAATTGGCCAAACAATTCAGTTACACAAGCGTCATGCAAGTCCCTAGGATTGAGAAAATCACCCTGAATATGGGCGTTGGTGAAGCTATCAACGACAAGAAGCTTCTGGAAAACGCAGCAGCTGACATGGCTATAATTTCTGGTCAAAAACCTTTAATTACAAAAGCCCGTAAGTCTGTTGCAGGCTTCAAAATTCGTGAAGGCTACCCAATTGGTTGTAAAGTAACCTTGCGTGGCGAACGTATGTGGGATTTTTTAGAGCGTTTGATTTCTATTGCTCTTCCACGTGTACGTGACTTCCGTGGTGTTAGCGCGAAATCTTTTGATGGTCGCGGTAACTATAGCATGGGCGTTCGCGAGCAAATCATCTTCCCGGAAATCGACTACGATAAAGTCGATCGTGTACGCGGCTTAGACATCACTATTACGACGTCTGCAGCGAGCGATGAGGAAGGCCGTGCTCTGCTGGCTGCCTTTAACTTCCCATTCCGTAAGTAAGGTGAAGGGTTACTGTTATGGCTAAACAATCAATGAAAGCACGTGAAGTTAAGCGTGCAAAGCTTGTAGCTAAGTACGCAGAAAAGCGTGCAGCGCTTAAAGCTACAATTAATGATGTAAACGTATCTGAAGAAGAGCGTTGGGATGCAGTTCTTAAACTACAGACGCTTCCTCGTGATTCTAGTGCATCTCGTCAGCGTAATCGTTGTAACCAGACTGGTCGTCCACATGGTTACTTACGTAAGTTCGGTTTGAGCCGCATCAAAGTCCGTGAAGCTTGCATGAAAGGTGAGATTCCTGGACTTCGTAAGGCTAGCTGGTAATTGCCACTTAATCATTTGGAGTAAAGTTTATGAGCATGCAAGATCCGATTTCGGATATGCTGACCCGTATTCGTAATGGTCAGGCAGCAAACAAAGTTGCTGTAAAAATGCCTTCTTCAAAGCTTAAAGTTGCAATTGCTGCACTTCTGAAAGCTGAAGGTTATATCGAAGATTACGCTGTTGACAGCGAAGCTAAACCTGAACTGGAAGTTACTTTAAAGTATTTCCAGGCTAACCCTGTTATTGAGGTAATCCAGCGAGTATCTCGACCTGGTTTGCGTGTCTACAAGAAGAAAGATGATCTTCCTTCTGTAATGGGTGGTTTGGGTGTTGCTGTCGTTTCCACTTCCAAGGGTCTGATGTCAGACCGTGCTGCCCGTAAAGCAGGTCTTGGTGGTGAAATCATTTGCTACGTAGCTTAATTTATAGGAGTAGGATATGTCTCGTGTTGCAAAAGCACCTGTCGCTATTCCAGCTGGCGTAGAGGTGAAATTAAACGGCCAAGAAGTCACTGTAAAAGGTGCTAAAGGGGAATTAACCCGCGTATTTAATGACGCAGTGGTTGTTGCTCAAGAAGATAACCAACTGACATTTGGTCCTCGTGATGGCTTTGCTAACGCTTGGGCCCAGGCTGGTACCGTACGTGCACTTGTTAACAATATGGTTGCTGGTGTTACAGAAGGCTTCACTAAGAAGTTGGTACTTAAGGGTGTTGGTTACCGTGCTGCAATGAAAGGTAATTCTGTAGCCCTTACCTTAGGCTTCTCTCATCCGGTTGAGCATGAATTGCCAGCGGGTATTAAAGCTGAATGTCCAAGCCAGACTGAAATTGTAATCACAGGTTGTGATAAACAGCTTGTAGGTCAGGTTGCTGCAGATATTCGTGCTTATCGTGAGCCAGAGCCTTATAAAGGTAAAGGTGTTCGTTACGCAGATGAAATTGTGCGTACTAAAGAAGCTAAGAAGAAGTAAGGTAACGCTATGGATAAGAAAGCATCTCGCATCCGTCGTGCCACTCGTGCGCGTCGTAAGATTGCAGAACTGGGTGCCACTCGCCTAGTTGTACACCGTACTCCTCGTCACGTGTACGCACAGGTTATCGCATCTAATGGCTCTGAGGTTATCGCATCAGCTTCTACTGTAGAAAAAGCGATCCGTGAGCAAGTGAAGAATACTGGTAACGTTGATGCGGCAAAAGCTGTAGGTAAAGCTATTGCTGAGCGCGCTATTGAAAAAGGCGTCGCAGAAGTTGCATTTGATCGTTCTGGTTTCCAATACCACGGTCGAGTAGCGGCGCTGGCAGAATCTGCCCGCGAAGCTGGTCTGAAATTCTAAGGTAGGGTTGGAAGATGGCTAAAGAACAACAACAAGCTAGTGATTTGCAAGAAAAGCTAATCGCTGTTAACCGTGTGTCAAAGACGGTTAAAGGTGGTCGAATCATGAGCTTCACTGCACTAACAGTCGTTGGTGACGGTAATGGTCGTGTAGGTTTCGGTTACGGTAAAGCCCGTGAAGTGCCTGCTGCGATTCAGAAAGCAATGGAAAAAGCGCGTCGTAATATGACGACTATCGCGCTAAACGAAGGCACTCTTTTCCACCCGGTTAAAGGTCGCCACTCGGGCTCTAAAGTTTACATGCAGCCAGCTGCAGAAGGTACTGGTGTTATCGCAGGTGGTGCGATGCGTGCAGTTCTTGAAGTTGCAGGTGTTCACAACGTACTGTCTAAAGCATATGGTTCTACGAACCCAATCAATATCGTTCGTGCAACGATTGATGCGTTAGGCAGCATGAAGTCACCAGAAATGGTTGCAGCTAAACGTGGTCTAACTGTTGAATCTATTTCGGAGTAAGAACACCATGGCAACTATTAAAGTAACTCAAACTAAAAGCTCAATTGGTCGCCTGCCAAAGCACAAAGCGTGTCTTAAGGGGCTGGGCCTTCGTAAAATCAACCACACAGTAGAACTTGAAGATACACCGTGTATTCGCGGCATGATCAACAAGGTTTACTACATGGTTAAAGTTGAGGAGTAATCAGAATGCGTTTGAATACTCTATCACCGGCTGCGGGTTCAAAACCTTCTAAGAAGCGTTTAGGTCGTGGTATCGGTTCTGGCCTTGGAAAAACTGGTGGTCGTGGCCACAAAGGTCAAAAGTCGCGTTCAGGCGGTAAAGTTCGTGCTGGTTTCGAAGGCGGTCAAATGCCATTGAAACAGCGTTTACCAAAATTTGGCTTTACCTCTCGAAAAAGTTTGGTATCTGCTGAAGTTCGCTTAAGTGAATTAGCTAAAGTTAATAGCGATGTTGTAGACTTAAACAGTTTAAAAGCTTCGAATGTTATTACCAAGAAAATTGAACATGTAAAAATTGTTCTTTCTGGTGAAATATCTAAAGCTGTTACTGTTAAAGGTCTACGTGTAACTAAAGGCGCTAAAGCTGCTATCGAAGCTGCAGGCGGTAAAGTCGAGGAATAATCTCGAGACGAGGTACAGATGGCTAAGAAACCAGGACAAGATTTTCGTAGTGCTCAGAGCGGCTTGAGCGAGTTAAAGTCGCGCTTATTGTTTGTATTAGGTGCGCTTTTAGTGTTCCGAGCAGGCTCTTTTGTGCCGATCCCTGGTATTGACGCAGCTGTACTTGCCGAATTGTTCGAACAGCAAAAAGGCACCATTGTTGAAATGTTTAACATGTTCTCTGGTGGTGCTCTTTCGCGTGCATCTATATTAGCGCTGGGTATTATGCCGTATATTTCGGCATCAATTGTTGTCCAGTTGCTAACTGTAGTTCATCCTGCGTTAGCTGAACTCAAAAAAGAGGGTGAAGCGGGGCGTCGTAAGATTAGCCAATATACGCGCTATGGCACGCTTGTACTTGCAACATTCCAGGCTCTTGGTATTGCGACAGGCCTTCCAAATATGGTCTCTAATTTGGTCGTTATTGACCAAACCATATTTACGTTTATCGCAACAGTAAGTTTAGTAACCGGTACCATGTTTTTAATGTGGTTAGGTGAACAAATTACAGAGCGAGGAATTGGCAATGGTATATCATTGCTGATTTTTGCTGGGATTGTAGCAGGATTGCCTAAAGCAATCGGACAAACAATAGAGCAAGCGCGTCAAGGTGAACTACATGTACTTCTTTTATTGTTGATTGCGGTAATTGCTTTTGCTGTAATTTACTTTGTGGTCTTTATGGAGCGTGGTCAACGCCGAATTGTCGTTAACTATGCAAAACGCCAGCAAGGTCGGAAGGTATTTGCAGGACAAAGTACTCACTTGCCATTGAAAATTAATATGGCTGGTGTAATTCCCGCGATCTTTGCATCAAGTATTATTTTATTTCCAGGTACATTGGCACAATGGTTTGGAAATAGCGGAGATGGTTCAGCATTCAGCTGGTTAACCAAAGTTTCTTTGGCTTTAAGCCCAGGACAGCCGCTTTACGTTATACTTTATGCTGCAGCAATTATATTTTTCTGTTTCTTCTACACGGCGTTAGTATTTAACCCGCGTGAGACAGCGGATAATTTGAAGAAGTCAGGTGCGTTCGTTCCCGGAATCCGCCCTGGTGAACAGACAGCAAAATATATTGATAAAGTGATGACACGTTTAACTCTTGCAGGTGCGTTGTATATTACTTTTATCTGTCTGATTCCACAGTTCATGATGGTCGCTTGGAATGTTCGTTTCTATTTCGGCGGTACATCACTACTGATTGTAGTTGTCGTTATCATGGACTTTATGGCACAGGTACAGACTCATATGATGTCTAGTCAATATGATTCTGTGTTGAAGAAAGCAAATCTGAAGGGCTACGGCCGTTAATTTCAGATTTCATTTACGGAGTTTAGCAATGAAAGTTCGTGCTTCCGTTAAAAAAATCTGCCGTAACTGTAAAATTATTAAGCGCAACGGTGTTGTTCGTGTAATTTGCAGTGAGCCTAAGCATAAACAGCGTCAAGGCTAAGTAAGCAGAAATTTTTACTTGAAAAAACAAGGTTGGTCGAGTATATTCCTCGGCCTACCTTTTGCGTGCAAAAGAAGTAATATTCCGCAACGTATCCTCAGCGGGCTTTGTTGCGGATAGTTTCTTATCAGAGTACTAGGAGTGAATAGTGGCCCGTATAGCAGGCATTAACATTCCTGATCATAAACACGCTGTAATTGCTTTAACTGCAATTTATGGTGTCGGTAAAACTCGCTCAAAAGCTATTTTGGCTGATGTGGGAATTGCTGAAAGTGTTAAGATCAGTGAACTAAATGAACAACAGATTGATCAACTGCGTGAAGGTGTAGCTAAGTACACTGTAGAGGGTGATCTTCGTCGTGAAGTTTCCATGAATATCAAGCGTCTGATGGACCTTGGTTGTTATCGTGGTCTTCGTCATCGTCGCAGTCTACCACTACGTGGACAGCGTACTAAAACCAATGCTCGCACCCGTAAGGGTCCGCGTAAGCCGATCAAAAAATAGTCGGAAGGTAGAGTACAATGGCAAAACAACCAACTCGCGCTCGTAAGCGCGTACGCAAGCAAGTTGCAGATGGCGTAGCGCACATCCATGCATCTTTTAATAATACAATCGTAACCATCACTGACCGTCAAGGTAATGCATTGGCTTGGGCTACTGCAGGCGGTTCTGGTTTCCGTGGTTCTCGTAAATCAACACCGTTTGCTGCACAAGTTGCTGCAGAGCGTTGTGCTGAAATGGCTAAAGAATATGGCCTGAAGAATCTGGAAGTTATGGTTAAGGGACCTGGTCCAGGTCGTGAATCTACAGTTCGCGCTCTGAACGCTGCTGGTTTCCGTATCACAAACATTGTTGATGCGACTCCAATCCCTCATAACGGTTGTCGTCCACCTAAGAAACGTCGTGTGTAACGTTTCGTTTCTAGGAAAACTGGAGAAAGATCATGGCAAGATATTTGGGTCCTAAGCTGAAGCTTAGTCGTCGCGAAGGTACAGACTTGTTCCTTAAGTCTGGTATTCGTGCGATTGATACCAAGTGTAAAATAGATAACGCACCAGGTGTACACGGCGCTCGTCGCGGTCGTCTATCTGATTATGGCGTTCAGCTTCGTGAGAAGCAAAAAGTACGTCGCATGTATGGCGTTCTTGAGAAACAATTCCGTAACTACTATAAAGATGCTGCCCGTCTTAAAGGGAATACAGGTGAAAACTTGCTTCAGCTTCTTGAAGGTCGTTTAGATAATGTTGTATACCGCATGGGATTTGGCGCAACTCGCGCTGAAGCTCGCCAACTGGTTAGTCATAAAGCTATTTTGGTTAACGGTAAGGTAGTCAACATTCCTTCTTTCAATGTTACGGCAGACGACGTTGTTTCAATTCGTGAGAAAGCTAAAAAGCAATCTCGCATTAAAGCAGCTCTGGAAGTTGCAGAACAACGCGAAAAACCAACTTGGATTGAAGTAGATACCAGCAAAATGGAAGGTACGTTCAAGCGTTTGCCAGAACGTTCAGATCTGTCAGCTGATATCAACGAACAATTGATCGTCGAGCTTTACTCTAAGTAAGGTTTAAACTAAAGAGAGGACACAATGCAGGGTTCTGTAACAGAATTTCTTAAGCCACGTCTTGTTGATATTGAACAGGTCAGCACGACACACGCAAAAGTAACTCTTGAGCCATTAGAGCGTGGCTTTGGCCACACTCTTGGTAATGCACTTCGCCGTATTCTTTTATCTTCTATGCCAGGTTGTGCTGTGACAGAAGTAGAGATTGAAGGCGTACTACACGAGTACAGCACAAAAGAGGGTGTTCAAGAGGATATTCTTGAGATTCTTCTCAATCTAAAAGGGTTGGCTGTTCGCGTTGCCGAAGGCAAAGATGAAGTGTTTATTACATTACATAAATCAGGCTCGGGCCCTGTTGTTGCAGGTGACATTACCCATGATGGTGATGTTGAGATCGTAAACCCAGAACACGTTATTTGTCATCTAACAGATGATAACGCTGAAGTCGCAATGCGTATTAAGGTCGAACGTGGTCGGGGTTATGTTCCGGCTTCTGCCCGTATTCATACTGAAGAAGATGAGCGTCCTATTGGTCGTTTGCTTGTAGACGCAACATATAGCCCGGTAGATAAGATTGCCTATGCTGTTGAAGCGGCTCGTGTAGAGCAGCGTACTGATTTAGACAAACTTGTCATTGATATGGAAACAAATGGCACGATTGAACCTGAGGAAGCGATCCGTCGCGCAGCAACAGTTCTTGCTGAGCAGCTGGATGCATTTGTAGATCTTCGTGATGTACGAGTTCCTGAGGAGAAAGAAGAGAAGCCAGAATTCGATCCGATCCTATTGCGTCCTGTAGACGATCTTGAACTAACAGTTCGCTCTGCTAACTGTCTGAAAGCAGAAGCGATTCACTACATCGGTGATCTTGTACAACGTACTGAAGTTGAGCTATTGAAAACGCCAAACTTGGGTAAAAAATCTCTTACAGAGATTAAAGATGTATTGGCTTCACGTGGTCTTTCTCTGGGCATGCGCCTGGAAAACTGGCCGCCAGCATCTATTGCTGAAGATTAATCGATATTAGTTAGAAGGATTAGGTCATGCGCCATCGTAAGAGTGGTCGTCAACTCAACCGCAACAGCAGTCATCGCAAAGCGATGTTTAGCAACATGGCTAGCTCTTTAGTTCGTCATGAAGTCATTAAAACGACTTTACCAAAAGCTAAAGAGCTACGTCGCGTAGTTGAGCCTTTGATTACATTAGCTAAGACTGACAGTGTTGCTAACCGTCGTCTGGCATTTGCACGTACTCGTGATAACGAAGTCGTTGCAAAACTATTTAACGAACTAGGTCCTCGTTTTGCGAGCCGTCAAGGCGGATATACTCGCATTCTGAAATGTGGTTTTCGTGCAGGTGACAAAGCGCCAATGGCATACATTGAGCTTGTCGATCGCCCTGAAGCTGCAGAATAAAATAGTTCTTAATTATGATAGAAACCGGGCATTAGCCCGGTTTTTTATTGCCTGACTATCCAAAATAAAAAATACCCGGAACATTGAATATTCCAGGTATTATTAGGCTTAGTCAGCTATTTGAGGATTAAAGGATATCAAGCAGTTCAACTTCAAATACCAGTGCTGAGAATGGTGGAATAGCTGCACCAGCACCGCGCTCACCATAAGCCAGTTCATGCGGAATGTATAATTTCCATTTTGAACCAACTTTCATTAATTGTAGTGCCTCAACCCAACCTTGAATTACACCAGTCACAGGGAATTCAGCTGGCTGGCCTCGAGTTACTGAACTATCAAAGACTGTACCATCAATTAGTTCACCATGGTAATGGACACGGACTGATTTGTCTGACGTCGGGATTTCACCTTCCCCATCAGATAAAACTTCATATTGGAGACCTGAGTCTAAAACAGTTACTTCAGAGCGAAGTGCATTATCTTTTAAAAATGATTCACCTTCTGCACTTGCGGCTTTAGCAGCAGCTGCCTGAGCTTCCTGAGCCTGATTATGAATTTCCTGAAGTGCATTATTAATTTCGTCAATTTCTATTGCTGGTTGTGAACCAGTCAGTGCAGTTGCAATACCTGCTGCAATTGCGTCAACACTTAGTCCCTCAAGACCACTACCAGCAAGTTGTTGCCCCATTTGAAGGCCAATACCATAACTTGCTTTTTCAGCTACTGTTTCAAACTTAATGTCAGACATGACTTTGTTTCTCTCGGTCGTTAAAACGCAACAGGATAACAGTTATTCAGGTTTGATGAAATGATAAGCTTATCTAAGTCATTGTTAGCATCTAAGACGGTAAATTGGAGACATTCAGAAAATAAATTTCAGGTTTGTGTCAGTCTTTAAGATATTTTTCTATTCCTCTGTACTCAAAAGTCAGGAGTTTTTATACTAAGTCAGGTATATGTGCCGTAAATGTTTATAATGGCTAATTTCTAATGTTAATTTATGGTTCAATGAAGTGAAGTATGATTACCAGAAAATAAGAAAGTCAGTTTGTATAGTTATGGCCAGGTCTGTGCGGGAGAGCAAAGTACAATGAAGCGTCGTCATAGAAGAGAAATAAACGACCCTGGAGTATCTTTGAGGGACAGAATGCTCGTTGTAAAAAATCTCCAGGTCATTCATCTTTCCCGTTCACTATGGATAAGATTACCTCAACCTCACCGGAGACTGCTTTCCTTCCTGATTCCTGTTTTTATTGTGATTGTGTTTATACCCTGGCCTCAGAATTCTTCAACTGTAAATCAACAATTATCTGTCAGTAATCAACGTGTTGAGATCGAGTTAAATAATCCTGAAGTTTTAAGTGAGCAAAGTGGTGGCAGTCTTCAGCAGTCATTGACATCCGCTGCTTCGGAGAAACGTTCTACGACGGCTTGGGTTGCTTACAAAATTCAGGAAGGAGATACTCTTTCAAAATTTTTCAGAAAAAACAGTTTGCCTATAACCGATTTAAACGCGCTTCTGAAAATTGAGGGTTCTGAAAAACCTCTCAGCGACATTAAGCCTGGACAACTCATCCGGTACAAATTAACAGCCAAGGGCCAGCTGGATATATTGCAACTGGAGAAGAAAGAGCAGTCAGTTATGTTTTTTCGCTTGTCTGATGGCGGTTTTGGCCGGAGTAAATAGTGAATCTATCATGGTTGGGTTGTATCTGATGTCCGTATGTTGTGAAGCGAAAAGCCATATATACCCAAGCAACCTGAAAATGCAGGATTCAGCGTGCAGCCGAAAGGTACAGTTCAAGGAAAGGGAATGCGGGAAGTACCCACCTCTCAAATTCTCTTGACGCAGAAATGTGCCTTTTAGCTCACGCCCTGCGGGTAAGTTTGTCAGGCTCTGATACGGCGTGACTGATTTTCAACGTAGAATAACTATGTCTTCAAATCAGTGCCTTGTCTCAAAGCCAGACAAATCTCACTGAAACCTGCATTTTCAGGTTGTTTGGGTATATAGGCTTATATATATGGCTTTTCGCTGAGTTAATCCTGTTTATTTAGTTGTAAGCGATAAACGGCAAAACCTTCTTCATCAGTCATCAGATAGGTCATAGGATAAAATCCATACTTTTGAATGAAATCTGATGATTTGTCTCCCGGAGCGGTCTCAAAACGAATATCTAATGGTTGTGATGAATGAATTGGCGCAAAACTCCAGTTATTGTCAGCTTTTGGCTGAACTTCGTGGTGCTTGCGACTCACATCTGTAATGAAATTTGCCAGAATGGTCCGGTTTTCATCCGGTGAGTCAAAAGCAATATGGGAAGACCCTGTACCGGGGAATTTATTTCCGTAAGCACGATAATTATTAGTTGCAACAATGAACGGTTGATCGTCTTTGACCGGATGACCTTGATATGTCAGTTTTATTATTCTGGCCGCATCAGAATTGATAACTTTACATTCCCCGTCATATTTTGCGGGTTGAGTGACATCAATCTGGTACTGAACACCATCAATGACATCAAAATTATAAGTTCTGAATCCATCCCAGTTAATCAGATACTGAGGGGCAGGGCTCTCCGGATTGATTTGGTTGAATTGTGCTGCGGAACATTCCAGCCATTCTTTGACCTCTTTTCCAGTGACTTTCAGAGCGACCAGAGTATTTGGATAAAGATATAGATCTGCAGCATTACGGAATGTTAACTGGCCGGATTCAACTTCAGTATAATTAGAAGGATCATTCTTTCTTCCCCCTGCTTTAAAAGGTGCAGCTGCAGATAAAACCGGTAGTCCGTCTAAATCGGGATCTCCCTGAATAAATTGCTCTACATAAGCTTTTTGGGCCAGGTTGACGATTTGAATCGTTGGATCATCCTGGACAAGCGCCAGATAGCTGTACATAACATCAGATGAGCGACCAATAGGCTGATTGACAAATTTCCGGGTTGCCTTATGAGCTTTGGCAACAGCATGAGTGATCTGTGGATCTGCCTTAGCCAGAGAGTGGTGAGTTTTTTTATCATAAACCGGCCGGGCTTCAGAATGACTATCTGCGACGATCCATTGATTATTCTGAGTCTTCAATACTAAATCAATTACTCCTACATGACTGCCCCATCGTCCGGGCATGACTGACGCAATACCGTTAATTGTTCCCTTTTTATTATCTATGTCAGGCAGGTTATCAAACCCTTTCCCCGGAAAGACCGCATGAGCATGGCCAAAAGTGATTGCATCAATCCCTTTGACTTCTGACAGGTAGTAAACTGAATTCTCAGCATTCAGGTGATAAGGCAATGTTGATAACCCTGAGTGAGGAATAGCGACAATCACCTGAGCTCCCTCTTTCTTCATTTTGGGAATGAGTTTTTCAGCGGTCTTTTTTATATCCTGAGTTGTCACTTTGCCTGTCAGGTTTTTCTTATCCCAAACCATAATTTGAGGGGGAGCAAATCCAATATAGCCAATTTTAATTTTTTGTGGCTGGCCTGTTGTATCCGTAAATGTATAAGATTTGATAATGTATGGTTTAAAGTAATGCTTGCCCGATTTAGCATCGTAAATATTCGCGTTGACATACGGAAAATTTGCATCATTGATCGTTTCACGCAGAAATGACAGGCCATAGTTGAATTCGTGGTTTCCGATATTGCCTACATCATAATTCAACAGGTTCATTGCCTGATAGACCGGGTGTACTTCCATGGGCTTAATACCGTGAGCTGCCATGTAATCTCCCATCGGGCTTCCCTGAATCAGGTCACCATTATCGACCAGGACACTATTCTCCACTTCGCTGCGGGCCTGTTTTACGAGTGATGCCGCACGGCTCAGACCAATTTTTTCAGATGTTTTATCCTTATAATAATCATAATCCATGATATTCGCATGAATATCAGTTGTTTCGATAATACGAAGATGCAGTGTTTCTGCGACGGATAAACCAGAGAATGTTACTAACCCAGCATATACAACTGTCTTAATTGACGTTTTCAGTGATACCATACTTATAGCCTTATTCCGGGAAAATGATTTGAGTGCAAATATGCATCGGTATTGTATGTCTGATGTGATGAATTGAACAGAGAACCGGGAGTGTTTCAATTGGATGAATCTGCCGGAAATTAAATCCTTTATCACCTTTTTGAATAAAAAATGAAATTTTAGAATTTCATGTAATATATAGTGATCGTCATAATGGACACATTGATTTTATGTGAGGTGTGAGATATGGCAAACCACAAGGTAGTGACTCGCCTTCCGGTCCAGAATCAGCATTTGTCATCATTACAGACTACAAATATGAAAGATGCCATTCCGCATTTGACAAAAAGTCGCCTGAAAGCTGGTGAAGTTGCTTTGGTCGGCGCAGGCCCGGGAGACCCGGAACTCTTGACTGTCAAGGCGTTGAACTTTATTCAGCAGGCAGATGTGTTACTCTATGATTACCTGGTTTCTGATGAAATTAAGGCATTGTTTCCCGCAGATGCCATACTGGTTTGTGTCGGGAAAAGAGCTGGTCACCATAGTGTTCCTCAAGAAAAAACCAATAAACTTCTCGTTGATTTTGCGCAACATGGATATCGTGTTGTCCGCATCAAGGGAGGCGATCCCTTTATGTTTGGCAGAGGCGGAGAAGAACTTGAAGTGCTGTTTGAAGCTGGCGTGAAATTCCAGGTTGTTCCCGGTATCACGGCTGCTGCCGGAGCGACGGCTTATGCAGGTATACCTTTGACTCATCGTGATTATGCGCAGTCAGCCGTATTTGTTACCGGACATGTAAAAGCTGAAAGTGATGAAATGGACTGGGGAATGCTGGCCAGAACGAATCAGACTCTCGTCATTTATATGGGATTGATGAAGTCTGCTTATATTCAGCAGCAGCTGGTTGAGCACGGTCGTGCAGCCAGTACACCTGTTGCGATTATTGAACGTGGAACTCAATCGGCACAAAAAATATTTAAGGGAACGCTTAGCGATTTGCCGGAGCTTGCAGTTGAGGCACAATCTCCGGCATTAATCGTGATTGGTGATGTTGTTAAACTTTCTGACCAGCTGCACTGGTTCGGAGAAAAAGATTTCTCATCACATGTCAGCAGTATGCATAAAGAGCAATACGCATAATGAAATTCAATTGCATCATATTAAACTCTCTTTGTGAGTCATAAGGAAGCAGAGATGGATCAACAACGCTTAACTCATTTAAAACAATTAGAAGCTGAAAGTATTCATATTATTCGTGAAGTTGCAGCTGAATTCGGAAATCCGGTGATGATGTATTCCATCGGTAAAGATTCGTCAGTCATGCTTCATCTGGCTCGTAAAGCTTTTTATCCGGGAAAAATTCCGTTTCCGTTGCTCCATGTCGATACCAACTGGAAGTTTCGTGAAATGATCGCTTTTCGCGATCGCACTGCTGAAAAGTATGGGTTTGATTTGCTTGTGCATAAAAACCCGGAAGGTCTTGCTATGGGCATTAATCCATTCGTTCATGGTTCTTCAAAGCATACTGATATCATGAAAACCCAGGGACTAAAACAGGCGCTGGATAAGTATGGTTTTGATGCCGCATTTGGTGGTGCCCGCAGGGATGAAGAGAAATCCCGTGCGAAAGAGCGGGTCTACTCATTCAGAGATAAAAATCACACCTGGGATCCAAAAAATCAACGTCCGGAATTGTGGCATACCTACAATGGTCAGATTAATAAGGGCGAAAGCATCCGGGTATTCCCTCTTTCTAACTGGACTGAATTGGATATCTGGCAATATATCTATCTGGAAGGTATTGATATTGTACCGCTTTATTTTGCCAAAGAGCGTCCGGTTGTCGAAAGAGATGGCATGTTGATTATGGTCGATGATGATCGTATGGAACTTCGTCCTGATGAGGTGATTGAAAATAAGTCAGTGCGTTTCCGTACATTAGGCTGTTACCCGCTCACCGGAGCAATTGAATCTACTGCAGGCACATTACCTGAAATCATCGAGGAAATGCTTGTCGCGACATCCAGTGAGCGACAGGGGCGGGCGATCGATCATGATCAGTCTGGTTCGATGGAGATGAAAAAACGTCAGGGTTATTTCTAAGGAGCGAAGGATAGTTTTATGAATAGTGCAGTTCAAACACAACTTGCAGAGTTAGGTATTGAAGGATACCTCAATCAACATCAAAACAAATCATTGCTTCGGTTTCTGACGTGTGGTTCCGTGGATGACGGCAAAAGTACCCTGATTGGGCGCTTACTTCATGATTCGAAGCAAATCTATGAAGATCAGCTTGCTGCTGTCCATTCAGACAGCCAGCGTGTCGGTACGACGGGTGATCGTCCTGATCTTGCGTTATTGGTTGATGGCTTGCAGGCTGAAAGGGAACAGGGGATTACCATTGATGTTGCTTATCGTTACTTTTCAACGCAGAAGCGTAAATTTATTATTGCTGATACACCGGGGCATGAACAATATACCCGGAATATGGCAACAGGTGCGTCAACGTGTGATGTTGCGGTGATATTGATCGATGCCCGTAAAGGAGTATTAGATCAAACACGTCGTCATTCCTTTATCTCAAATTTACTTGGTCTGAAGCATTTCATCGTGGCCGTTAATAAAATGGATCTGGTTGATTATGATCAGGCCAGATTTGAGGAAATTCGCGATGAATATCAGCAATTTTCACAACGTCTTCGCGGGGATTTAAATTTCAGCATTATCCCGATCTCTGCCCTGGAAGGCGACAATGTTGTCGAAAAAAGTCAATCCATGAATTGGTATCAGGGACCGACATTACTCGACCTGCTCGAAGACATTGATGTGAAGAATGATGATAGAAATCAGCAGTTTCGTTTCCCGGTTCAGTATGTCAATCGTCCTAATCTGGATTTTCGCGGATTTGCAGGCACAGTTGCGTCAGGCTCAGTTCAGGTCGGGGATTCGATAAAAGTTTTGCCGTCCGGAAAAACATCTGTAGTTGAACGTATTGTGACTTTCGATGGTGATTTGCCTTCAGCATTTGCCGGACAGGCTGTGACCTTAACGCTTGAAGACGAAATCGATATCAGCCGTGGCGATTTAATTGCACTGGATAAAGATGAAGTTCAAAGCACGAATCATCTTTTAGCTGATGTTGTCTGGATGACAGAAACACCGTTGGAAGCAAATCGTGAATACGATATAAAAATTGCCGGAAAGAAAACCATTGGCCGGGTAAAACAAATTCGCCATCAGTATAATATTAATAACTTGGAAACGTTTGAGACAGAAACATTACCATTAAATGGCATTGGACTGTGTGAATGGACTTTTAATGAATCTGTCGCTCTGGATAATTATCTGGACTGTGCCGATACCGGTGGCTTTATTATTGTTGATCGGCTAACCAATGTGACTGTTGGTGCCGGTATGGTCAGAGATGGGTTAACTCAGCTGACAGCTGAAGCGGGTCATTACTCTGAATTTGAGCTTGAGTTGAATGCTTTAATCCGTAAACACTTCCCACACTGGGAAGCGAAGGATTTACGTCAGATACTGAAGTAAGCCTTTGATATCATCAGATAAAGCGCATGGCGTGTCTTTGTGCACTATGCGCTTTATTTTTTCCTGAGGTGAAACCATGTGGGAACAAGGATTAGTACTGGTTCTGCTTGCCAGTATCGTCATCGGTTTAGTGTTGACACGAATCAAACCGAGTCTGGTGTTTGCTGCGGCTGCAATGATCGCTTTTTTAAGTGGCTTGCTGAATGTTAATGATGTGGCTGAGAATTTTACCAACTCATCTCTGTTGACTTTAGTCTTGCTTATCCTTGCCTCAACAGCTCTTGAAAAAACCCGTCTGATTGGCTGGGTAAGCCAGCATATCTCTGAAGGAAAAATAGGATCGGTGATTCTGAAGCTGGGTTTTTCTACAGCTTTACTCTCATCTTTTACCAATAATACGGCTGTTGTTGTGTCCCTGATTGGTGCAGTAAAGCGCAATCGCCAGCATGCACCTTCCCGGTTATTGATTCCGCTTTCTTATGCTGCGATTTTAGGTGGGACTTTAACCTTAATCGGGACTTCAACCAATCTGATCATTAACAGCTTTGTGGAAGATGCCGGCTTGCCGGGGCTGGACTTTTTCAGTCCGACCTTAATTGGCATTGTTGTGCTTGTCGTCGGAGTCATCTTATTAGTTCCTCTCAGTTATTTTCTGCCTTCTTACGATGAAAGTTCTCAGGATGATTTACCCTATTTTCTGGAAGCAGTTGTTGATGCGGATTCACCGCTGGCTGGTAAAAGTATTCAGGAAAATGGATTACGCTGTTTGCGTAAACTCTTTTTAGCAGAAGTGGTTCGTCACGGAGAGAGTATGCCCTCCGTTCATCCTGACTTCGTCCTGCAAAGTGATGACCGGCTGTTGTTCTGCGGCGATATTGAAAGTGTGTCGACCCTACAGGAAATTAAAGGTTTAACCCTTTTTGGTCAGCAGCATCTGAATGGACAGAGTTTTGTTGAGGTGATCGTCAGTTCATCAGCCAGCTTCTGTCATAAAACTTTAAAATCAAGCCGGTTTCGCGACCGTTTTGATGCAGTTGTCGTTGCTGTCCGGCGCGGACATGAGCGCCTGGAAGGGGGCTTAGGCAGCATTGTTCTGATGCCGGGGGATTCTCTGGTGCTGGTTCCTGGTAAGCGGTTTGAACACGAACGTAGCCGTCACCGGAAAGAGTTTGTGCTGGTGCATGATCTTGAATCCAGTGCCCGCCTTGACTTGTTTAAATCTGTTGGGGTTCTGGCGGGTTTTACGGTGGTGATTGCTGCGGCTTTACTGCAATGGGTGCCGATGATTAAAGGGTTGGCAGTCTATATTCTGGTATTACTGGCATTTGGCATTATTCAGGTACAGGAACTCCGGCGGCGTTTCCCTCTGGATATCGTTGTCATTGTTGGTTCTGCACTCTCCATTGCACAGCTCATGATATCGACAGGCGTTTCTGAATTGATGGGCGACTTCCTGTCCGGATTATTTAATGGCTGGGGAGTTTATGGCGCTTTAATTGCAACCTATTTGATGACATTAGTTCTGACGGAAGTGATTACCAATAATGCTGCAGCCGCGCTTGCATTTCCTGTCGGTTACAGTATGGCTATCAGCTATGGTGTCAGTCCGATGCCATTTATAATGGCGATTTTATTCGGAGCCAGTGCCAGCTTTATTTCTCCCTACGGTTATCAGACAAATCTGCTGGTTTATAGTGTCGGTAATTACAAACTGAGCGACTATGCCAAAGTCGGTATTCCGCTTTCTATTGTTTATTCGGTATTGGTGCTGGCACTCATACCAGAGTTTTTCCCATTTTAAGTCAGAAAGGATGTGTTTATGCACTCAGAGTCGAATATCACAGATGAAAATATTGTCTGGCATCATCATACGGTTGATAAAGATCTCCGTGCGAAACTGAAGAAGCAAAAGCCGGTTGTATTATGGTTTACAGGACTTTCCGGTGCCGGGAAATCGACCATTGCCGGGGAATTAGAGAAACATTTAGTTCACCTTGGATATCACACATATCTTCTGGATGGTGACAATGTGAGACATGGTCTGTGCCGGGATTTAGGCTTTTCTGAGCAGGATCGTCGTGAGAATATTCGTCGTATCGGAGAACTGGCTAAATTGATGGCGGATGCCGGGTTAATTGTATTGACTGCGTTTATTTCCCCGCATCGCAATGAGAGACAGTTGGTCAGGGATTTACTGCCAGAAGGGGAATTTCTGGAAGTCTTTGTCAATACGTCGCTGGAAGTGTGCGAACAGCGCGACCCGAAAGGGTTATACAAGAAAGCCCGTGCAGGAGAAATTCCCGATTTCACAGGGATCGACTCGGAGTATGAAGCGCCACTATCACCTGAAATTGACCTGCCTGCCGGAGAAAAAGGCATTCAGGCACTGGCTGAGCAATGCCTTGCTGAACTCGATCGCCGGGGTATTATTCAGCTTTAATCTGGCTTTATTCCAAACCGTTAAACAGCATGATGCATCGTGCTGTTGACGTCCGTTTGAATCATAAATTTCTGGCCAAGCATCGCCACAAGTTGATCATAATATTGCTGATTGATTCTGTTTCCCAGCAGCCGGCATAATTCGTTCCCGGTTGGACTGAACCGATAGTAAAGCAAGTGAATTCCTTTACTGAGTGGCTGTAGTAATAGATTTTTGCCCTGATAGTGTAAAGGCAGGGATGGAGAAAGTTCTATTTCACCGGATTCAAGCTCAGTGGCATGTAGCAGCCCAAGTTCGATGAGCACCAGCAGGCTTGAATAGGGAAGTTGAAAGTTACCAAGGCTGACAGAAATAGTTTGCTCGCGTTTACCAAAGCTGAAAATACTGTTCTGGGCATGAATGCCGACCAGGAGTTTCTGACTCTGATCATTGCCAAAACTACAGCCCAGCGCCGCTGATTTTTGTAAAATCTGGGCTTCTTTCGGTGTCATATCTTTCAGTATCTGAAGGGCTTTCATTGACGTTGCGCCCGGATTGGTCACTTCTTTTTTCAGAACCTGAGCCCATAATTTTTGCATTGAGGGATCATGAATATCCTGAGCCATTTCAAAGAAGCGATACAGCCAGTCCTGATTCGGGTCGCCAGCTGTCTCATCCTTACAGGATTTATAAGACAGCTGGATGATGCGTTCAAGGTTTCTCTGGCGTCTTTCCTGGAGTTTTTTCTCCCGCTGAACGGCTCTCTCAAACGGAGATAGCTTAGGTTTCTCTTCCCGAATCAGAGCCTCAACACCCTGGTTTTGAGCGATATGAAGAATTTTACTTGCACTGTCCTGAATATAACGGCTCTTTGGCTGAGATTTAGGCTGAGACTTACCGGGTTCCTGGTCAATTGTTACAGGTGAACGTTGTTCTTCTTCCATTTCTGCAAACACTGATAGCTAAGTTAAAAATAATGTAACCTTTAATCAGAAATACATCCAGAGACAGATTCACGAAACGATAAGTTTTACTCAACCTTATGATAATTATTTGTTAAAATTGTTGCCAATGTTAATTTTTTAATCAAGTGTTTTGTGAAAAAGATAATTTCAACCGTCTTAATTTTCCTGTGCTATTTTTTACTTTTAGTTTATCTGGCTCACTATATTGTCATATAAGAACCCATTATTGATCTTCATACATTTCAATACGAATTCCTTCAATGACGTATCCCGAATCAGCGACATCACTGCTGACAAACTCTGTTTTCAGCTTTCCGATGACATAGACAACATCCCATAACTCTTGTACCGGTGCACCCTTGGGGAATTTTACATCAATGATTTGGTTTGGCGGCGGCGGCGGAACGTGGATACAGGCTCCGAAATAGGGGACCAGAAGAAATTCAGTAACGGTATTTTCATCCCCTTCCAAAGGAATCACGAAACCGGGAATTTTGACAAAGCTACCATTTAATTCAGGACGCACGGATCCGATGTGAGCCTGTTTCGCAGGCGCCTGTCCATTATGATTCACCGTCGGCATTCCCTGCTGATTAAACTGACTGCGTTCTTTTTCCGGAATCAGGTCAATCCAGTCAAGTTTCAGTGGTTTTTCCTCACTCCAGGCCGAGTGAGGAAATAAGCTAACCATAGAAAGAAAAATAACCAATATATATTTGTACATTCATATTCCTTATATTCTGATCGTCATTCCGTCACTCAGGGACTGACGATAAGCTCGTATAGATGGCACAACGCCAATCAACATGCCAGCCAGCTGCACATAACCGAGCAGCAACCATTCATGAGGCGTCAGCATCTCTGGCTGAATCAGAATACCATAATGGTTATGAATGACCGGTGCAATAAGAAACATCAGGCCATATACGCCGATTAAACCGACGACAATACCAATAAACGTTAATGCACTGGCTTCACTCATCAGCAGGGCAAAAACATGTTTGGGTTGCGCGCCCATGGCCCTGAGAATAGCCATTTCACGACGCCGTTCCTGCAGGCTGGTCAGTAAGCTGCTCAGCATTCCCATCAACCCGGCGATGACCACAAAGACAGAAACCGCCATTAACGCCTGTTCAGCAACGGACATCATGCCCCATAATTCCTGAAGGGCAACACCCGGCATAATGGCACTCAGCGGTTCTTTTCTGTATTCATTGATTTCACGTTGCAATGCAAATGCCATAATTCTGGATTTTAACCCCAGCAACATGGCTGTGATCTGGGTTGGCTGAAAATGACGTTTTTCTAATGTTTTAGCATCCGGTGTTTTTCCGATATGTGCCCCTGATTCCCATCCGACATGGATGGCCTCAATGGCAGCAAGCGAAACATGGACCGTCCGGTCGACCGGTGTTCCGGTTGGAGCCAGAATGCCGACAACGGTGAAGGGCAGATGATCATGCCGGGCAAAACCCACATCGCTGATGCCATGTGCAATAATCATTTTACTGCCAATTTTATACCCAAGCTTTTGAGCGACATCAGAGCCGATGACTGCATCAAACAGGCCATGAAAAGGCTTGCCTTCAGTAAAAGTAAGTGGTTGCTTACGACCATACTTATAAAATCTGAAATAGTCCTGATTGGTTCCCATGACCCGGAAGCCTTTATGCGAGTCACCCAGTGAAATAGGAATGGCCCATTTCACCGCCCGGTGATGACTGAATTCTTCAAAGCTTTTCCAGTCGATATTATTGGTGGCATTTCCTATTCTGAATACCGAATAAAGCAATAGATTTACTTGTCCTGAACGTCCCCCCACAATGAGGTCTGTACCGGAAATTGTATTGGCAAAGCTACTTTTAGCCTGAGTTCTGATTCGTTCTACGCCCAGTAGCAGAATGACCGATATCGCGACAGTTAAAATACTCAGAATTGCGGTTGTTTTTCGGTTGAATACACTTTTCCAGGACAAGGTTGCGATTGTTTTCATGCACATTTCCTCGCTTGGTTCACTTCTGGCAGGTTAATGCTTCGGTTGAATAGAGGCTCCAGTGTTGGATCATGGCTTACGAATACCAGAGTCGAATTCACCTGATTGGCTTCTTCAAGCAGTAATTCAATGAAAGCACTGCGATTATCAAAATCCAGCGATGAAGTTGGTTCATCAGCAATAATTAACTGAGGAGAACCGATGAGAGCTCTGGCAGCGGCAACACGCTGCTGTTGGCCGATACTCAGTTCAATAACCGGTTGATGTAATAATGCTTCCGGAAGTTTCAGACGACGGAGTAACTGAAGAGCCTTATCCTGTAATGAGCCGGAAATGTTTTTTTTACGTAATCTTGAAAACTGGCAGGGGAGCAACACATTTTCAATGACTGACAGATAAGGCAATAAATTAAATTGCTGGAAAATGTACCCGATGTGGTCAGCCCGGAATTTGTCCCGCTGACTGGCTGAAAGCTGTGACAGCTGTTGTCCTAAAATAGTAACTGAACCGGAGCGGGCAGTGTTGATACCTGTGAGTAAACTAAGCAGCGTTGATTTACCGCAGCCACTGGGGCCTTTTACAAATAAATGCTCTCCCTTTTGAACCTCTAAGTCAGAGATATCAATTACAGGAGATGAGTCTCCGGGCCACTGAAATTTGGTGTCTTTGAGTGAAATAACACAATTTTGTTGAGCAGTTAATTCAGAATTATTCATGATACGACGTCCGGTAAACAGTCTGGTAAGTGAGGACTTACCAGACTTTGTGAGACAGAAATCTTTATAAAGCGACCTGATGTTTTTCAGGCGTAAGTTCTTCTGAGCTCTGACGCTTATCTGTAAAAATATTAACGTGGATACGATGTGTATTCGGGAAGTGAGAGAACCACTGTGTTGATAGTTGTTTCAGATTGGCTGCTTTCCCACATTCATAATGGTATTGAATTGAGTACGCATTATGCTCGCCATGTTCATGTTCATGTTCATGTTCATGTTCATGTTCATGTTCATGTTCATGTTCATGATGTTCGTCTTCGTCATGATGTTCATGTTCATCGTGGTGAGCCGCTTTATCATGATCATGATGTCCGTCTTCGTCATGGTGTTCATGTTCATCGTGGTGAGCCGCTTTATCATGATCATGGTGTTCGTTTTCGTCATGGTGTTCATGCTCATCATGATGATCGGCTTTATCGTGATCATGGTGATGCTCGCCTTCATCGTGATGTTCATGTTCATCATGATGGTGCGTGGTCTGATGAATCTCAGTTTGAGTGATTTTACACCGGGCATCTTTATTGACAGAGATAATACTGTCTGCCTGACTCAGGCGGGCCATCGCTTTGTCAAAAACCTTATGTTCCTGAGGAGATTGTGGTTTATGTTCAAATCCAACGACATCAGCACCAGGTGCGGTAATTTCAATTAAAAGCTCGTTTGCATCCTGAGCAATATTCATTTCAACAACGCCATGTACATGGGCTTCATGCTGGCGGAAACTTTCTTCGGCTTGTATTGATGTCGCTGCCAATCCGGCAAGAACAACAATATGATAAGGTTTTAACATGTCAAAACTCCGTAATTAAGATGATTTAAATAAAATGGTTCATACTTAATTCGGTTATTGGCGGTGAACGCGCATCATAAGCGGATATCGGGCGACTGATCCGGATGACTTCTGTTTCGGGCTCAATATAACCGTGTAAGACAACTGCAGAAATTGTTAAATCTGATGTCTGAAGACCATGAATGATGCTGCTGAACTGCTGGCAATCATGGTGGCTATGATGGGCTTCTATTGTGTCAAACTGATGATATATCTCAGCAAATCCCAGCCAAATCACAAAAAAGACAGCCGCTAAAGCAACTCCCTGTTTATATTGGCAATCTGTTTTGCTGACGTTGTACATAGGGAACCAGAATGGACAGAAACAGCAACGTTATAATATAACATTGCTGTTGGCGCAAGCATTATTATCAGCCGGTAAAACAGACGCCTGTCCCGTTGAGGCCACAATATCCATCGGGATTTTTTGCCAGATATTGTTGATGGTAAGTTTCTGCAAAATAGTAGGGACCCGCCGGGATGACTTCGGTTGTAATTGTTCCGCGCTCACCGGTTATTAAAGCTTCCTGATACCGTTGCTTTGAGCGTTCTGCAATAACACGTTGTTCATCGTTATAAAAATAGATGGCTGAACGATACTGTGTTCCAAGGTCATTGCCTTGTTGCATGCCCTGGGTTGGATCATGATTTTCCCAGAA
This sequence comes from Vibrio quintilis, assembly GCF_024529975.1. GTDB lineage: Bacteria > Pseudomonadota > Gammaproteobacteria > Enterobacterales > Vibrionaceae > Vibrio > Vibrio quintilis. The sequence continues at coordinate 3,712,560 of NZ_AP024897.1, read as the reverse complement.
ACCGGCTAACAGGGTTTCAAGAGAAATCAGCCCGGGCTGGTAGATAATCCTGACGACTTCAGTATGACCGGTTTTACCGGTACAGACTTCTTCATAAGTCGGGTTCGGAGTGTAACCTCCTGAATATCCGACAGAAGTTGATATTACCCCTTCGAGTTGCCAAAACATTTTTTCGGCGCCCCAAAAGCATCCCATACCCAGCAGGATTTTCGCCTGATCTTTGGTTGGTTCTGCGTGAATGCTTGATTGATTGACAAAATGGGTGTCTTCCACATCGAATGGGATTGCACGGCCTTTTAAAGCTTCATTCTGGGGGATCATTGTTTGTTTATCTGGCATGACTTTTCCTTTCTCTTTATATACCTGAGTTGTTGTCGCTCTGGCGGAGACTCAGGTATCAGCCATATGGAATGATGATGCATGGCTTTGATTACAATCTGTTACTTCGACAGTGTGCCGCCCTGATGTATGGATAAAATGTAGTTCAGATTTAACTATCTGCGTACAGACGACAGCGTTTATGTTAGTTATGATAAACTCAATTCACTTCTGACATTAAGATAAAACAATTGTATGAGGCGTATTTTCACTTTTTGTTATGTTTTTTTCATTTGTTTCTCTGCTGCCGGTTATGCAGAAGTGAATGTGGTTGTAAATGGACTGAAAGGTCAACTGAAAGACAATGTTGATGTTTATTTATCCGGTATCTCACAACATGAAGATGCAAACAGTTTGCGCTTACACGCTTTTATTCAGGAAAATATATCTCAGGCACTTGAAGCTTTAGGTTATTACCATGCATCAGTCTCATTTCAAACCGAAGATAAACAGTTATCCGTGTTTGTCACGCAAGGTGAACCAACACGAATTCTCCGGGCTGAGATTCAAATATCCGGCGAAGCCGGGCTGGATGAAGATTTTATCAGGTTGCGTGAGCAAAGCCAGATAAAAGCCGGCGCGATCTTAAACCATGCCCACTATGAAAAATTCAAATCAGATATCAGAAATCTGGCGCTCAAAAAAGGCTATTTCAACGGTAAATTCACGCAAAGCCGTATCGAAGTCAGGCCGGATAAGTATCAGGCAAACATCATCCTCGATTTTGACAGTGGTATCCGATATCACTTTGGTCAGATAATAATCTCTGGCAGTCAGATTGATGATCAGAAAGTTTTGTCATTACAGCCTTTTCAATCTGGTGATCCTTATCAGATCTCCGGTATGGGTGAATTTAATCAAAATCTGTCGGATACGGACTGGTTTGGTTCGATAGCGATTACTCCTGATTTATCTAAGTTAAAAGAAAGCAGAGAGTTACCTGTACATGTTGTCCTGACTCCAGCATCCCGAAATCAGGTTGAAACAGGTTTAGGGTATTCGACTGATGTCGGGATCCAGGGATCTCTGAAGTGGGTCAAACCCTGGCTGAATGAAAGCGGACACAGTTTTAGCAGCAAAATGTCTCTCTCAGGACCGGAACAGGTGGTGATTGCCGGATATAAAATCCCCCTGCAGGATGTGCTTCATCAGTACTATCAGATTCAGTACGGTTTGAAGAAAGTTGATAATCTGGATACGAAAAGTATCGAGTCAAACTTATCTCTGGAGCGACACTGGCATTTAGATAATGGCTGGAACCGGACCATTTTCATCCGGTATCTGATAGAGAATTATGAGCAGGGGGTTCTTGATGATGTGGGACAGTTTGTTTTACCCGGAATCACATTCACCCGGACCCGAACCCGCGGAACCCGGCTGTTTACCTGGGGAGATAAAGAAACGTTAACGATAGAATACGGTAATCAACATGCGTTATCGGAAACCGATTTGCTGCGGATTCAGGGGAGTACCTCATGGATCAGAACTTATCTGGAAGATCACCGTTTTTTAGCCAGGATTGACGGGGGCGTGAATCTGGTGGATGAATTCCGTCAGGTTTCTCCATCGTTACGGTTCTTTGCTGGTGGAGATAACAGTATCCGGGGCTATGATTATGATTCTGTTTCTCCGGTGGACAGTAGTGGCGCTTTAACCGGGGCCAGGTACCTGGCAACGGCTTCGCTTGAATATCAATACCAGTTAACCGGCAACTGGTGGCTGGCACTGTTTTATGACTATGGTGATGCATTTAACAAAACACCGGACTGGAAGCGGGGAACCGGAGTCGGTATTCGGTGGGTTTCTCCGGTCGGTCCCGTTCGTCTTGACTTTGCATGGGGGCTGGATAACCAGCCGGGCGATGAATTCAGACTACATTTTACATTAGGGCCTGATTTATGATTCGCTTTTTGTTCCGGTTCGGAAAATATAGCTTTATCACTATTTGTGCGCTTTTACTGGTGAGTGCGTCCGTCCTTGCTTTTACTCTGCTGTCTCCAGCAGGATTAAAACTGGCTTTATGGGGGGCTGAAAAGTTTGTACCAACACTACAGATCGGTCCTTCGGAAGGTGCGCTCGGCCGCTCATTTGTTTTGACGGATGTCCGTTACAAAGATCCGGTAACACAGGTGGCTATCCGGCTTAACCGGGTTGCATTGGATGTTGACAGTCACTGCTTCCTGCAACCGGCTCTGTGTGTGAATTCACTGACCGTGAATGGCGCAGACATTGAATTGTCGGGTGGAAAGCCTGAACCTGAAGCAGCCGAACTTCCTGGGACACCGGTCAGACAAACGGATTTTATCCTCCCGGTTCCGGTCACTTTATCCCGGATTGAGCTAAATGATGTGCAGGTATCAACCCCGCAGGCGACGGTTGTCTGGCAGACATTTGCTGGTGGTCTTCATCTTCACCGGGACCAGCTTCGTATCACTCAAGTGAACTGGCATAAGATTGATGTCACTTTGACTCAACATGATGTTCAACCATCAGCCAAAGCGAAGACATCACCAACCACTCCTGTTCAGGATATTTCATTACCGGAAATATGGATTCCTCTGCATATCCGTATGCCTGAATTTCATTTATCTCAGCTGACGCTCCATCAGCCAGAAAAACAATTGATTGACAGGCTTGATCTGGCTGTCAGTGCTTTTCATCATGATGTCCGGCTAAAGAAACTCGATTTAAACACACCGCAAGTGGATGTCCGGATGAAAGGACATCTTGAGCTGAACCGGCATTATCCGCTGGATTTACAGCTGGATACATTGTTGAAAGCCTCTCAGCTGTCCGGACAGTCGGTTTCTGTGACGGCAAAAGGAAGTTTGCAACAGTTGGAAAGCAATATTTCACTGGATGGAAAAATTACCGGGGAAATGAAGGTAAAAGTCGCGCCTTTATCTGCCTCTGAACATTTTCCGTTCCGGGTTGAAGTGAATCATTTGTCAGGTGGGTGGCCGCCTGCCGGTGCCCCGGCTTATCAATTTGGATTAGGGCATCTGGTGATTCAGGGTAATACGGAAAAATATCAGGTTCAGGGGGATGGTCAGGTCAACGGGCAGGACATCCCGGAGACAGATTTCAAATTATCCGGAGCCGGAACAAAGACGCAGTTTGATTTGGCTCAGCTGGAACTGGGTTTGCTGAATGGCCAGGTTTCCGGGCAATCGACAATCAACTGGCAAGATGGTTTTTCAATCCACTCGGATATTCAGCTGAGTCATGTTGAACCGCAGACTCAGTGGCCGGAGTATCCGGGGCAGCTTGATGGGACATTCCGGTTTGAAGCGTCAATGATCGATCCTGCCTGGTCTGTTGCTGTTTCACAGATGAATGTGACAGGAAAACTCAGACAATACCCACTGCAGGTCACCGGCAGCTTTCAGGCATCGGGAGACTCGAAATCGCAAGCAGTGAAAGTTGATGTGCCCGGACTGAATCTTTCACATGGACCAAATTATCTCGTCGCACAAGGTTCTGTTGATCAACAGCTCAACATGGATGTCGGGATTCATTTCCCCGATCTATCTAAATCCGTCGGAGCTTTATCTGGTCAGGTTCAGGGAGAAGTCAAACTGACCGGGCAACTGTCTGCTCCGGATCTCAGCATGGAGCTGTCCGGGCGTCATATTCACTGGCAAAACCTGTTCAGTACGCGGACGGTTCGTCTGAAAGGTCATCTTCAGTCTGATCCGGAGATTCAGGGAGAGATGAATGTTCAGCTGCTGGAAGGAAAATATCAGAACGACCGGATTGATTCAGCCAGACTGAATATTCATGGAACTCAGGACAAACATCAGGCAGCACTGACGCTGAAAACGTCATTGGGTGATGGCGTGTTCCGGTTATCCGGAGGTGTATCTGATAACTGGAAACAGTGGCAGGGAAAGCTGACTGAAGTGAATCTATCAGCCAAAAAGCAGTCTGTTGTACTGGAAAAACCAACCGGAATTTTTCTGGATAGTGAATCGAAACAAGTCAGAATTCAGGCGCATTGCTGGCTGAATAAGCAGGCTCACTTATGTCTGGATCAGGATGCTGAAGTCAGCGCTGAGGCTGGTCAGCTGAAATTTTCTTTAAACCATCTCCGGTTACAGCAGCTCGCTACGCTTTTACCGGAAGATATTTCTTTGAGTGGCGATGTCAACGGTAATGGTGTCGTGACATGGCAACAGGGTTTGTCTCCGGAATTGACAATGCAGGCTGGGGTAAAATCCGGCAAGTTTACGAAGATGGAACAATCCAGGCCTGTCACAGTACAGTGGCAGACTTTTGGGGTTCAGGCGCATGTGAAGGATCAGCGGTTATCTCTGAATACATTGTTGGATTTATCGCAAAATGGTCATTTAAAAATGAGTCTCGATATCCCGGATGTTAGTCAGGCAGACAAGAAAATTCAGGGGGATATTGAAGTTCATCAGGTTTCTCTTGATTTTCTTAAGGGGTTCCTGGGGGAATATAATGATTTTCATACCGTTGTGAATAGCCGGCTGAAACTCAAAGGTGAGATGCTTCACCCTCAAATCTATGGGGATTTGCGCATGGATGAAATGAGAGTGAAAGGGCAAATGACGCCTGTAGACATCCGTCAGGGAAAAATCCGTGTTACTTTGCATGGATATCAGGCGGACTGGCTTGCGGATGTGAAGACGCCGGACGGGAAATTGTCTCTGGAAGGTAAAGGAGACTGGAAATCACCTGATAACTGGAAGATCTTCTCGCATCTGTACTTCGATAGTGTGCAGATAAATATGCTGCCTATGGTCCGCCTGAAAGCTGTCCCCGATATCAAACTGACAATGTCACCGAAATCTGCATCAGTCACCGGAAAAGTCTCGTTACCTGAAGGTGAGATTAAGATTGATCAACTGCCTTCGGGCGCCATCAAAGTGTCTGACGATCAGGTGATTCTGGATGAATCTGGTTCACCCCGGCAAGAGAAAGGCGCTTTACCATTTCGGTTGAATACGAACTTAAGTGTTGAGTTAGGCGATGAGCTTTCTATTGCTGCATTTGGTCTTAAAGGACGATTACAGGGTAAATTAAATGTCTCGCAACGGGATCAGTCTCCATTTATACACGGAGAAGTGAATATACTGGATGGCAGTTATCGATCTTTTGGTCAGGACTTACTGATACAGCAAGGGAAGATATTAATGAACGGGCCAGCCGATCAGCCCTATGTGTCTATTACGGCCATCCGTAACCCGGAGCAGATAGAAGATGAAGTGACAGCCGGTATTCAGGTGACAGGTCCGGCCGATAACCCTGTCGTCACCGTTTTTTCTGACCCGGCTATGCCTCAGGCGAATGCATTATCTTACCTGCTCAGAGGGAAAAACCTGACATCTGACTCCGGAGGCCATACCGTGACCAGCAGTCTGATTGGTTTGACGCTGGCTCAGAGTGGTAAACTGGTCGGAGAGTTGGGGCAAGCCTTTGGCGTTCAGGATTTGGAGCTGGATACCAATGGTGCCGGAGATGGTACGCAGGTCACTGTCAGTGGTTATATTCTACCGGGATTACAGGTGAAATACGGGGTGGGTATTTTTAATTCAGTTGGTGAGTTTACGGTTCGTTACCGGCTGATGAAAGATCTGTATCTGGAGGCTGTTTCCGGATTGACCAGTACAGTTGATCTGTTGTATCAATTTGAATTTGATTAGTCTTTATACCCAGGCAAACCTGCATCTTCAGGCTGTTTGGGTATAGTCATATTTCAGGGAGGAAATATGCAACATTTAGTGTTTGTTTACGGTACGCTCCGGCAAGGGGAAATGAATCACTTCTTTCTCGAAGACAGCAAATTTTTGGGTTATTACAGCACAAAACCAGCGTATGCGTTGTATCACCTCGGGGAATATCCGGGATTGACTCAGGGAGAGCAGTCAGTCTGTGGCGAAGTTTATGAGGTGAGTGAGGCGTGTTTGGCCCGGCTTGATGAGCTGGAAGATATTCCGGTTGAGTATCGTCGTGAGGAGATTAATACGCCTTTCGGACGTGCCTGGATTTATATATATCAGGATGTTTCTAAATTAAAGCAGGTTATTATTTCAGGTGATTGGTGCCAGCAATAATAACTTTTTTATCTTGTGAAGATAGTTGAGAATAATCAAAATATCAGCCGGATTTCTTCCTGAAACTTATATTTTTAGTTTCGGGTCGCTTTTCTTTTTTAATTATTTTAGTGACCTGCTTTGCAAAACGTGAAACCGGTTTCCATATTTAATCCCCAAAAAATAAAAATGTGCAGCCCTGCACAATCTTAATCGATATAGATTTATAGAATTACAGAGTTTTCTGAGATTTTACTAACTGTATGTCTCAGAAATCACATTGATTATATACCTGAGATTGCGACTAAAAATGCAATGGGACGTGCGTTTTACTGGTTAATGTGGCTTTTCGGGGAACCGGTTTCCCTTTGGTTTCCTTCGGGGATGCCAGGAAGTCAGGAATAGTCATTCACAAGTTTTAATATTATCGGCCGTTTCGGCAGTGGTTGGATGGCGATGAATGGCAGTCGACCGATAACGAAATAAACAATCTTAGATAAAAGATACATCACGGTATTTCCGGATGAAGTAATAAAAGAACAGTTTGCTGGAGAAGCAAACCCTACAAAAATATATAGGATATCTACCAATGAAGATTAAAACGCTATCACTCGCAGTGACACTCAGTTGCGCCTGCTGTTCCCTCTATTCGGCAGCAACATTTGCAGATGATCATATGGATCAGAAAGCACTGGACGCAGAAGTTGCCAAAATGGAACAGATGCATCAGACCTATGAAGCTGAACTACAGAAAATGCGCCAGATGCGTGAAAAGTATGAAAGCAATCTGGCAAAAATTAATGATCCAAAACTGGATGAAGGTAGCAGCGGCTATGAAGCGCTGAAGTCCGCGATCGAACGAATTACTTTTTTTGGTTTCTTCCGGGCTAAGTATGACCATGATGACCGGGATGAAATCGGTATCGGTGCCGGCACAAACAACCGACACTTCTACATGGATTTTGAAGCGAAGATGAAAGTCTCGGATGAATGGGAAGCTCATTTCCAAAGCGAAGCCCGTAAAGGTTATACCGTGAACCAGTCATGGCGTGATGACCCGGGTAGTGATGATCAGGACGGAACCGTTCAGCGTATCTGGGTAGAAGGTCATCCATATGACGGTATAGGTCTTGCGCTTGGTACAAAATGGTGGGGGCTTGGCTTCCAGAATGTACCATTCGGTCATGCTGCTGATGGTATTCAGGTTGATTACACCTTTGTGAAAGACTGGAATGCGAAAGCTTTCTGGTGGAGACCTCGTCAGGGCGATCTGGTCACGATGCCTAATGGCTCAGAAACTACAATCAGTGGTTTGAACGTGACAGGTCACATCGTCGATCAACTGGCAACCAGCCTGACGTTCGCCAGCAACGAAAATGACGATGATAAGCAAATGATGGATCGTATGGGAGCCGTTGAGCTGCAATACAAACCAATTGATGATGTGACGCTGACTGGTAGTTATGTCTGGACCAATGCGGATGACTATAACAACAGTCAGGAATATCGTGTCGACTATAAAGCCACTGACTTAAATCAGATTGGTTCATATAGCCTGTATGCCCGTTATATCGACTTTGAAAAGTATGGTGATTACTCACATGATGATGAATGGAGCTCATTGCCTGCAGATGCAAAAGGATGGATCGCCGGCGTTAAATATGTGCTGTACAAAAATGTCGTGTGGGAAACCTTCTACTCACAACAGAAAAAAATCTCTACGGATAGCTCAAGTAAACACCTGATCCGGACACAGATTGATTTCCATTTTTAATAACCTGAGTCCATAAGCAGTACTTCCCTTACTATGGAGAACCTGTGTGCTACGACTAATAGCATTCCCATGGTAAGGGATTTTATGAAAACACCTCTAAACAACCAACCACCAGGCGACTCTGGTTAGAATAATTTCAGGAAGCACCGCATGCTGTTTCACCGGATTTTAAGTCGGTGCTATCCTGCCTTTCTGTTTGATCCGCTACACTTACCTGTAAAACGTGCTAATCTTTTCCGTGTTGCATAATAATGTGACCGGTCAGGGATTTTTGCTGATCGGTATAGAAACACTTTCATCAATATCGTAAATATGATTCCTGAATCAAGTTCCTTTTTCCTTAAGCTGGATGAATTGGGTGCTTTTTGTTCTGTTACTCTCGTGTCATCTTGAGTGAACAGATGTCTGGATGTTGGTAAATTGAGTCAGTTTGCTGGATATTAAAATTATAAAAAATGGTCTGGTTATACACTCAAGCTATATTGCCGGGAAAAATTATAAAATGCTTATCTTTGAACAGGCAGGAGGTTGAGGTGGTATTATTGAGTAGACCAAATGAGTCGGATACTCATTTGTTACGTCAAGAAGTAGAACGATTAAAAAGATTTTACCAAAGGGATATTAATGAACTTAGTGCTGAACTTGAACTAAAAGAATCAGAAATCAGCACATTATTACTTTATGAACAACTGAAAGACCGGCTAAGAGTGAATTCTCCCACAGATGAATTTCTTTTGAATCAAATTTGCGATGGGATTGTTTTAAAGTCTGATGAACAGGGTGATCAGGAGCGCCGGAGATTTGATCCTCAAGATTTTCAAAACTCTTATCTGGCCATTCAGCGATTGATGCAAAAATCGAAGAGAACCTTTGTACAACCTGACATGGCTTATCTGAATGAAGAGATTTCTGCCCCTTTTCATGAAATGCTGAATACGGTTTTGGAGCTTTCTGCTCAGATAAATTTACTGGCACTGAATACAGTCATTGAAGCTGCAAAAGCCGGAGAAAGTGGCCGCAGACTGGCTTTGATTGCAGATGAAGTTTCAATGCTGGCGCATCAGGCTCTCAGTATTAGCTCTGAGCTGGAAAATTTTATACAGGATACATTCAAAGTATCAGGGCTATAGCTGATTTTTTAGGGTTTTTGAAGTAAATTCATCGACTTGATTTCCAACTGAACGAAGTCAGGTGAAGCGTCTTTACATTGCTTCACCTGACTTTGCATTTGTTTACATAGATCGCACTAATTAATTACAATTAACACATCTACACTGTTAATGAATCTGGAGATGAGGAGAAACTCCCATGAAAAGTTTATTAACAGTGGTATGTGCGTTATTCATTTCAGCTTGTAGTTCTCAGTCTTTACCCGTTGTGTCTGACAGTCAGGGATGGCAGCAATTCGGGTATGATCAGGGGTTTCAGGGGTTGGATAAAACTTCTTTTGCTGAACTGTCAGAGCAGGGAGTAAACGAGTTAACTGATGAACGTTATGCAGATTATATTCAGGGATATAGCGCTGGTAATCAGGCGTATTGTGCTCAGGACCCGTTTCAGTTAGGGCTGACACAAGCACCTTATTATGGTGTTTGTGATCAGGATAACCCTGATTTCAGAACAGCATATGAGCAGGGGCAATGGGAAGATGATGTTACTTCCGGAGCCTATATGTCAGAATCCGATTATGAATAGCGTTGATGGACCCACTTTAATTGCCATTTCTGAAAAACGTTCTGAAAAAAAGCCATTATCTCGAAAGATAATGGCTTTCATTTATTGGTCTGAAATGAATCGATAGCTGATTATTTCTGAGCCCGCTCGTAAGAAGACAGAATTTCAGCACGTGCAGCTTCTGCATCTTCCCAGCCGTCAACTTTGACCCATTTACCTGCTTCAAGCTCTTTGTAACGCTCAAAGAAATGCTTGATTTGTGCTTTCAGCAATTCAGGCAGATCATCAACATCCTGAATGTGATCATATTCTTTCGTCAGTTTAGAATGAGGAACAGCGACAACTTTTGCATCTTCACCTGACTCATCGGTCATTTTCAAAACACCGACCGGACGGCAACGAATGACAGCACCAGGAACCAGTGGATGAGGTGTCGGTACCAAAACATCTACCGGGTCTCCATCCAGAGATAATGTGTTATTCACGTAACCGTAGTTACATGGATAAAACATCGGTGTAGACATGAAACGGTCAACGAACACAGCACCGGAATCTTTGTCTACTTCGTATTTGATCGGATCTGCATTTGCCGGGATTTCGATAACAACATAAATGTCATCAGGAAGAGATTTGCCAGCAGGCACATTGTTCAAGCTCATGAGAGAATTCCTTAGATTTTAATTAACTTTTCAGTTAGGACGCATATTATTATTCAGTTCAGCTTTGAACGCAAAACCTGTATGACTGAAATCGCCTGTCACATGAAATAATCATCCGGGGATACTACAGAATCAGGGAAGCCCTTCTGAAGCAAAGGGCGCCTGTCCTGAAGCGGTTAATCCGGATTGTTCTCAAGGAATTCTTCGACTTTGCGGACCATATTTGGAGAGCCGACAAAGAACGGAACACGTTGATGAAGCTCTCTCGGTTCCAGATCCATAATGCGGTTCACGCCGTCACTGGCAATACCACCGGCCTGTTCCATCAGGAAAGCCATCGGATTACATTCGTAAAGCAGTCTCAGTTTGCCCTGAGGGTGGCTTAATGTACTTGGATAAAGATAGATGCCGCCTTTCAGCAGATTCCGGTGAAAATCGGACACCAGAGAGCCAATGTATCGTGATGTATACGGACGATTATCTTCCGGCACATTCTCCTGACAGAACTTGATGTATTTCTTCACGCCCGTCGGGAAGCGAATGTAATTCCCTTCATTGATTGAGTAAATGCGCCCGTCTTGTGGAATCATCATATTTTCATGAGATAAGCAAAAGGTGCCTAAAGAAGGGTCATAGGTAAAGCCATTGACACCTTTGCCGGTTGTATAAACCAGCATGGTGGATGAACCATAAATGACATAACCTGCCGCAACCTGCTTATTACCTGGCTGTAAAAAATCTTCTTTGGTTGGAGTGGTGCCAATCGGTGAGACGCGCCGGTAGATCGAAAATATCGTGCCAACGGAAACATTTACATCAATATTTGAAGAGCCGTCCAGCGGATCCATGAGTACAACATACTTGGCATTTTTGTTGAGGTCTTTATCAAAAAGAACGACTTCATCTTCTTCTTCACTGGCAACACCACAGACTTGATCCCGGGCTTCCAGCGCTGCTTTAAATTTCTCATTCGCATAGACATCCAGCTTTTGCTGGACTTCGCCCTGCACATTTTCCTGGCCAATAGCTCCGGTGATATCCACCAGACCAGCTTTATTGATTTCCCGGTTCACAATCTTGGCTGCAAGGCGGATTGAAGCCAGAAGCGAAGACAGTTCACCGCTGGCATGGGGGAAATCAGTTTGTTTTTCAATGATGAACTCGCCTAGCGTTCTCATTTCTGACATATTGTGTCCTTCAACATATAATCAAAAAAATCACCGTTTAATCCAGAGACGACAAAATCTGAAGCGCGTTCTTTGTCATTTACTGTCATTTGGGTTCATTTAGGTTTCGGAAAGTCGTGAAGTCACTTGAAAGTAGTACTGTTTTTCGATGACTGTTTGAAAGTCTATGACCGGGATCTTATTTATGGTAATGAACTAACTGATGAACCTCTCATTTTTTAAAAAAAGTTATGATGGCAATTTTTGAAGCAAATAAACGCTTTATTTATCGTGAAATTACGGGTTTCTGACTCGCTTTTACCGGAATGAATCATGATAATGAAGCAGAGTCTCTTCAGCAGAGGAATATGACGAATTCATGCACATACATATATTGGGAATTTGTGGCACATTCATGGGCGGAATTGCCATTCTGGCCCGTCAAATGGGACACCGTGTCACGGGTTCTGATTTAAATGTTTACCCGCCAATGAGCACAATGCTTGAGTCGCAAGGCATTGAAATTATTCAGGGTTATAACCCTGAGCAGCTTAAGTCTGAACCGGATTTAATTGTGGTTGGCAATGCAATGACGCGTGGTAATCCATGCGTGGAATACATGTTAGATCATAACCTCAAATATACCTCCGGACCGCAGTGGCTATGTGAACATTTATTGCGCGAACGATGGGTATTAGCCGTATCGGGTACACATGGAAAAACAACCACATCCAGTATGCTGACCTGGATTCTTGAGTACTGTGGTTACAAACCCGGTTTTTTGATTGGTGGCGTTCCCGGTAACTTTGATACATCGGCCAGACTGGGCGAAAGTGACTTTTTTGTGGTCGAAGCGGATGAATATGACAGTGCTTTTTTCGATAAGCGATCTAAGTTTGTTCACTATCATCCCCGGACCTTGATTATGAACAATCTTGAGTTTGATCATGCTGACATCTTCGATGATTTGGATGCGATTAAGCGACAATTTCATCATTTAGTCAGAATTGTTCCCGGAATTGGCAGAATACTATTGCCGCGTCAGGATACGAATCTGGCGGATGTTCTGGCGCAAGGATGCTGGAGTGAAACTGAATATACCGGGAGTGATGAAAACTGGAATGTAACAAAACTGAAAAAAGATGGATCTTCATTCCAGATCTTATGGAAAGGTGATGTTGTCGGGCGTGTCGACTGGGCGCTTATCGGTGATCACAATGTACAGAATGCATTGATGGCAATTGGTGCGGCCCGGCATGTCGGGGTTGTTCCTGAACTTGCCTGTGAAGCACTGGGTCACTTTGTGAATACCCGGCGCAGACTTGAAAAGCGGGGAGAAATCAAAGGGGTGAGTGTTTATGATGATTTTGCGCACCACCCGACAGCCATCAGGATGACGCTGGAAGGTCTGAGAAATAAGGTGGATAAGCAACGGATTCTGGCGGTGCTGGAACCCCGCTCCGCTACGATGAAAATGGGGATTCATCAGGCAACGCTTGCCGCTTCACTTGATCAGGCTGATGCGGTGTTCTTATACCAGCCAGAAGCACTTGACTGGTCTGTTACTGATGTGGCCGGGCAATGTCGTTCATCTGGTTTTATCAGCGATGATGTCGATTCTCTGGTGGATCAAATTGTGGCATTTTCCCGGCCGGGTGATCAGATTCTGGTGATGAGCAACGGCGGGTTTGGCGGTATTCATCAAAAACTATTAGCAGCATTGGAGAAGCACGAGTATGTCTGATTTAAAAAAAGAAAAAAAGATAACACTGGCATGGACGGGAGCTTCAGGTGGTCCTTACGGACTTCGGTTGCTACAGCATTTACTGGCAGCTGATTATCAGGTTTATCTGCTGATTTCTTCTGCGGCCCGGGTGGTTCTTGCAACCGAACAGGGGGTGAAATTACCCGCCTCACCGGAAAAAACACACGAGATTCTGGTGGATTACATGCAGTGCCGGCCACAGCAGCTGGTTGTCTGCGGCAAAGAAGACTGGTTTTCTCCGGTTGCGTCCGGTTCCGCTGCGCCAAAACAGATGGTGGTTTGTCCCTGTTCTGCCGGGAGTCTTGCTGCGATTGCGTATGGCATGTCAGACAACCTGATTGAACGGGCAGCTGATGTCGTAATTAAAGAAAGAGGGCAACTGCTTCTGGTGGTGCGTGAAACCCCATTTTCTACCATCCATCTGGAAAATATGCTCAAGCTGTCTCAGGCGGGCGTGACTATTATGCCTGCATCGCCGGGCTTTTATACCCAGCCGGAATCAGTAGAAGATATGATTGATTTCATGGTCGGGCGTATTTCCGATCATCTGGGGATAGAGCAAACTATGGTTCCCCGCTGGGGATATGACAATCGCCCCACAGAGTGAAAAGGGAAGAAATACGGGAAATTATAGCTAATTTTTCAGATTCACAGTAAACTCATTCGCACTCATTGGGGAGCTAAACCAGATATGATTATATTCATATTCTGACGCTGAGATCGGCCTGAAAACCGGGACCCATAATACCAATCATCAGAATTGGTGACCTGAACCAGATAATGCTGGCGTAGGAATTGAGTGTGATGTGTTGATCATTGGTTTTGTTCACTTCATTTGCCTCAACCCTGTGCCGTTCAAATAATGGAGAACGAACGGTGAAACCTGTAAAAACTTTATCCTTGCCCCTTGCTTTATGTAGTGTCTTTACTGCTTTGAATGCTTCTGCTGCTGAGAAACCTGTCCTGACGGTTTATACCTATGATTCGTTTGCTTCTGAATGGGGGCCGGGGCCTGCGATTGAAAAATCATTTGAAACTCAGTGTGGTTGCGATTTGCAGTTTATTGCGCTCGATGATGGTGTTTCAATTCTGAATCGCCTCAGACTGGAAGGTGATCACAGCAAAGCAGATATTGTTTTAGGGCTGGATGACAGCCTGATGACCGAAGCAAAAAAAACCGGATTACTGGCTCCGCATCAGGTTGATACGTCTGACGTAAATTTACCTGACGGATGGCAAGATAAAACATTTGTCCCTTTTGATTATGGTTATTTCGCTTTTGTTTATCGTAAAGACAAATTATCGAATCCGCCGACAAGCCTGAAAGCACTGGTGGAACAATCAGATAATCTGAAGATTATTTATCAGGATCCACGCACATCCACACCCGGTCAGGGCTTATTGCTATGGATGAAATCCGTTTACGGCGATCAGGCTGATCAGGCATGGCAAAAACTATCCAGGAAAACAGTCACGGTGACAAAAGGCTGGTCAGAAGCTTATTCGATGTTTCTGAAAGGTGAGTCAGATATGGTTTTATCCTATACAACCTCACCTGCCTATCATCAGATTGCTGAAAAGGATGATCATTATGCGGCGGCTGCATTTAAGGAAGGTCATTATATGCAGGTGGAAGTTGCTGCCCGGTTATCAGGCAGTCAGCATCCTGAACTGGCTGAACAGTTTCTGCAATTTATGCTCAGTGATCAGTTTCAGTCGGTCATTCCGACAGGGAACTGGATGTATCCTGTGACAGCTGGTGAATTACCGGCAGGCTTCCGGCATCTGGTCCATCCGTCAAAAACACTCCGTTTTACACCGGATCAGGTTGCACAAAACCGGAAACAATGGATTCGTGAATGGCGCAGGGCGCTGACGTCCAACTGATGAATCTGGTGCCAATTCCCCGGTCCGGGATCGGAGTCGTCTTTATCGTCATGATTTTTGTTATCAGTGCATTTGGTGCACTGATTTTTCATGCATCGGATCTGGCATTTAGTGAAGTGCTGCAGGATGATTATTACCTGCATATGACCTGGTTTAGTTTTTATCAGGCCGGATTATCAACTCTGTTAAGTGTTATTCCTGCATTACCGGTTGCTGTTGCATTAAATCGCAGACAGTTTCCCGGCCGTCAGCTGTTGCTGAAACTTTTTTCTGTCACATTAGTGATGCCGGTTTTGGTGGGGGTGTTCGGGTTATTGGCTATTTATGGTCACAGCGGACTGGCGGCGAAGATATATCAGTTTTCAGGCCTGGAATTCTCTTTTTCAGTGTATGGTTTAAATGGCATTTTACTGGCGCATGTATTTTTTAATTTACCTTACGCGAGCCGTTTGTTTCTGCATGTTTTAGATATGATTCCTCCGCAGCATGATCAACTGGCTTTACATCTTGGAATGGGAGCATGGTCAAGATTCCGGTTGATCGAATGGCCCCGTCTTCGCCAGCAGCTTCCCCATATTGCAGGACTGGTGTTTATGCTGTGTTTCACCAGTTTTGCGACCGTAATGGCATTAGGTGGCGGGCCGCAGGCTACCACCATAGAGCTGGGTATCTATCAGGCCATCAAGTTTGATTTTGACCTGCAGTCCGGTGCCGTACTTGCCATCTGGCAGGTACTGCTTTGCAGCACTTTGTCTTATGGTGTGCAGCGTATGAGCCGGACGATTCCGGTTCGCACCAGCGGTAGCTTTTCCCGTGAATTCGTCTTCCGGGATTCATTATCATCCAGGTTATGGGACTGGAGCTGGATTACGCTTTGTTTGTTGCTGGTGTTGCCCCCGTTGGTGATGGTGTGTCTCAGTGGTTTGAATGCTCATTTATCCGGGGTACTGTTCAGTTTAAGCTTCTGGTCGGCTGTAAAAGATTCAGTTTGTGTTGCATTCATCGCAGCAGGTTTGTCAGTGATTGCCGGGATATGTGTTTTAATGAGCAGCCGGGCCTGGCGTTTGCGGGGAAGTCTGCGCAGTGCCGATCTGCTTGAAACATCAGGGATGATGATTCTGGTCACGCCCGGAATCGTATTGAGTACAGGATTATTTTTATTGCTGAGAACCTTTACGGATGCGTTTCATTTTGCCTTTGGTGTCGTTGTTCTGGTCAATGCAATGATGGCGCTGCCTTATGTAATTAAAACGTTGCACCAGCCTATGTGGACGATGGCCCGCCAGTATAATCTGTTATGTGCCAGCCTCGGAATGAATGGATGGCGGCGTTTTTTGATTGTTGAATGGCGGGCAATCCGGAAGCCGGTTGTGCATGCATTTGTGATCAGTTTTTTGGTTTCAATGGGTGATTTAAGTGCCATTGCTTTATTTGGCAGTCAGGATTTTAAAACATTGCCGCTGTATTTATATCAATTGATGGGCAGTTATCAGATGGAGGCGGCGGCGGTCGTTGCCTTATTTTTATTATTAATGAGTGTCGGATGCTTCTGGGGAGCAGAAAAATTATTCAGGACCGGAGGAAAATCAATTGTTAAAGCTTGATCGGGTTCGCTATCAATATCAGCAGAACTGGTTTGATTTTTCACTGGAGCTACCGAAGGGGGCGATTGTGGCGATCATGGGAGCCAGCGGTGCCGGAAAGTCGACTTTACTCAGTTTGGTCGCCGGATTTATTACACCAGACTCAGGAGATATTCGTGTAGACGGAAAATCTATTCTCTCTGAATTGCCTTTTGCTCGTCCTTTCTCTGTTCTGTTTCAGGAGCACAATCTGTTCAGCCATCTGACAGTCAGAGAGAATATTGGTCTTGGACTCAATCCCGCTCTCAAATTAACCCGCGATGATCAACAGCAGATCATACAGGCGGCAACTCAGGTCGGGATTGAAACGATGTTGGACCGTATTCCTGAACAGCTGTCCGGCGGACAAAAACAGCGGGTTGCTTTGGCGCGTTGCTTTGTTCAGGCCAGGGATTACTGGTTGCTGGATGAACCTTTCTCGGCTTTGGATCCGATCTTAAGAGGTGAAATGCTGGCTTTAGTCAAACGGCTGGCCAGTGAACGGCAGACAACTGTCATGATGGTCACGCATCATTTAGGCGATATTTTGAGTATTGCGGATCAGTTTGCTTTCGTGCATGAAAATGGGGTTTATGCGACGGGTCAGACGGCTGATTTATCGGTCAAACATCCGGATCCGGTTTTACGTGACTTTGTCAAAGCTGGCTAAAGTCTGTTGATCTTTCGGGTTCAGTTTTTTCAGAAAGCCACACCATAGCAACAGCCATGGTGTGGCAGGGAGATTAAAAATTTTCGTCCTCAAAGGTTTTCAGGATCTGAAATATTTCTCTGGATGCTTTGGGTGGCTTTTGCTGCTGTTGCTCTTTTTTGGCCTGCCTTGCCAGTTGACGCAATTGTTGCCGCTCTGCCTGAGGATATTTATCAATCGCTTCATCAATCGCTGTATCTCCTTCACTAATGATTCTATCGCGTAAGTTCTCCAGTCGGTGGAGTACTGCAGTAGCCTGAGCGTGTTTGTTATTGTAACGGTCCAGAGCGGCCTGCAGTGGTCCCGGGTCAATATGACGCATCAGGCGGCCGATGTACTGAAGCTGACGTCTTCTGGCTTCGTTCTTAAAGCGTTGTGCGTCTTTGATGGCATCCGCCAGTTCCTGTGAAAGCGGGAACTTTTCCAGAATTGCCGGTTTTAAAGCGACCAGTGCTTCTCCGAGTTTCTGGAGTTCAGTCATGTCATTTTTCATTTCGGTTTTACTGACCCAAATGATTTCTTCTTCTTCTTCCCAGGGGGCTTTTTGATTCTTCCGCGCCATAGTTTCTTTCTTCGTAAATTATCAATATTGTTTATTTTAACAAGAATCGTGGGGAGAAAGACAAATTCTTGTTATGCTATTTAGATCAGGTGAATCAAAAGAAATGAGTTATGGATATTAAACAGCAGGTTACACAACAGCGGGCTGAGTTAGAGTCGGCTGTTGCAAAAGCGCTTGAACTGGCATCCGGAACCGCAGATGCAGCAGAAGTCGCAATTACAAAAACTACCGGGTTAAGTGTCTCAACCCGTTTGTGTGAAATTGAAAATGTTGAATTCAACAGCGATGGTGCTTTGGGAATTACGGTTTACCGCGGTCAAAGAAAAGGCAGTGCATCCACATCCGATTTAAGTGAACATGCCATCCGCCAGACAGTTCTTGCTGCACTGGATATTGCCCAATACACGTCAGAAGATCCATGTGCCGGTCCGGCACCGAAAGAACTCATGGTGAAAGATATCCCTGAGCTGGATTTGTTTCACCCTGATGAACCGAATCCGGATGAAGCCGCAGCCGTTGCAATTGTCGCCGAAAAGACAGCTCTGGATTACAGCCCGAAGATTAAACAGAGTGATGGTGCCAGTTATGACAGCCATTACGGTGTGAAAGTGTACGGTAACAGCCATGGCTTGCTGGCCAGTTATGCTTCCAGCCGGCATAGTGTCAGTTGCTGTGTAATTGGAGAAGATAACCACGGAAAAATGGAGCGGGATTATAGCTATAGTGTCGCCCGGCACAGGGATGATCTGTGGAAACCTGAAATCGTTGGGCGTCTGGCAGCTGAGCGGACAGTGAGCCGTTTGGATGCGCAAAAGCTGAAGACCGGGAAATATCCTGTCATGTTTGCTCCTGAGGTTGCGACTGGGTTAATCGGGCATTTTGTATCAGCAATCAGTGGCGGAAACTTATACCGGAAATCATCGTTCCTGCTGGACCAGCTGGGGCAGAAAATATTCCCGGACTGGTTCTGTATCGCTGAAAAGCCACATGTATTACGTGGGCTGGCTTCTACACCGTTTGACAGTGAAGGTCTGGCAACCAGAGATATTGATATTGTCACTGATGGCGTACTGGCGACTTATCTGCTGACCAGCTATTCCGCCAGAAAACTGGATATGACACCAACCGGCCATGCCGGAGGCATTCATAACTGGTTTGTCCGTTCTTCCGGAGAACAGGATTTTACTCAAATGCTGAAAGAGCTGGGGACCGGATTTCTGGTGACGGAAGTGATGGGGCAGGGTGTGAATATCGTTACTGGTGATTATTCCCGGGGTGCGGCTGGTTTTTGGGTGGAAAATGGTGAGATTCAGTATCCTGTTTCAGAAATTACTATTGCAAGTAACCTGAAAGATATGTTCAGTCAGATTATTGCGATAGGGAATGATGTCGAAACCCGTTCACAAATTCAAACCGGCTCAATTTTGATTGAGTCGATGAAAATTGCGGGTGAATAAGCCAGGCGTATCTTTGTATAAAGCAATAAAGCATCAATAAAAAACCCGGAGATTTCCGGGTTTTTTATTGAAACGCTATTGTTCAGGAAATGAGAATTGTTGCCAGACCAAGGAAAACGAAAAGGCCGACCACATCGGTCACTGTGGTAAGTGCCATTCCTCCGGCCAGTGCCGGATCGATTTTCATCTTTTTCAGGAGTAGAGGAATGGTCACCCCAGCGATGCCCGCAACGGTAAGATTGGTCAGCATAGCAGCAGAAATAATGCCCCCGAGCAGCCAGTTACCTTTCCAGACAACGACGATACCGCCAATCAGTAACGCCCATAAGCAGCCGTTGAGAATACCGACAGCAGCTTCTTTCAGAAGCAGTTCCCGTTTATTACTGTCACCTACGTGACCCAATGCTAACCCACGAATAACCAGTGCAATGGTTTGATTTCCTGCGACACCACCCATAGAAGGAACAATGGTCATTAAGACGGCAATTGCGGCCATTTGTTCTAATGTTGCTTCAAACATGTTAGAAACAGAAGCTGCTGCCAGTGCAGCAAGGACATTTGCTCCCAGCCAGATACTGCGTTTACGGGCTGATTTCATGACTGGTGCAAATGTATCTTCTTCATCATCCATACCGGCGAGACTCATCATCGAGTGCTCTGCATCTTCCCGGATGACGTCAACCACATCATCGATCGTTATCCGCCCAACAAGAAATTGTTCTTCGTTAACAACCGGGGCAGAAACCCACTTCCGTCGTTCAAACAGACTGGCAACATCGGTATCTGTCATATCTACCTGAATCGCTTCGTCAGCGTCATCCATAATATCGCAGATACGGATGTCAGGTTGTGATGTTAGCAGGTGAGTCAGTGACAGGTGACCAATCAGGCGGCTTTCTTTATCAATGACATATAAAGCATCCGTTGTCTGAGGTAATTCACCTTTGATTCTTAAATACCGGAGTACAACATCCACATCCACATCTCCGCGGATGGTGATGAAGTCCGTATTCATTAATCCCCCGGCAGTATCTTCCGGGTAGGAGAGTGCAGTTTCAACCCTGAGTCTGTCAATGGCATCCATCTGGGCAAGAATGCTCTGGGAAACATCTTCCGGCAGGCTACGTAAAACGTAGGCCAGATCATCGGTATCCATGCCTTCAGTGGCTTCAGCGAGTCGCTCCGGCGCCATTTTCGACACCAGCGCATCTTTAACGTCTTCACTGAGTTCATCCAGAATATCACCGTAATCTTCCGGATCGGTTAACTGCCACAGAACATTACGACTTTTGCGGGGAGAGGCTTCGAGAAGGTGGGCAATATCTTCAGGCTCCATATCCTGAAGTTGTCTGCGCACATGCACAAACCGGCCATTTTCTAAGGCTTCGGTCACTTCCTGGAGGGTTTGGTGAGCCTGATCAAACTCAATATGCTCTGCCATGATTACCTCCTGTTTATTACATTTTATTATTAGGGACTTTATACCCGGGCAATCTGAAGGTGCATCTTCAGGTTGCCCGGGTATATTAACTTAATTCTAATTCTTATTTAATAAGAAGTTATTTCACAGATAACTTTTTTCCGGAAAGGATTGAGGGTAACACTAAATTGTGTCATTTCATGTCAATACAGGGTTGAAGCCGGATATGCTTACGGTGATTTCAGTCTTCTTCTTCGAATTTATCTTCGATCAGGTGGCATACGGCTTTCAGTGCCTCGTCTGATTCAGAGCCATCAGCATAAATAGTGACATACTGTCCCTGAGCTGATTCAAGCATCAATAATCCCATGACACCATCGGCTGTCGCTTCTTTTCCGTCCTGATTCCGTATGGTCAGAATAGCATCATAAGATTGTGCCAGTTCGACTAATTTGATGGCAGCCCGGGCATGCAATCCCAGACGGTTTTGAATCAGAACCGTTTTGCTTAACTGAGTCATTCTGTTATTTGATTTCCATTTCAAGTGATTTATGGCGGATTTGTACCTGATGACCTAACTGGGAGAAGTATTCACCGATTTGTTGCGTCAGATAGACGGAACGGTGTTTGCCACCGGTACAACCAATCGAAACCGTGAGGTAGCTTCGGTTGTTTTTTTCCAGTAAAGGTAACCAGTGTTCAATAAATGACTGGAGCTGATGTTTCATCTCCATGACCTCAGGATGATGTTCCAGAAAAGCTCTGACCGGGGCATCCAAACCCGTTTGAGGTCTGAGCTCAGGTTGCCAGTGGGGATTTGGAAGAAACCGGACATCAAAGATAAAGTCAGTATCTTTAGGCAATCCGTATTTAAATCCGAAAGACTGAAAAACCATCACCAGTGCTTTTCTTTCCCGCCCTTCTACACGCATCCGAATGGTTTCGCTTAAAGTGTGAATCGATTTATTTGTGCTATCGATGGTTAAATCGGCATGTTCTTTCAGCGGTGACAGGATCTGTTTCTCCAGATCAATGGCCTGCCCGAGCGTTAGTTGGTGTTTTTGCAAAGATAAAGGATGGATTCGGCGGGTTTCGCTGTATCTTTTGAGCAGTGTTTCCTGAGTGGCATCTAAAAATAAAATACTGACATCATCAGCTAAAGAGCTTTTGACAGATTGAATTGTGGTGAGCAGGTGCGTTGGATCCTGAGGCAGGTTACGAATATCAAGGCTGACGGCAATGTTCTGCTTTCCTTTATACACTGACCGGAGAAAAGCATCCAGCAAGTCTACAGGAAGGTTATCTACACAGTAATAGCCAAGGTCTTCAAGTACTCTTAAAGCAACGCTTTTTCCCGCTCCGGACTGGCCACTGACAATGATTAAACGCATACACTCACTCCTGGTATCTGTCAGGATTCCCGGACCATTATATCGTAAAGCTCCTGATTATTCTGCGCTTTACGTAATTGCCTTAGTGTTTGTTTATCATTTAATCGCTCAGCCATACTGGCCAGCGTTTTTAAATGCTCTTTACATTGCTCTTCCGGAACTAACAGCGCAAATAGTAAATCGACCGGGCGGTTATCGATTGCATCAAAATCAATCGGTTCTTTGCACTGAACCAGGACAGCGACGGCATTTTCATGCCCGGTGCCCATTCTTGCGTGAGGAATGGCGATTCCATTGCCGATACCGGTGCTTCCCATTTTCTCCCGGCATAGCATACTTTCAAAAAGTTCAGTTGCGTTTAATCCGGCATGTTCTGCCGCAATTTCACTGATGATTTCCAGTGCACGTTTTTTACTTGAACACTGGACTGCACTTTTTGTGCAGTCCAGTGAAAGTACTTCTCGAAGTTGCATGATTAATGACTACTTAATTTTTCTTTGTGTTTGTTTAGCTGTCGAACCAGTTTGTCTATCAGGCCATCGATTGCAGCATACATGTTTTCATTATCAGATGTTGCATGAATTTCACCCTGATTGACATGGAGTGTCGCTTCTGCAATCTGCTGTACTTTTTCGACCCGCAATATGACTTGCACGTGATTGATATGGTCGAAAAAACGCTCTAGTTTATCAAATTTTGAGTGAACGTAGTCTTGCATTGAATCGGTCAGATCAATGTTATGGCCATTAATGTTTATTTGCATAGACTTTCCTTCTCAGTTAGGCCTGGTTACTTATAGCAGGCGTTTACGCTGACTGGATGGCGCGATCCCCAAAGATTCACGGTACTTTGCAATGGTGCGTCTGGCTACCTGAATCCCCTGGTCAGCTAAAAGTGCCGCAATTTTGCTATCACTCAGTGGCTTAGATGGATTTTCTGCAGCCACAAGCTTTTTAATGAGAGCTCTGATTGCGGTCGATGAACACTCTCCACCATTATCGGTACTGACGTGGCTGGAGAAAAAGTACTTCAGCTCGAAAATACCCCGTGGTGTATGCATATACTTCTGTGTTGTAACCCGGGAAATTGTTGATTCATGCATATCAACAGCGAGTGCAACATCATTAAGTACCATCGGTTTCATCGCTTCTTCTCCATATTCGAAGAAGTCACGCTGATGCTCAACTATACACTTTGCAACTTTAAGCAATGTTTCATTTCGGCTCTCAAGACTTTTAATGAGCCATTTTGCTTCCTGAAGGTTGGTTCTGATGTAATTCCCATCAGCACTATTTCCCCGGCCAAGCTCAGCATATTGCTGATTAATTTTGAGTCTTGGTATGCTGTCCGGATTGATAGTCACAACCCACTTTCCCCGGTCTTTATAAACAGATACATCAGGGACAACATATTCAGCATGCTCTTTATTGATATCATTACCCGGACGAGGGTTGAGTTGCTGAACGAGTTGTAAGACTTCACGAAGCTCATTTTCTTTAAGTTTAGTCTCTTTCAGGATAAGTTTGTAATCCCGGTTACCTAATTGGTTGATGTGGTCTGTAAGTACTAACTTTGCCTCATCCAGCCATGGTGTATCTTTTGGGAAAGTAGCCAGCTGCAGCAGAAGACAATCCTGCAAATTTAATGAGGCAACACCTAACGGATCAAACTGTTGGATGCGTTTTCTGACCGCTTCGATTTCATCCAGTTCGACGTCATATTCGTCAGTTTTAATACTTTCAAGCAGATCTTCCGGTGATAAGGTCAGGTAACCATAATCATCAATTGCATCAATAATGGCCAGTGCAATCGCATGATCAATATCGCTGAATGGTGTCAGGTCCAGCTGCCAAATAAGGTAATCCTGCAGGGTTTGTGTCGTTTCTCCCTGATAAACAGGCATATCGTCATCGACAGAAATACCTGTACTACCGGTATTGGCGCTGTAAATATCATCCCAGGTTGTGTCAATTTCGAGCTCAGAACTGATTTCTGACTTCTCAATGAGTTCAGAACTGTCCTGAACTTGCAATTCAGTTTCGGCAACGTCTGCTGTTGCTTCTTTTTCTTCGTTTTTATTGTTGTCAGTTGCTGCATTTTCGTTTGTCGCAGCTTCATCAAACGTTTCTTCTACATCAAGAAGCGGGTTTGAATCTAAAGCTTCCTGAATCTCTTGTTGGAGATCCAGTGTCGATAACTGCAGCAAACGTATGGCTTGCTGCAGTTGAGGCGTCATTGCTAACTGTTGACCTAACTTGAGTTGTAATGAAGGTTTCATTCGGTATTAATAACCTTATTTCTGTTGCCTTATTTATATTTATATCTTTATCTACTAATCATAGACGGAATTGTTCACCGAGATAAACCTGTTTCACCTGAGCATTATTCAGGACCTGCTTTGGCGTTCCTTCGGCGATTAATTTTCCCTGACTTACGATATAGGCTTTTTCACAAACATCCAAGGTTTCTCTGACATTGTGGTCAGTGATTAAAACCCCTAAGCCGCGATCCCTGAGGTGTTCTATGATCTTTTTAATATCAATCACGGAGATAGGATCGACGCCGGCAAATGGTTCATCTAACAGAATGAACTTAGGATTTGCCGCTAAAGCGCGTGCAATTTCCACCCGCCTTCTTTCTCCACCGGAAAGTGCCATTCCTGCACTGTGACGAATGTGTCCGATATGAAATTCTTCCAGCAGATCTTCCAGTTTATCCTGTCTTTCTTCTCTGGATAGGGCTTCTCTGGTCTGCAAAACAGCCATAATGTTGTTTTCAACCGAGAGTTTTCTGAAAATAGAGGCTTCCTGCGGCAGGTAACCAATCCCCATCCGGGAGCGCTGGTGCATGGGGAGGATGCTGATATCCTTGCCATTGATTGTAATTGCGCCTTCGTCACGGGCGACTAAGCCAACAATCATATAAAAAGAGGTTGTTTTCCCAGCACCATTTGGACCCAACAGTCCGACTATCTGGCCTGATTCAACCTGAAGACTTACATCCGAAACCACTTTCCGTTTTTTGTAGCTCTTGGCTAAGTGTGTCGCTTTTAGTATGGCCATAATCGATTATTTACTTACAGCTTGTGGTTGCAGAACGGTGGATACCCGGCTGCTGGAATTTCCGTCTGCAATCAATTTTTGTGCAGATATTTTATAGCGGATTGTCGTGCTGCGAATGACGCTGTCATCCTGAGAAAGCATGGCTTTTTCAGACATTGTCAGTTGATCATTACGCATCTGATAAGTCAGTGTTTTGGCTTCGCCATACAGTGTCTTACCTTCATCAGTCAGCTGAGAAAACGTAGCCAGATTACCGAATCCACGAATTTCTTTTATATTGCCTTCTTCACGCGTTACAACCAGTTTGTCTGCATGAATACTGATACTACCTTGTTTCAGTGTCACATTTCCGATGAACGTCACCTGATTATTTTTTAAATCAAGCTGCTGACTGTCAGAGTCGATATAAACTGGTTGTTCGGTATCATTCGATAGAGCAAAAACACAGCTTGACGCAAACAGGCATGTGATCAGGCTAAGGTGCGATATTTTCATATTTACCCTGTACATGGTTGTAAAGTAGAGCAGAATGATTGGAAAAATTACCTTTCATTGCCTGCCCTGTGATTTCAAACTGAACCCCGTTTAGCCGGACAGGCGTTTCCGTCCAGAAGTCACGATTTCCTAATTGTATACTTAACCGGGCTGTTGACATTTCATCGAAGCTTGAATCTTCGAGTAAGTTTTTAGCCAGCACTCTGTCATAAAGTGTCAGCACTTTATTTTTGGTTAAAATCCCTCGTTGTGCGGTAATTTCCCACTCAAGCTGATCGCCGTTTCTGTAGACGCGCAATGTCGGAGATTTAAAAATGGTATTACCGCTCCGGGAGTAATAGTCCAGGTGAACAGCCGTAATTATATGATTCCTTACCCCTTGCGCATCATATGAGATATTTGAAATTCGGTCACCACTAAACATGGGTAATTCCAGGTTTGGAGTGACCTGTATATCTGCAGCATCGTAGTTGTCCAGCAAGTAATATGCGGACCAACATATCACAAAAAATAGCAGGATATACATGACACGAGACAAACTCATATACTCAGGCCTTTATGCGTATCCAGCTCACCACGAGCTTCCAGGATTAAATCACAAACTTCCCTGACCGCACCATATCCACCATTGATAGTTGTGACATAATTAGCTCTGCGTGCTAAGAGCGGGTGTCCGTCGGCGACACACACTTTGAGTCCAACCCGCTTCATTACTGGCCAGTCGATCAGGTCATCGCCAATATACCCGGTGTTCTCAGGCAATACTTTCAATTGTTCACAGATATCCTGATAGGCTTTCACCTTGTCATCCTGTCCCTGATAAACCAGAGATATTCCTAAAGCTTTCATCCGGTCTTCGACGATTTGAGATTTTCGTCCCGTGATGATCGCAATATGAACACCTGCATTCATCAGGGATTTAAGACCGTATCCATCCCGTGTATGAAATGTTTTCAGCTCTTCTCCCTGATTACCCATATATATGCGGCCGTCAGAGAGAACACCATCCACATCACAGATCAACAGTTGTATTTCAGAAGCAATGTCCCAGATTTCAGATTCAACGGGACCATATAATGTTTCAATCTTATTGCTCACTACATTACTCCGGCTTTCAGAAGATCATGCATATTGAGGGCTCCAGCCAGTTGTCCGTTTTGGATCAGCATCAACCCGTTAATTCTTTTTTCCTGCATCAGATTTAAACCTTCCACAGCGAGCATATTCGGTGTCGCTGTGACCGGATGAGTGACCATAACATCCATAATTTTGGCATCATGAATGTCGATTCGCTTATCCAGAATTCTCCGGAGGTCACCATCGGTGAAAATGCCAAGTAATGATTCATTCTGGTCGATAACAGCGGTCATCCCCAAACCTTTTTGGCTGATTTCCAGTAATGCATCCTTAATTAAAGCATCCGGATAAACTTTTGGCAGCTCATCGCCGGTGTGCATGATGTCTTCAAGCTTGAGTAATAACTTACGCCCCAATGCTCCACCGGGGTGAGATAGTGCAAAGTCTTCTTTCGTGAAACCCCGGGCCTGGAGTAAGGTAATCGCCAGCGCATCTCCCATCACCAGCGTTGCCGTGGCACTTGAAGTCGGTGCGAGACCGAGTGGGCATGCTTCTTCCGGCACCGAAACCCGGAGATGACAGTCAGATAATTTTGCCATATTGGAAAGGGGGTTGCCGGTCATGGAAATTATTTTGATTGAACGACGTTTCAGGACAGGATAAAGCGACAGTATTTCTGATGACTCACCGGAGTAAGAGATGGCAATCACAGTGTCGCCTTCCGAAATCATGCCCAAATCACCGTGAGCGGCTTCACCGGGATGGACAAAAAAAGCGGGTGTTCCGGTACTTGCCAGTGTTGCAGCAATTTTTTTTCCAATATGTCCGGATTTACCCATTCCCATCACAATGACTTTGCCTGCAGTGTTATGGAGTACCATTTCACAGGCCTTACAGAAATCATCATCGAAAAAATTTTCAAGTTGTTGCAGGCCTTTAATTTCAATTGTGAGTACTTGTTTTGCAAAGCTTTTATAATCAAAACACTGTGACATTTTTAACCCCGTTTATCACGATTTCATTTCTATATTCAGGCGGTCATATTCATAAACAGATAAGTCTGATAGGCAACAAAAATAAGGAATAACACCAGTCCTTCAATCCGGTTAATACTTTTGGATTTACCCAGAGACATCACCACCAACAGTAAGGACAGAATTAACATGACCCAAAAGTCACGGCCCATTGCATACTCACTCAGTACAGATGGATTGATAATGCCGGGAATGCCCATGACTGCCAGGATATTAAAGACGTTTGAGCCGATAATGTTTCCGACGGCCATATCGTCTTCACCTTTGAGAACTCCCGCCAGTGAGGCCGCCAGTTCAGGTAAGCTGGTTCCGATGGCAATGATGGTCAGCCCGATGACCAAATCACTCATTCCGAAGAACTTTGCAATAAAAACGGCATTATTGACTAACATATCTGCTGAAACAGGCAACAGGAGCAATCCGATAATCAGCCAGAAAACGGCTTTCTTTGTATCAACCCCTTCCGGAACTTCTGATTCTTGTTCAGAGACTAATGCATCTCCTTTTTTCTTTTCTTTTCTGCTGATGTTCAGCATGGTGATAATAAAAAGAAAAAATAACACAAACAGGAGTACGCCTTCGCCGAATCCTAAATTGCCGTCCCATAAAATAAATCCGGCTACCAGTGTGACTCCAATCATGAGAGGAAGTTCTCTCCGGAGTAAGCCGGAACTGATAGAAAGCGGTTTAATCAGTGCGGTTACTCCCAAAATCAGGGCAATATTCGCAATATTTGAACCTAAAACATTACCGACAGCCGTATCGGTTTTGTCAGCAAGAGCTGCAGTTGCTGACACCATCATTTCAGGTGCTGAGGAGCCCATGGCTAAGATCGTCATTCCGATAACCAGAGGAGAGATGCCTATATTTCTGGCAAGCGCAGCAGCGCCAAAAACAAGCCTGTCAGCACTCCAGACTAATAAAATAAGCCCGACAATTAATAAACCAACGGCGGTAAGCATGAAGTTCCTCGTGAATATTCATAAAATATTTAACCGCTTATTGTGACCTTTTGGGGTTAAAAAGGAAAGTGTATTCTGAGTCGCGGTGCTGTTTTATTTATCTGTTTTTTATCTTATCTACTCTCATGTTGATGTGTAGTATGATGGCCCACAGATTCTGAATTCCCGGTTGATGCACTATATGCTTATTGTATCATTCGCATGATGATTTTTTAGGGAAGCAGTTGTTATCGGACATTTGTAAAGAAAAGTAACTCAATTGAACGTTGCTTTTAATTTTCTGATATTCTGCTTATGATTGATCTCTTTTTGTTATTCAACTATATAGCAAGAGCTATGACGCTTATGTCTGAATCAGATTTAATAACGATTAACCACCTGACTTTTTCCCGTAACGGCAGAAAGATATTTGATGATGTGACTTTGCGGGTTCCGAAAGGGAAGGTGACGGCAATCATGGGGCCTTCCGGTATCGGGAAAACCACATTGCTCCGGCTGATTGGCGGTCAGCTGCAACCTGAATCCGGGGAAATCTGGTTTGATGGTGTGGATATACCTGCGTTAAACCGTAAAACACTCTATCAGGCCCGAAAACGAATGAGTATGTTGTTTCAGTCTGGTGCTTTGTTTACAGATTTAAATGTTTTTGACAATGTTGCCTTCCCGTTGAGAGAACATACACAACTGAACGAAAGTTTGATTCGTTCCCTGGTGTTGCTGAAGCTGGAAGCCGTTGGATTACGGGGGGCTGCAGAATTGATGCCCAGTGAACTCTCCGGAGGTATGGCCCGCAGAGCTGCACTGGCAAGAGCGATTGCTTTAGATCCGGAATTGATCATGTATGATGAGCCGTTTGTTGGCCAGGATCCGATGACGATGGGGGTTTTGGTTGAATTGATTAGTAATCTCAATCAGGCACTGGGCTTAACATCGGTTGTGGTTTCACATGATGTGCCGGAAGTGATGAGTATTGCTGACTGGGTTTATCTTTTAGCCGATGGAAAAGTGATTGCGGAAGGAACCACAGAGTCATTGAGGCAGAATTCAGATCCAAGAGTGCAACAATTTTTACTGGGTAAAGCGGACGGGCCCGTCCCTTTCCGTTATCCGGCCAGATCTCTTGAAGAGGATTTATTTAATGTTGGCTAATATTATTCAGTACATTTCTCAGATTGGTCAGCGGACTCTCAATACATGCGAGGTATTTGGACGGGCGTCTCTGGTCCTTGTCGGTGCGTTAGTCAGCCGTCCGCAGCCGGTTAAAAATTTCCCGCTGCTGATTAAGCAATTACACAGCATCGGTGTGCTGTCGATGGCTATTATTATCGTATCCGGCCTGTTCATAGGCATGGTATTGAGCTTACAGGGATATGTGATTTTAGTTGGCTACGGTGCTGAAGGCAGCCTGGGACAGTTAGTCGCACTTTCCTTATTAAGGGAATTAGGCCCGGTTGTGACTGCGCTGTTATTTGCCGGGCGGGCGGGGTCAGCGCTGACGGCAGAAATCGGCCTGATGAAAGCGACGGAGCAATTGTCCAGTTTAGAAATGATGGCTGTGGATCCGTTGAAACGGGTCGTCGCACCCCGGTTTTGGGCGGGTGTTATTTCGATGCCCTTACTGGCAATGATTTTTATGGCTGTCGGCATTTGGGGCGGACAGCTGGTTGGTGTCGACTGGAAAGGGATCGATTACGGTAGTTTTTGGTCGGCAATGCAATCTTCTGTTGAGCTGGGACAGGACATTGGTAATAGTGCGATTAAGTGCATTATCTTTGCTTTTACAGTGATGTGGATTGCTTTATTCAATGGTTATGATGCAGTGCCAACATCAGAAGGGATCAGCCGTGCGACGACAAAAACGGTGGTCAATTCGTCTCTGGCTGTATTAGGACTTGATTTTGTTTTAACTGCATTGATGTTCGGGAATTAAACATGCAACAAACACGTAAAATAGAATTTTGGGTTGGTAGTTTTGTTTTAGCCGGAATTTGCGCAATTTTGGTCATGATTTTTCAGGTTGCTGATGTAAAAGGCTTCGGAACCAAGGATACTTACCAGCTCACGGCTGAGTTTGATAATGTCGGCAATTTAAAAGTGCGTTCTCCGGTCAAAGTCGGAGGCGTTGTTGTCGGGCATGTGACCCACATTGGTCTGGATAAAGACACGCTAAGACCTTTGGTCAGCCTGGTGATAGAAACGCAGTATAACCAGTTCCCGGATAACTCGAGTGTACAGATTTTAACTGCCGGGTTGATTGGAGAGCAATATATCGGTCTGGTTCCCGGGTTTATTTGGGGAGATGAAACAGACATGTTGTCAGACGGAGATCGGATTGAAGATACAAAGTCAGCGTTAGTTCTTGAAAATTTAATTGGTCAGTTTCTTTATCGTCTTGGCGGTAAGGATGATGAAAAAGATACATCTGGTGAGAAAGATAAGGAGTAAGCCAAATGTGGAGTCGATATATTTTACCGTTGTTGATATTGTTTATTTCATCGGCAGGTTTTGCTCAAAATCAGCCTGCATTGGATATGACGCATCCTTATCAGATGATCAAAGATGTTTCCAATCAAACCTTTGCCCGTCTGAAAGCTGAACAGACGCAAATTCATCAGGATCCGAATCATTTAAAAGTGATTGTAGAAAAAGAACTGATGCCTTACGTCAATACAAAGTATGCAGCACTGAAACTTTTAGGCTCGAATCTGAAGGGGGCTAAAAAGAGTGATGTCATGACATTTATTGATGCATTTCACGGATACCTGGTGACCAGTTATGCTCAGGTTTTAACCCAGTATCAGGATCAGAAGATTCAGTTTGGTCCTGCGCCAAAAATTGGCGCGAAAGACAAAATTACCCGGGTTTATCTGGACATCATTGATACACCAAATCCAAATATCAAACTAGAATTTAAATTAAGAAAATTTAAATCAGGAAACTGGCAGGCGTATGATCTGATAGCAGAAGGTATCAGTTTATTATCGAGTAAGCGCTCAGAGTGGAGCGGGAAAATTCGCAGTGAAGGAATTCTTTCTGTTGCTAATGAGCTGAAAGAGCTTGCCGGGCAACCGATCAAGTTTGAGAAAAAGTCATGATTCCATCTCAATGGCACCAGGAAAATTCAGCGAAAATCTGCCTTCGGGGCGTGTTAGATCGTGATCAGGTTCCTGAACTATGGTCATATGCTGAATCCTGGGTACCTGAAGAAAATCAGATAGAACTTTCGCTGAAAGACGTCGGACGTGTTGATTCTGCCGGCATGGTTTTTCTCATCCACTTAATAGAGCATGCAAAAAAACAAAACTGTCATATAATGCTACGCTTTGTACCTGAGCAACTCGTTACTTTGCTTCAGTTAAGTCGGGTTGATTCGCTTTTAATGAACCATATAAAAAATTAATCAGGGGTATTCAGTGGATAGTGCAGAAGTAGAACAGATATTATCTGAAGCACTCCAGCTTCACGAGATTCATGTTAAGGGTGAAGGGAGTCAGTTTGAAGTCATTGCAATTGATGCGTGTTTTGAAAATATGAACCGGGTTAAGAAACAACAGTTCATCTATGCACCGTTAATGTCATATATCCAAAATAATGATATTCATGCAATCTCAATTAAAGCTTATACCCCGGCTGAATGGGAGCGTGACAGAAAACTCATGTCTCTTTAAGGTATCTTAGTGTGATGGATAAATTCAGAGTCACCGGATCTGACACCCCGCTTCAGGGGGAGGTCATGATATCCGGTGCAAAAAATGCAGCTTTACCGATATTATTTGCTTCAATCCTGGCGGAAGAACCTGTTGAAGTCGCGAATGTGCCTCACTTACGTGACATTGATACGACGATGTCTTTACTGGAGTGTCTGGGTGCAACAGTGGAACGCAATGGCTCAGTTCATGTCGATCCTGGTCAGATTAATCAATACTGTGCACCCTATGAGCTGGTTAAAACGATGCGGGCTTCTATCTGGGCGCTTGGGCCGCTTGTTGCCCGTTTTGGTCATGGGCAGGTTTCTCTGCCTGGTGGATGTGCGATCGGTGCCCGTCCGGTTGATCTGCATATTCATGGTCTGGAACAACTGGGTGCTCAAATCAAACTTGAAGATGGTTATGTCAAAGCTTCTGTCGATGGCCGTTTAAAAGGCGCCCATATCGTTATGGGCAAAGTCAGCGTAGGTGCAACGATCACTGTGATGTGTGCTGCGACGCTGGCTGAAGGAACGACTGTTCTTGATAACGCCGCCCGTGAGCCGGAAATCATTGATACCGCCATGTTCCTTAATACATTGGGCGCTAAAATTTCGGGTGCTGGTACAGACACGATTACGATTGAAGGTGTAGAACGATTAGGGGGCGGTCGTCACCGTGTGGTTTCTGATCGGATTGAAACCGGAACCTTCCTTGTTGCTGCTGCTGTTTCAGGCGGGAAAATTATCTGCCGGAATACAAGTGCACATTTGCTGGAATCCGTTCTGGCTAAACTGGAGGAAGCCGGAGCAGCCATTGAAACCGGAGATGACTGGATTTCTCTCGATATGACCGGTCGTTCTTTACGGGCTGTCTCGGTCAGGACGGCGCCGTATCCGGGGTTTCCGACTGATATGCAGGCACAGTTTACGTTGTTGAATATGATAGCGAAAGGCAGTGGTGTGATTACCGAGACTATATTTGAAAACCGCTTCATGCATGTACCTGAATTAATGCGAATGGGTGCAAGAGCTGAGATTGAAGGGAATACGGTTATCTGTGGAGATGTTGATGTGCTGAGTGGTGCTCAGGTCATGGCAACGGATCTGAGAGCTTCAGCGAGTCTGGTGATTGCCGGCTGCATCGCAAAAGGTGAAACTATCGTTGATCGTATTTACCATATTGATCGGGGCTATGAACGTATTGAAGATAAATTATCAGCTCTTGGTGCTAAGATTGAGCGCGTCGCCGGGTAATTGTTGATACTGAGCTGATGAAAGTATATCTTGAGAGCCGAAACGCAGGTTTCGGCTTTTTTATTGTTGTGAGTTTATCAGAGACAGGTTCAGATAAACTTTATGGGGGAAATAATGATTGCATTGGTGCGTGTAGTAATTGTTGCTGTTCTGGCGACTTTGATGTTTGTTTTGGGATGTGGTTATTGTTTGCTGTTCAGCCCCCGTAATCCGAAACATGTTTATACTTTTGGGCGTCTTTTCGCACGGATGTCCGGAATATTTGGTATTCAGCTGGAACTGAGAATACCGGAAGATTTTCTGAAAGAACCCAGTCAGAATATTTATATTGCCAATCATCAGAGTAACTGGGATATGTTTACTGTGTCTTCAGCGGTGACGCCTAAAGTTGTGACGGTTGGTAAGAAGAGCCTTGCCTGGTTGCCTTTATTCGGACAACTGTACTGGCTAACCGGTAATATACTGATTGACCGGGCAAACCGGACAAAAGCAAAAGGTACCATTGATCAGGTCATTGATTCATTGAAAAAGACAGATGTGTCCATTTGGATGTTTCCTGAAGGTACACGCTCAAGAGGTCGGGGAATGCTACCTTTTAAAACAGGGGCTTTCCATGCGGCAATCGGGGCTGGCGTGCCAATCGTGCCGATTGTATGCAGTTCAACGGGGCATTTAAAACTGAATCGCTGGAATAACGGGCATGTCATTGTAGAAATAATGAAGCCGGTTTCAACTGAGTCATATAGCAGAGAAAATGTTCGTCAGTTGGCGCAGCATTGCCAGCAGCTCATGAAAGACAAGCTGGAAGCGCTTGATTCAGAAGTGGAAAAACTGAATCACGGGCAGGTGAAAAGCAATTGTTGAGTTTTTACAAACATAAAAAACGGCAGGTAATATTGGTGTCACCTGCCGTCTCAAAACATCAGAGCACATTCGATTATTGACGAACTGCAATGGCCTCAATTTCGATACCGACATCTTTCGGTAATCTTGCCACTTCAACGCAAGAGCGTGCAGGGTAATGAGCGACATCGTGCTCGTCGAAGAATTTGCCATAGACTTCATTCACTGTCCCAAAATCATTCAGGTCTTTCACGAAGACAGTCATTTTGATGATATCTGAAACCTTTAACCCGGAAGATTCGATAATGGCTTTGACGTTTTCTAATGACTGGCGAGCCTGAGCCGTAATTTCTGCCGGAATTTCTCCGGTAGCCGGATTCACAGGGATTTGTCCTGAAGTCATCACCATGTTACCTAAGTCAACGCCCTGAACATAAGGACCGATTGCCGCAGGGGCGGATTCAGTATGAAGAACTTTTGTCATTTTTATCTATCCATCTTTCATTTTACATTATCGTATCAGTTTGCCCTGAATGCCCGGTAAGGTAAAGGACAATCCATGCTTTGGTGCGGGATTGCCCTGATTCGGTGTGGATTATAATCTTTCAGTCAATATCTCTCTTGAAAATACCTTTTCACAGTATTTGCATTTGAGTCTGACTTCACCATTTTTGTTCGTAATATTAAAACTGCTTTCAACCGGCTCATCATGGGAAATACAGTTAGAGTTTGGGCAACTGAACACATTGTTGACTTTTTCCGGCAGCGCCAGTGCGAGTTTCTTTACCACTTCATAATCCTCAATACGGTTTACAGTTGCGTGAGGGGCGTAAAGTGCCAGCTTTCTGGCCTGAGCTTCGGTAATAAATGTGTTTTCAATTTTGAGCAAATCTTTGGCGCCTAAAGCAGAGGAAGGAAGGTTCAGGCCAATGGTTACTTTTTGCTCTGAATGATGCATTTCAAATAACTTCAGAACTTTGATACCCATCTGTGCCGGAATATGGTCAATTACGGTTCCGTTTTTGATGGCTTCTACCTGCAATTGTGTCTCTTTTACCATGATATATCCTCCTCAGTTACAGAGTGTCATTCAATACTAATGAAAGCAGTGCTTCTCTTGCATACACGCCGTTTTCAGCCTGCTGGAAGAAGTAAGCATGAGGTGTTTTATCGACATCTGTCGTAATTTCATCCACCCGGGGCAGAGGGTGTAATATTTTCATATTTGAGCGGGCATGTTTCAGATGCGCAGCCGTTAAGATGAACGCAGAACGGATATGTGCATATTCCGACTCATCAAAGCGTTCTTTCTGAACCCGGGTCATATACAGAATATCAACCTGAGGAATAACTTCTTCCATATCTGTATGCAGGCTGAAAGGGATGCCGGCATCGTCGAGCTCTTCCAGAATATATTCAGGCATCGCTAACGCATCGGGGGCAATAAAGAAAAAACGATTGTTTTTGAATTTGGCCAGAGCCTGAGTTAAAGAGTGAACAGTGCGCCCGTATTTGAGGTCACCAACAAAGGCTATGTTCAGGTTATCCAGCTGGCTTTGCGTTTCTGAAATGGTAAATAAATCCAGCAGTGTTTGTGTTGGATGCTGATTGGCACCATCTCCGGCATTGATGACCGGCACACCATTAGAAAACTCGGAAGCCAGGCGGGCTGCACCTTCCTGAGGGTGGCGCATCACAAAAGCATCCACATAGGATGAAATCACCTGAACCGAGTCAGATAAAGTTTCTCCCTTCTTGGCCAGAGAAGTGTTGCCGCCATTATCAAACCCGATCACGCTGCCGCCCACTCTCTGAATGGCCGTTTCAAAAGAAAGCCGGGTCCGGGTTGACGGTTCAAAAAAACAGCTTGCGACAACTTTTCCCTTTATCAACTCAGGAGCGGGCTCTGCTTTCAGGCGAGCTGCTTGCTGAACGATTAACTCCAGTTCTTCCCGGGAAAGTTCCGGAATTGAGATGATATGCTTTTTATAAAGCGTATTGGTCATGATCATCCTCCCTGTTACCTTTGATAGACGAGGCTGCAATATCACAGATATCCGCGTTGACTATTTGGGGTACACACATTCTGACAGATAAAAAAAAGCCCCCCGAATCGGGAGGCCCTGAATAATTGATGAAAAGGAAAAAGTCATGCCCGGTAAGCAAGCTGGCTTACCCGGTGTATATTGAAAAACACGATCAATATCGCTAAACATAACTATCTCCCAGACAAATTGCCGGCGATTATACGCTTTACTTTTTGAAGTGCAAGCGATTACATCATACTTTTCCCTGGCTATATTTCAGGAGATATCGGGCGTTCAGGATAATTATTCAGGCATGTGGGATGAAATGGCACATGAGCGTCTGTGCCATTTCATCCCGGGGGATAATGATGCTGATTTGTCAGGCGCCGAGTGTCGCAACCATGACGGCTTTGATTGTATGCATCCGATTTTCTGCCTCATCAAACACAACGGAATGTTCTGATTCAAAAACTTCTTCGGTGACTTCCAGACCATTCATGCCGTATTTTTCAGCGACTTCTTTACCGACGGTTGTTTCATCATTATGGAATGCTGGCAGACAGTGCATAAATTTTACATGCGGATTACCGGTTTTTTTCAGCATATCCATAGTGACCTGATAAGGTTTCATCACGGCAACCCGTTCATCCCAGGCTTCAGCTGACTCACCCATGGAAACCCAGACATCGGTATACAGGAAGTCGCATCCTTTCACCCCGGCATCCACATCTTCCGTCAGAGTAATGGTGCCTCCGGTTGATTCTGCAATGTCGCGACACTGTTGAACCAGTTCATCTTCAGGCCAGAATGCTTTGGGGGCGACAAGCCGGATGTCCATGCCCATTTTTGCGGCGCCAACCATCAGTGAATTCCCCATATTATTCCGGGCGTCGCCAAGATAGGCGAAAGAGATTTCATTCAGCTTTTTGCCCTGACCATGTTCCTGCATGGTTAAGAAGTCCGCCAGAATCTGGGTTGGGTGAAACTCATCCGTT
This sequence comes from Vibrio quintilis, assembly GCF_024529975.1. Taxonomy (GTDB): domain Bacteria; phylum Pseudomonadota; class Gammaproteobacteria; order Enterobacterales; family Vibrionaceae; genus Vibrio; species Vibrio quintilis. Next base: position 3,674,600 of record NZ_AP024897.1, on the reverse strand, counting down.
AAGCCATTCCAGACCGGGACACCGGCATAGGCACCAAGTTCTTCGACAATACTCTGTCCGTAACCACGATACTGAATACCGTCATACATGCGTCCGAGTACTCTGGCGGTGTCTTTCATCGACTCTTTATGGCCAATCTGTGAGCCTGAAGGGCCGATATAAGAAACCTGTGCTCCCTGATCAAATGCGGCAACTTCAAAGGCACAGCGTGTCCGGGTTGATGATTTTTCAAAAATCAGCGCAATATTTTTCCCGGAGAGTTTTTTCTGCTCTGTTCCCGTATATTTTGCATTTTTTAATCCGGCAGCCAGATCAAGTAAAAACCGGATCTCAACAGGTGTGAAATCCAGTAATTTGAGAAAGTTACGATTACGTAAATTAAACGCCATATCATGGTCCTGATAAATGATCATATCTAATGTGGCTAGTAAAACATAAAAAAGCGCCTCTTGTGAATAATTATTTCATTAAGAGGCGCTTTTCTACATATTTTTTCTTTAATTGTGACTATAAATTCTCTTCGGCAAATTTGGCAAGGCGACTTCTGACCACGCCATTCAGGTGAATATTGGCACTGGCGGAGAAGTTTTTAAACTGCTCGACCATATAAGTCAGCCCGGAAGTGACTGGTGTCAGATAATGTGAATCGATCTGAGCCAGATTACCTGAACAGACGATTTTGGTACCTTCGCCACAACGGGTAATGATGGTTTTGATTTGTGATGCTGTTAGATTCTGACATTCATCCAGCAGGACAAATGCATTCTGAATCGAACGTCCCCGCATAAAGTTGATGGATTTAAACTGAATATTCGCTTTATCACAGATGTATTTGAGTGAACCTTCCGTGCAGTGATCATGCTTGTGCAGAGCTTCCAGCGTATCAGTGACTGCGGCCAGCCATGGCATCATTTTTTCTTCTTCAGAGCCAGGCAGGTAACCAATGGATTCTCCGATATCCGGCGTATTCCGGGTCACGATGATTTTATCAAACATCCCTTTTTCTATGGTTTGTTCCAGCGCGGCCGCCAGAGTCAGCAAGGTCTTTCCGCTACCGGCAGCACCGGTCAGAATCACAAGGTCTATTTCCGGGTCGAGTAAGGCATCCATTGCCATCGCCTGATAGACATTTTTCGGCGTAATGTCCCAGGCTTTCCGGTGCATCATCCGCTCCCTGCTCATATCTTTCAGAGTGAGTTTTTCTCCTTCAATATTGTGAACCTGTGCAACAAAATCACTGTCTTCATCAATAAGGAATTGATTAATAAAGGTTGGTTCTAAAGGTTCTTTGTCGAGTGTATGGTAGGTCGTGCCATCCAGGTTATAGCTCTCAACTTCTGAGACTAAATCCCAGAATTTACCGGCGCACTTCTGAAATCCTTTGGTCAGATACTGAATATCATCAATCAGCTGATCGGTCCGGTAATCTTCCACATGAAGCACACCAGCACCTTTGGCCCGCAGCCGCATGTTGATATCTTTGGTCACCAGAACGACCGGCCGGGGAGCTCTTTTATTCTGGATGTAAAGTACGGCATTCAGGATACGGTTATCACCGGCTTTATCGGCAAAGGCTTTAACGGTTTCCTGAAGTTCAAAGTCGGCCAGGATAGAAATCGTACCTGAGTGACTTCCGGTGCCTGAAATCGGAATGCCTTCTGAAATTTCATCGGGGGTGGCATCATGAAAAATGCTTTCAAGTGCCCGGATTGCCACCCGAGCATCTCTGGCAACATCGCGTTTACTGTCTTTGATTTTGTCGAGTTCTTCGAGGACGGTCATTGGGATGACCACATCATGTTCTTGGAAGGAATAGATAGCCAGGGGCTCGTGAAGCAGGATATTGGTATCAAGGACAAACAGTTTCCGTTCGGTATCGCCCATAAGCGTCTCCTTGCCGTTACACGGCATGATAAGAAGAGGAAGCTTGTCTGCAGTGTCATCAGGTCATGATGAACAATCGGTTTGACCCATAGCCTTTATGACGTACTGCAAACCCATTTTTTACTCAATCAATAACAATCAATTTAAAACAAAGCATGATTTATGCCGGTTTAAATGCTACTTGTGTATCTGAAAAACCTGGTGTACCCGATATACATTATCTGAATGATAAAATAAGTATAATCGCAAGCGCCTGTTCTGTTCAAACACGGTTACTGTTTATTACAAATGCCATTCTTTTTTTACACTTTTGTGTCTTTTTAAAATATTCACTTCCTTTCAGCAGATTCACGTGACCTGTCTCACGCCATCAAGTAAGATGAGCGCCATTTTTCTGCATCCTGCAGAAATAACCATCATAATGAAGTGACTTGGCAGAATGGCCTGCGAAGTTCACTGGGGTCTGGCAATCAGGTATTAGGTGAGGTGTTCAATTCATGACTTTTGCGTTAGGGCAGCGTTGGATTAGTGATACAGAGAGTGACTTAGGATTAGGTACGGTTGTTGGATTAGAAGAAAGAACCGTGACGCTGATGTTTGCCGCATCAGAAGAAAACCGGGTTTATGCACGTCATGATGCGCCAGTTACCCGGGTGATTTTTCATTCGGGAGATATCGTTGATAGTCAGGAAGGATGGTCACTGCTGATCGAGCAGGTGAATGAAAATGACGGGATTTTGACGTATGTCGGGATTCGTCAGGATACACAAGCGCAGATCGAACTGCGGGAAGTATTTCTCAGCCATCAGATTCGTTTTAATAAACCTCAGGATAAGCTGTTTGCCGGTCAGGTTGACCGGATGGATAACTTTGTCCTGCGTTACCATGCGCTGCAAAACCAGTATCAGCAAAGCAAAAGTCCGATGCGTGGCCTGTGTGGCGGGCGGGTTGGCCTGATTCCTCATCAGCTTTATATTGCACAGGAAGTTGGCCGGCGTCATGCGCCCCGGGTACTTTTAGCGGACGAAGTCGGCTTAGGTAAAACCATTGAAGCCGGTATGATCATCCATCAGCAGGTTCTGCTGGGGCGTGCTGAAAGAGTCTTGATCGTTGTACCGGAAACGCTTCAGTATCAGTGGCTGGTTGAAATGATGCGGCGCTTCAATCTGCATTTCTCAATTTTTGATGAAGAACGCTGTGTTGAATCTGAGCTGGATAGTCCGAATCCTTTCGATTCCCAGCAATACATTCTTTGTTCTCTGGATTTCTTCCGCCGTTATGAAAGGCGCCATCAACAGGCGTTAGCAGTTCACTGGGATTTGCTGGTGGTCGATGAAGCCCATCATCTTGAATGGCAGATTGATAACCCAAGCCCTGAATATTTAATGATTGAAGCGCTGGCGAAACAGATTTCCGGCGTTTTATTGCTGACCGCAACGCCTGAACAACTGGGGCGTGAGAGTCACTTTGCCCGCTTGAGACTGCTTGATCCGGATCGCTTTTATGACTTTGATGCATTTATCCGGGAAGAAGAGCAGTACATCCCGGTAGCTGAGGCGGTGTCTGCACTATCTGAAGCCAAACCACTGTCTGATGAGGCCAAAAATCATATTGTTGAGCTGCTTTCTGAGCAGGATGTTGAGCCGTTATTCAGAATAATCGACAGTAATGCCGGAGAAGATGAAAAAGAGAGCGCCCGCAGAGAATTGATGAATAATCTGATGGACCGTCACGGAACCGGCCGGGTGCTGTTCCGGAATACCAGAGCATCGATTCAGGGCTTCCCGCAACGTCGGGTTCACCTGGAGCCACAGGCATTGCCGGATGCTTATCAGAAAATAAAGTACCCGGAGCCGGATGTTCAATCTGAAAAACGGGTGTTGCATACCCGGCTTTATCCTGAAAGTATTTTTCAGGGGATTCTGCAAATGTGGTGGGAGCTTGACCCCCGGGTTGACTGGCTGATAGAAAAAGCAAAAACCAAACGTTCAGAAAAAATTCTGGTGATTGCCTCCAGAGCTGCAACAGCACTGGATCTGGAGCAGGCACTGCGCGAGCGGGAAGGTATCCGTGCGACGGTTTTCCATGAAGGCATGTCAATTCTTGAAAGAGATAAAGCATCCGCTTATTTTGCGCAGGAAGAAGGCGGCGCTCAGGTGCTGATTTGTAGTGAGATTGGCTCGGAAGGGCGGAATTTCCAGTTTGCCAGCCAGTTGGTGATGTTTGATCTGCCGATGAATCCGGATCTGCTGGAGCAACGGATTGGCCGTTTAGACCGGATTGGCCAGAAAAACGATATTGATATTCATGTGCCTTATCTTGAAGGAACGGCACAGGAAACACTGGCTCAGTGGTTCCACGAAGGGCTGAATGCTTTTATTGAAACCTGTCCGACGGGGACCGCGGTGTTTGAACGCTTTGCCGGTGCTGTAAAGGAACAGCTGATTTCCGGAGACGCTTCTGCGTTGGAAGAGTTAATTTCAGAAACCCGTCATCTGAATCAGGAACTGAAAAAGGAACTTGAGCACGGGCGTGACCGGCTTCTGGAAATGCATTCTCATGGCGGTGATAAAGCGCAGAAAATCGTTGAGAAGATTTCTGCCAAAGACGGTGACAGCGAATTGATTACCTTCTCTTTTGGGCTGTTTGATACGATTGGCCTGAATCAGGATGATTGTGGTGAGAATTCACTCGTCATTACCCCTTCTGAGCATATGCTGGTGCCAAGTTATCCCGGTTTACCCAGTGATGGGGCAACCGTGACATTTGAGCGTGACGTTGCTTTATCCCGTGAAGATATTCATTTTATCACCTGGGAACATCCGATGATTCAGGGCGGTATTGATTTGATTTTCAGTGAGGGTGTCGGAACCTCTGCTGTGTCTCTGCTCAAGAACAAAGCGCTGCCTGTCGGAACGGTATTACTCGAACTGATTTATGTGGTGGATGCGCAGGCACCGAAGAAAAGCGGTATCAGCCGTTTCTTACCGAAAACGCCGATTCGTCTGATGCTGGATGCGCGCGGCAATGATTTGTCAGGTCAGGTTGAGTTTGAAGGCTTCAACCGGCAGCTGAGTCCGGTGAATCGTCACATTGCCAATAAGCTGGTGACGTCGGTGCAAAATGAAGTGCATCAGTTAATTGAAACCAGTGAAACAATGATTGAAGCGCGGGTTGATCTGGTGCGTCAGGAAGCACAGAAAGAGATGGAAACCGTGCTGAATGAAGAGCTGGAACGGCTGCTGGCACTGAAAGCGGTGAACCCGAATATCCGGGAGGATGAAATTACGCTGCTGGAAACGCAGATCTCGGAGCTGACTACTTATATTCAGCGGGCACAGTATCAGCTGGATTCATTGCGGTTGATTATGGTGTCACATAACGGCTGATTTGGTTTTTGAATGTCAGGATGCCCGGTTTTGTGCCGGGCATTTTTTTATTAATTTCATCCGGGTGACTGAATGTCACCCATGCCTCTGATGACAGAGTGAATCAGAAATTCCCGTCAATATCAGTCACTGCAACGAGCTTATGGTTAACGAACTCTTTTAAGCCGAGGTCCAGCAGTTCACGTCCGTAACCGGAGTGTTTGATGCCCCCGAATGGTAAATCTGCTTTCACCGCTGTCGGATGATTGACATACACCATGCCGGTTGAAATCCGGTGTGCCACTTTTTCTGCATGGGCTTCATTTTTTCCGAACACTGAGCCACCAAGGCCGAATGGTGAATCATTGGCGATGCGTACCGCATCATCTTCATCTTTCGCCCGGAAAATCATTGAAACCGGACCAAAGAATTCCCAGTAATAAGCCGGATTATCCGGAGTGAGATTGGTCAGGATTGTTGGCTGAACAAACGCACCTTGCTCCGGTACTTTCGGACCCACCTGAACTGCAGTTGCACCGTAAGCCACGGCTTGTTCGATCTTCTCTTTGACTTCATCAGCTGCGCCCTGAGATGAAAGCGGTGCGAGTGTTGTATCCGGTGACATAGGATCGCCAACTCTCAGATCAGCAACGCCTTGCGTGTAAAGCTTGAGGAAGTCATCGTAGATTTCGTCGGCGATAATCATGCGTTTGGATGAAACACAGACCTGTCCAGCATTCCAGTGACGACCGAAGACAGCCCATTTAACCGTTTTCTCCAGTTCTGCATCTTTCAGGACCACAAATGCATCGGCGCCACCAAGTTCCAGCGTTGATTTCTTCATAGCCCGGCCAGCCTGGGAAGCAACAATTGCCCCGGCTCCTTCAGAGCCGGTCAGCGCGACACCATGGACCCGGCGGTCATTGATAATCATTTCAACCTGATCACGGGTGGCGTAGAGGTTCTTAAATACGCCCTGCGGCAGACCGGCTTCCTGCATCAATGCCTCAAACGTTGCTGCACACTGTGGTACGTTCGATGCGTGTTTCAGCAGCAGGGTATTTCCGGCAGAAAGCTGTGGTGCCAGAATCCGGGCAATTTGGTAGTAAGGGAAATTCCATGGTTCAATCGCCAGTAATACGCCAAGCGGTTCGTTGACGATAGAGGCTGATTTGACTGCCGGGTCTTCAGATTCAATGATTTTGGGAGCCAGTAATGCTTCTGCATGTTTGACATAATATTCCATGATCTGAGCTGAAATTTCGACTTCTGCTTCCGCTTCTGCAATCAGTTTGCCCATCTCCAGCGTGAGAACTTCTGCATATTTTCTTTTATTCTGTCTCAGTAGATCAGCGGCTTTCTGCAAAACAGATGCTCTGAATTCAAAACTGGTTTCCCGCCAGTTTAAAAACGCGTTGTGCGCCTGAGTAATCGCTTGTCCGACTTCTTCATTTGTTGCGTTTGGGTAGGTTTGAATCAGTTCGCCGGTATAAGGGTTCGTTGTTGAGTAGGCCATCGCTAAGATTCTCCTGTTGAATTATTTATTCTTATTCAATTTATGACGACTTTGGATATATACAGCAGGCGATTATTTATATCTGAGATGAAAAATAACTGCCAGGTAACCACTTTATTCATAGGGTCAATCTAAATGTTCTACATGGAAAAATCCAGCGTTTATAAATCAGATTTGTCTATACATTTAATTGGTAAAATCAATGGATGAAGGAATAAATACAATTTTATTACTAATAAATATATTATTTACTGAGTGTGCGATTTTTTGATATAAAAAAAGATCGGTGCCCTATAAGAAATCTGGCATAACTCATTGTTTTTATTTGATTGAAAAAGGCCAGGATCGTTATCTGGCCTGAGAGGTAATAGCATGGATTATATTTAGAATAATTACTTATAAGAACAATTTTTTATAAAAATAATTTCCACCAGATAAATACACCTAAAAATCCAAATAAATAGATAAGACCTGCAATTGACAGATATTTTAATTTGGGTCCGACAGCCAGCTGTTCCGGCAATGGTGTTTTTGTGACAAGAATATAATTCAGCAGTGCAAAGAAAGGTGTCGTAATAAATGCCATGATCATTGCAAAGTTCAGCATTGGGATTAATGCTGATTTAGCAAAGAATAAAATGCCCAAGGCACAGGCAGAAACGATCAGCATCCAGACAATGTGATTTTGTTTTTTTTCAGCTTCGGAGCGCTGTTGCTGTTTGATTAAATGGTGAGATTCTGCAATGACGCGTGAATAACCATCAATCACAGTGATTGTACTGCCAAAAATACAGAAGAACGCGACAATAGCGATCAGGTATCTTGACCATTCACCTATCGTTGCGGCATACATACCAACCAGTTGATGGGTAAATCCAATGCCTGATTTGGATAACTCAACCCCTGTTCCGTTGAGTAACAGCGCACCCAGAGCCAGAAAGACGATTGCCAGAATGGCTGTGCCAATGTAGCCGACATTAAAATCAAACAGTGCTGATTTTGGGGTGACAGCCTGTCGCTGGCACTGGTTCTTCAGCCAGACGGATGTAATGCTTGAGATTTCAATAGGCGCAGGCATCCAGCCCATGGTGACGACAAGGAAACCGATGGCTGCCAGTGTCCACGGTGAAGGGGCTGGCGCTTGTGATACAGTTTCAGCCGGGTGGCCGAAGGCAATAATCACTGCCATCAGGGTGGCAATGGTCAACACGGTCATAATCATCTTTGACATGGTATCCAATGCCTTGTAATGACCGGCAAGTAAGATCACCAGGCAAGTTACAACCACAATCACAGACAGGATTGTGCCGGATAGATCGAAGGGGATGAAATAGCCCAGCAGACTGGCGCTGAACAGGGTGAGTGCAGCAGTATTAATCACACTTGAAACCACGGTCAGTATCATGAACACCCATAGATAAAACCGGCCTAAACGGGCATAACCGTGAACCAGACATTCTCCGGTACCCATGGTGTACTGAATCCCAGCTCTGAAAAAAGGGTATTTAAACAGATTGACGAGCAGAATCAGTACTGCGAGTTGCCAGCCATAAATTGCACCAGCTTTGGTTGAAGCAACCAGATGTGAACCTCCGACTGCGGCAGCAGCCATCATGATGCCCGGCCCGAGAGATTTCATGAGCCTGGAAAGTGGCGTCCCCTGATCAGAGGGATAGGAAACCGTGTTTTCCATTCTTGTTCCTTATTATTCAAAAGAGTTGTGTTGTGATGTTGTGTTTGTGAAGTTCCCGGTGCCTGTGACACTCGTTCAGAACTTATTTTTATGGTTTTTTATAATGGTGCTTAAGAACTTTATATTTCATTCGCCATTCTATGAATGGGCTTTTGTCAATCTTATCATCAATATCACATTTGAATGAGCTGTCAAATAATATTTACGATCACAATGAAAAATCTTGACTGTTGATACCCGGATCAACGGATCCCCGCTATTTTCCGGCTGTCCGGATGGATGAATATTTGCAGAGAAACCGGGATGAGAAGTCATTCACGGAGACGTTTGGGGTATAATGCAACGGTTTTTACCGGAGAGACCCAAATGGCGATGACATCCTATGCACCACCAACCGATCCATGGACAGAGATTGTATATGAAGATGAACACCTCCTGGCTGTCAATAAACCGCCCGGTTTGCTGTCGGTTCCCGGTAAAGAGCCACAGCATTATGACAGTATGTGGAGTCGCCTGACCGAAACATATCCGGAGATTCAGGCGGTTCACCGTCTGGATATGTCGACTTCCGGGCTGATGGTGTTTGCTAAAAATAAGCTGGCAGAAAGTGCTCTGAAAAAGCAGTTTCAGTACCGGTTGACGCATAAAGTTTACTATGCCCGGGTTTGGGGACATGTGACAGAAGATGAAGGAGATGTCGATTTGCCGCTGATCTGTGACTGGCCAAACCGGCCGCGGCAAAAAGTCTGTTATGAGCATGGCAAACCTTCAAAAACCATCTATCAGGTCGTAAAGCGGGAAGCTCAGACCACGGTGGTACGATTGTTCCCTGTGACCGGGCGTTCGCATCAGCTCAGAGTTCATTTACAGGCGATTGACCATCCTATCGTTGGTGATGAATTTTATGCCCACGAAGCCGCTCAACAGTTCTCTTCCAGATTACAGCTCCATGCTGCGGAATTGAGCTTTTATCATCCGGAGAGCTGCCGGTTGCAGCAGATATTTGTACCTTGTGAGTTTTATACAGAAGCCACCGCAGCCATCACCGATTATTTTCAGCCTGAAAGGGAGCTTCCGGATTATAAGACATTACCCCGCCCGTGAGGGTTGGGTCTTCAATGTTTTCAGCCAGATTCAATAACAGATAAAGGAGAAAGGATTCATGACACAGCCGCTGGTTGTTTTTGTCGACAGAGCGACAATACCGTCACAGATTCATTTACCTGACTTAGCGTTCGGACATCAGTGGGTGAGCTATGATTCAACCTCACCGGATCAATTGTCCGGCCGGGTTCAGGATGCTGAAATTATTATTACCAATAAAGTCGTTTTTGATGCTGCTGTTCTGGCCCGTCTTCCCCGGTTACGTTTACTGGCCGTTGCAGCGACCGGCGTCAATAATATCGATATTGATTATTGCCGGGAGCATGGTATCGCGGTGACCAATGTTCGGGGCTATGCGACTCAGTCTGTGCCGGAACATGTTATCGGTATGATGTTTACTCTCAGACGGAATCTGATGGCTTATCATCAGGATATTGCCCGGGGCGTCTGGCAGCAGGAAAAACAATTCTGTTTCTTTACTCATCCGATTGGTGACATTGCGGGTAAGACGATGGGCATTATCGGTTCAGGTACGTTAGGGCAGGCGACAGCCAAACTGGCTGAGGCACTTGGCATGCATGTGATGTTTGCAGAAAGAAAAGGCCGTTCAGACTGCCGCGAGGGTTATTCTCCTTTCAGTCAGGTACTTCAGCAGGCTGATGTTCTGACATTGCACTGTCCGCTGGCAGAAGAGACCCGGAATTTAATTAGTTCAGAAGAATTAGAGATGATGAAGTCTGATGCGATTCTGATTAATACCGGCCGGGGTGGGCTGGTGAATGAAGCTGCGCTGGTTGATGCTTTATCTCAGGGAGCGATTGCAGGCGCAGGCGTTGATGTGTTTACTCAGGAACCCGCGGACCAATCGAATCCTTTACTGGCGAATCAACATTTGCCGAATTTATTACTGACACCGCATGTGGCGTGGGGCAGTGATTCATCCATTCAGAAACTGGCTGGCATTTTAATCGACAATATCAATGCATTTATGTGCGGTAAACATCAGAACCGCATTGTTTAACCGGTCAGGAAAACTACGCTGGATCAATAAAAAAGGCAGCTGAGAAGCTGCCTTTTGCATCAATGATGTCATTCTTTAGTATGAACTGAACCGGGGTCACAACGAAGCAATCGTTGTTTTTTGTTCTTCCAGTTTTGTCAGTGACTCTTTATAGCCTTCCAGCTTTTCTCTTTCTTTGGCGACGACAGCTTCAGGTGCTTTCGCAACAAATTTTTCATTGCCCAGCTTCCCTTCAATCCGTTTGATTTCGCCCTGAACTTTCGCGACTTCTTTACTCAGACGCTCTAATTCAGCTTCTTTATCAATTAAGCCCGCCATCGGAATCAGCAGTTCAGACTTACCAACCAGTGCCGTTGCACAAGCTGGCAGCGCTTCACCTGCTTCAAGAATCCGGATGCTTTCCAGTTTTGCCAGCGAGATCAGCACTTGCTTGTTCGCTTCAAGGCGGGAGGCATCAGTTTCAGTATCAGCTTTGAGGATGACTTCAAGTGGTTTACCCGGATTGATGTCGTACTCAGCGCGCAGGTTACGGATACTGGTAATGAATGATTTCACCCATTCAATATCATCCAGCGCTTCCTGATGGAAATTCGCTTCGTTGTATTGCGGTAACCCCTGCAACATAATGGTTTCGCCATCCACACCTTCAATCAGTGGCTTCACACTTTGCCAGATGGTTTCAGTGATATAAGGAATCACCGGATGCGCCAGACGCAGTGTTTTTTCAAGGACGGTAATCAGTGTCCGGCGGGTTGCACGCTGTTGCGCTTCGGTGCCTTTCCACAACACTGGTTTAGTCAGTTCCAGATACCAGTCACAGAACTGGTTCCAGATGAACTCATACAAAGTGTTTGCAGCCATATCCAGACGATAGTTGTCAATATGGTGATTAAAGCTCTGTGCTGCAAGCTCAAACTGAGATTCAATCCACTTATCAGCCAGTGAATACTCAAGTTCAGTGCCAGTGGCAAATCCACAGTCCTGCTCCTGTGTATTCATCAGCACGTAGCGGCTGGCATTCCACAGTTTGTTACAGAAGTTCCGGTAACCTTCCAGACGCTTCATATCCCAGTTGATGTCACGGCCGGTTGAAGCCATCGCCGCCAGGGTAAAGCGCAGTGCGTCGGTGCCGTATGACTCGATACCGTCCTCAAAGGTTTTACGGGTATTCTTTTCGATTTTTGCTGCCAGTTGTGGCTGCATCATGTTGCCGGTACGTTTTTTCACCAGTGATTCAAGGTCGATACCGTCAATCATATCAATCGGGTCAATGACGTTCCCTTTTGATTTTGACATCTTGTCGCCGTTTTCATCACGGATCAGACCGGTCACGTAAACCGTTTTAAATGGCACCTGAGGTTTACCATTTTCGTCCTTCATGAAGTGCATGGTCATCATAATCATCCGGGCGACCCAGAAGAAAATGATATCAAAACCTGTCACCAGTACATCGGTTGGGTGGAATGTTTTCAGTTCAGGCGTTTGCTCCGGCCAGCCCAGAGTTCCGAATGTCCATAGTGCTGATGAGAACCAGGTGTCCAGTACATCGTCATCCTGAGTCAGGCTGACTGATGCATCAATGCTGTGTTTGCTTCTGACTTCTTCTTCAGTCCGGCCCACATAAACATTGCCCTGCTCGTCATACCATGCAGGAATGCGGTGTCCCCACCAGAGCTGACGGGAAATACACCAGTCCTGAATATCACGCATCCATGAGAAATACATATTCTCATATTGTTTCGGAACGAACTGGATTTCACCCTCTTCAACGGCCTGAGTTGCCACTTCTGCCAGAGGTGCAGCCCGGACATACCACTGGTCAGTCAGCATGGGTTCAATCACCACGCCGCCACGATCACCATAAGGGATGGTTAAATCATGATCTTTAATTTCTTCCAGTAAACCCAGTGTCTCGAATTCAGCCACGATCGCTTTTCTTGCGGCAAAGCGCTCTAATCCCTGATAGTTTTCAGGCAGTGTTGAAGCATAGGCGTCACTTGGTTCGCCTTTGGTGGTAAATACTTCTGCGGTTTCGCGAATATAAGCATCAAACGTGAAGATGTTAATCATGGGCAGGTTATGACGCTTACCGACTTCATAGTCATTGAAGTCATGTGCCGGTGTGATTTTTACACACCCCGTGCCTTTCTCCATATCAGCATGTTCGTCGCCAACAATCGGAATACGGCGATTGACAACCGGCAGAAGGACATGCTGTCCAATCAGATCTTTGTAGCGTGGATCTTCCGGGTTGACCGCAACACCGGTATCACCCAGCATGGTTTCCGGACGTGTCGTGGCAACGACAATGTAATCTTTGCCTTCTGCTGTTTTTACGCCATCAGCCAGTGGATAGCGGAAGTGCCACATGTGGCCTTTTTTATCTTTGTTTTCGACTTCAAGATCGGAAATAGCAGTATGCAGTTTGGGATCCCAGTTCACCAGGCGTTTACCACGGTAGATCAGATCGTCATCATACAAACGGACAAAGACTTCCTGAACCGCTTTATAGAAACCGTCATCCATGGTGAAACGTTCACGATCCCAGTCGACGGAAGCGCCTAAACGACGAAGCTGTTTGGTGATGTTTCCACCCGATTCATTTTTCCATTCCCAGATCTTATCGGTGAATGCTTCACGGCCATAATCATGCTTGGTTTTGCCTTCTTCAGCATCGATTTTACGTTCTACCAGCATCTGGGTGGCGATACCTGCGTGGTCTGTACCAACCTGCCATAATGTATTGTGGCCTTTCATGCGCTGGCAACGAATCAGGGTATCCATGATTGTATCCTGGAATGCATGGCCCATATGCAGGCTACCTGTGACATTCGGTGGCGGAATCATGATACTGTATGATGGTTTCGATGTATCACCGTTTGGTTTGAAGTAACCTTTCTCTTCCCAGGCCTGATAAAGCGCCTGTTCAATTGATGTTGGGTTGTATGTCTTTTCCATAATACTCTTCAATGGACACTTGTGTATTTGAACAATCGGTTAAACGTTATACCTAAAGCTTCTGTTCTCAGAATAACCTGACCTATAACGTTTATTCCGGGTAATGAATTTCAATCGTCTGCAGCTGATAATCCGCCTGACGATAAATTTTGTAGCGTTCTCTTGCCAGTTGTCTGGCATTTTCTTCGCAGGGAACGAAGTCTACCACCTGATTAAAGTGATTCGCAAAGGTTGTCTGACAGTCTGCAAGATTAATAAGTAGCTGACGGTTTTTCGCAGGACGTATTCCCTGATATCCGATTTCAACGTGTGTGCCGTATCCCGGCCCTTCGCCGACCAGATTATGAGCGATGAAGTCTTTGGGTTCAACCTGCCAGAATATCTCTGCCAGCATTTCTGCTTTTTCTTTCGAATGACAGTTGATAAATATCTTTGCACCCTGACGGGAAAAATGACGGGCCAGAAAGTGAACGTATTGCAGGAATCCATCAGTATCTGCCTGTGGACTCTCTGGCCGGACGATATAAAAGGTGACTGTTTTCATGGCGGATCATATGCCTGAGATCAGAGAAGGCCAGTTATGGCCTTCTCTGTGAAAGATTACTCTTCATCTTCCAGTCCGCTGCGGTTCAGTAAGAACTGGACCAGCAAAGGAACCGGGCGACCCGTTGAGCCTTTGGCTGCGCCTGAGCGCCAGGCTGTACCGGCAATATCAATATGTGCCCAGTTATATTTACGGGTGAATTTTGACAGGAAGCAACCGGCTGTAATTGCACCACCCGGACGACCGCCGATATTGGCCATGTCAGCAAACGGGCTTTTCAGCTGTTCCTGATATTCATCAGTAATCGGCAGACGCCATGCGCGGTCACTTGCCTGTTCTGAAGCACTGATTAGTTCGTGTCCAAGCGGGTTATGATTCGCCATCACACCACTGATATGGTGGCCGAGTGCAATCACACATGCGCCGGTCAATGTTGCAACATCGATGACACATTCTGGTTCGTAGCGCTCCACATAAGTCAGTGCATCACACAACACTAAACGACCTTCAGCATCCGTATTCAGCACTTCTACTGTCTGTCCTGACATTGTGGTTAAAATATCACCGGGCCGGTATGCCTGACTACCGGGCATATTTTCGCAACCTGCAAGCACGCCGATGATATTTAATGGAAGATTCAGTGCAGCGATCGCTTTCATGGTACCAAAGACCGATGCAGCCCCACACATGTCATATTTCATTTCGTCCATGGCTTCGCCTGGTTTTAATGAAATACCACCGGAATCGAAGGTCAGTCCTTTACCAATCAGGACAATGGGTTTTGCGTCCGGATCCGGGTGACCTTTATATTCGATCACTGACATCATGGACTCATTGCGTGACCCCCGGCCGACAGCCAGATAAGATGTCATGCCGAGTTTTTCCATCTCTTCTTCGCCAACGATTTTGGTGGTTACTGCACTGTAATCGTCAGCCAGACGCCGGGCCTGAGAAGCCAGATAAGCCGGATTAGCAATATTCGGCGGCATATTGCCGAGATCTTTACAGGAACGCACACCATCAGCAATCGCCAGTGCATGAGAAATTGCCTTTTCACCGAGGCTTAATTCCCGGCGTGTTGGCACATTAAACACCAGTTTCCGCAATGGCCGGCGTGTTTCCGGCTTGGTACTTTTAAACTGGTCAAAGGTATACAATCCGTCTTTAGTTGCTTCGACGGCCTGACGAACTTTCCAGTAAGTATCACGGCCTTTCACATGGAGTTCCGTTAAAAAGCAAACGGCTTCCATTGAACCGGTTTCATTTAAGGTACTGATTGTTTTTTGAATGATGTCTTTGTACTGACGCTCACCCAATTCTCTTTCTTTGCCGCACCCAACTAACAAAACCCTTTCGGATAATACACCGGGAACTTGGTGAAGCAGTAACATTTGGCCTGATTTCCCTTCCAGGTCACCACGGCGAAGTAATGAACTGATGTAACCGTCACTGATTTTATCAAGTTGCTCGGCTACAGGAGAAAGGCGGCGTGGTTCAAATACTCCGACGACAATACAGGCACTGCGTTGTTTTTCCGGACTACCACTTTTAACACTAAACTCCATGCGTACTCCTAGATGTGAAGACAAACAGAACTAAATCGTAGATAATGCACTCTTAATAAGTCCATCATGAATGATGAACTATTATGTTGAAGCCGAATCAAATTTTCAGCAACGACGTAGGCAATAAAGTTCTATAAAATACAAGTTTCAGTCAAAAACTATAGTGATTCAATTAAAAAAACAAGTTTTTCATAGGTAATTTCAGTGTGATTATCGTTAGATATTTAATCAGAGAAACATTAAAAAGCCAGCTGGCCATATTTTTTATCCTGTTTTTAGTGTTTCTCAGCCAGAAATTTATCCGCGTGCTTGCGGAAGCGTCTGATGGCGAAATACCGGCCGGAATGATCATGTCGATTGTCGGGCTGAACATGCCGGCGATGGGCTTGCTGATGCTGCCGCTGAGTCTTTACATTGGTATTCTGATTACTTTCGGCCGCTTATATGCTGAAAGTGAGATTACCGTAATGAATGCGACAGGAATTGGTAATAAATTTCTGGTTCGGGCTGCCCTGTATCTGGCTTTGATTACAGCAGGTTTTGCCGCATTTAATGCATTATGGCTTTCTCCATGGAGTCAGGACCGGGAAGCGCAGCTGATGGAAACACTGGCGGCTGAAAACCGGGTTGATTTATTACAGAAAGGGCATTTTCAACGCTCTCCTGATGGCTCTTCAGTGATTTTTATCGATGATATTGAAAACCGAAAGTTACACAATGTGTTCGTCGCTCAGTTGACACCCAGAGAATCAATCTTACCCAGCGTGATGTTTTCTGATTCAGGCGATGTGAAAGAGCTCAGTGATGGCCGTCAGATTATTACCATGTATCACGGGACGCGTTATGAAGGCTTGCCGACGCAGATTAACTATATGATCACCCGTTTTGATGAATATGATGGGTTGATAGGGCAGCGCAAGGTTAAGAATAAAGGCCGGGACTGGGAAGCTCAGCCTACACTGGATTTGATGAAAAATCCGGACAGCAGGGCAAAGGCTGAACTTCAATGGCGGATTTCCCTGGTGGTTTGTATTCCATTGTTAACCATGCTTGTGGTTCCGCTTTCTGCTGTAAATCCACGGCAGGGACGTTTTGCCAAGATGGGGCCGGCCATCCTGATTTATCTGGCCTATTTCCTTGCTATCAGTGCCGGAAAGTCAGCCATTGAAGACGGGGGAATCCCAGCATACATTGGTTTATGGCCCATCAATGCCGCATTGCTTGTTACAGCGTTGTTTGTGAATAGCCTGGATAGTGTGATGGTCCGTAAATTCAAAGATAAGATCAGACAGAGAAAGGTGGCGTAAGCCGTGTTTAAGATTTTAGATTTATATATTGGACGAACAATTATTGCGACCACCTCTCTGGTGTTAGTCACCTTTGTCGGGTTGTCCGGTATTATCAAGTACGTCGAACAGTTACGGAAAGTCGGGCAGGGTAGTTATGATTTGTTGAAAGCCCTGTATTTTGTCTTGCTGAGTATTCCCCGGGATATTGAAATGTTTTTCCCGATGGCAGCTTTGCTTGGTGCGTTGATCGGTTTGGGAATGCTTGCGGCCAGTTCTGAACTGGTTGTCATGCAGGCTGCCGGATTTTCTAAACTGAATATTGGTATTTCTGTTTTAAAAACGGCAGTACCGCTGATGATTATCATTACATTGCTGGGGCAATGGGGGGCGCCACAGGCTCAGAAAATGGCCCGTGATTTGAGAGCGTTTTCCACTTCCGGCGGTAAATTGCTGTCCGTGAGAATGGGAGTTTGGGCCAGAGATGCCAGTGATTTCATTTTCATCACCAAAGTCGATGGTGAGACTTTATATGGGCTGAATATCTGGCGTTTTGATGATGATAAAAAATTAACCAAAGTTATCTTTGCGACAGAAGCTGATTACCTTAAAGATAATCAATGGAAGATGAAGCATGTGACTGTCACCGATATGGCACAGGACAAAGTCATCACCAAGCAGGAATTTTCAGAACGTTTATGGCAAACCGCCATTGAGCCAAACAAGCTATCTGTGGTGACCGTGAAGCCGGAAGAATTATCTTTGAGTGGATTATATGATTATGTTCATTTCCTGAAGGCATCCGAGCAGGATTCATCAAGATATGAGCTGGCCTTATGGCGTAAAGTGACTCAGTCATTCTCAATTGCAGTCATGATGTTAATGGCGCTGTCATTTATCTTTGGCCCGCTGAGAAGTGTCACGATGGGTGCGAGAATACTGTCTGGTGTGGTCGCCGGGTTTACTTTCTATATTTCCAGTGAGTTTTTTGGACCGCTCAGCCTTGTTTATGGTTTCCCTCCAGCTTTAGGTGCAGTCGCTCCCAGTTTTGTTTTTTTGAGTATTGCTGTGATGTTGTTACGGCGTAAGTTGTAATCACCGGCTCCATGAAGTGGTATTCATTTTCATTGAAATACCACTTCTTCACTCTTCTCTGACTCTCTGGTTATTTGACTTTGTACACTTGTGTTTGTGCCCAGATATCTTGAAATCCACGTTTTTGCGGATCAAAAGGGATAACCAGGTTTGATAAACCAAAACAGGATGTAAACAACCTGATGAAGGCCTGAGTGACAGTGATGGCTGTGCCGTCACGGTTTTTAATCGCCAGATGCAGGGCTTTCATGCCGGGTGTTTGTCTTGATTCTGTCCAGCAGTAAACAAAGAAGCCTATCCAGATAATGGCAAGGTATCCGGTCAGCAAGGGGCTGATAACCGGGTGATGCGCCATTAAATCATTTAAGCTCTGATAGGATACGAAAGATAACAGACCGGTGAATTCTGCTATTTTTATCAGCGCAATCGCTATTGCAGCGGCGAGACATTCCAGAATAATGACAGACAATGTGTCAATAAACAGCGAGCCAAGACGGGATAAGAAGCCTGCAGGCTGAAAATCGGAAAATTGTTGTTTCATGGTTGGTCTGACTTTAGATACAGATGAATGACAGAAAGCAGCATAATCATTCTGTATTGATTATAAAAGCGGAGATGTATAAAACTTCAGGCTTTATGGTGAAATTATCATCAAACAATTGAAAATCAGTTTTTTAGTGTTGCACGAAAGCATATCTTACGTATAATGCGTCTCATCAAAGGGCACAGCCCTGATGCCGGTGTGGTGAAATTGGTATACACGACGGATTCAAAATCCGTTGCCTTCGGGCGTGGCGGTTCAAGTCCGCCCACCGGTACCATATTTAAGAAAAAGCCCTGACAATGTCAGGGCTTTTTCTTTGTCTGAAATTCGTGATTCTGAACGGAAAAAAGCTGATATTTTCTAATACCAGCTTCATTTTCATCGCGTTAAATCTGTAAAATTAACCCAGAAATGCGGGGATTTTTCCTTCATATTCAGCGATTTTATCTTCATGCTGAAGTGTCAGTCCAATATTATCCAGCCCGTTTAATAAACAGTGGCGGCGGAACTCATCGATTTCGAAACTGTACTCTTTGCCATTGGCTGAAACTTTCATGGTTTCAAGATTGACAGTGACCTGTGCCCCTTCGTTTGCTTCAACAAACCGGAAAATTTCATCAACTTCTGCTTCAGTGAGGCGAACCGGAACCATTTGGTTATTGATTGAGTTGCCATAGAAAATATCAGCAAAGCTCGGTGCTATCATGACCTGAATACCATAATCAGCCAGCGCCCATGGTGCATGCTCACGGGATGAACCACAGCCAAAATTCTCACGGGCAAGTAAAATACTGGCGCCCTGATAACGAGCGTGATTCATGATAAATTCAGGGTTTGCCTGTTCTCCCGAATCATCGAGAAAACGCCAGTCATGAAATAAATGACGACCAAAGCCGGTCCGGGTTACTTTTTGCAAAAATTGTTTTGGAATAATCGCATCCGTATCAACGTTTGCAGCGTCCAGAGGAACGACTAATCCTGTGTGTTGTTTGAAACCTGTCATAGTTGTTTCCTCTGATTAACTGAATGTACGAATGTCAACAAAGTGGCCTGCTATAGCTGCCGCCGCCGCCATTGCCGGGCTGACAAGATGCGTTCTTCCGTCACGTCCCTGACGTCCTTCGAAGTTACGGTTAGATGTTGAAGCGCATCGTTCCTTCGGTGCCAGGCGATCATTGTTCATCGCCAGACACATAGAGCAACCGGGTAAACGCCACTCAAAGCCCGCATCAGTAAGGATTTTATCCAGTCCTTCTGCTTCAGCCTGAGCTTTGACCTGCTCTGAGCCGGGAACAACAATGGCCTGAACATGAGCAGCGACCTGCTTACCTTTTGCGACTTCAGCGGCTGCACGCATATCTTCAATACGGGAGTTTGTACATGAACCAATGAATACTTTATCTATATCGTAATCAGAGAGTGATTTACCGGCTTCAAGCCCCATGTAGGTGAGTGCTTTTTCTGCGGAGGACTTTTCCACCGGATCAGAGAAACTTTCAGGGGCCGGAATCGGAGAGTCGACAGAAATCACCTGTCCCGGATTGGTTCCCCATGTGACCTGTGGTCTGATTTCAGCGGCATCCAACGTCACAACGGCATCAAATTCTGCATCATCGTCAGTTCTCAGTGTTTTCCAGTATTCAACAGCCGCATCCCAGTCTTCAACTGCCGGAGCAAATTTACGGCCCTTGATATATTCAAACGTTGTTTCGTCTGGAGCAACTAATCCGGCTTTTGCACCCATCTCTATCGCCATGTTACACACGGTCATCCGGCCTTCCATTGTTAAGTCGCGAATTGCTTCACCACAGAACTCAACGACATAACCGGTTCCGCCTGCCGCAGTGGTTTTACCAATGATGGCCAGTACGATATCTTTTGCAGTGATGCCGGGAGCAACTTTCCCTTTGATTTCGATTTTCATCGTTTTAGCACGGGCCTGCTTCAGGGTTTGCGTTGCAAGGACGTGTTCTACTTCTGATGTGCCGATACCAAAAGCAATTGAGCCAAAAGCACCATGAGTTGCAGTATGTGAGTCACCACAAACAATCGTCATACCGGGTAAAGTAATACCGAGTTCCGGGCCCATGACGTGGACAATACCCTGATATTTGTGGTTGATGTCATATAAGGTCACACCAAACTCTTCACAGTTTTTAGACAGGGTTTCCATCTGAATCCGGGCCATTTCACCCGATGCATTGATATCTTTCGTTGTTGTGGAAACATTGTGATCCATCGTTGCAAAAGTCTTGCTGACCTGACGGACTTTGCGTCCTTTTTCTCTCAGGCCATCAAAAGCCTGTGGTGAAGTGACTTCGTGGACCAGATGACGGTCAATATATAAAATCGGGTTTTCGCCTTCAGCAGCGACGACGACGTGCGCATCGTATATTTTTTCGTATAAAGTTTTTGCGTTTGACATTGCTCTTACCTTGCCCGTTTATGCATTAAGAATATATGCAGCGATCTTGTCGCCCATTTCTGATGTGGTGAGTGCAGGTTTATCGGTTGCAAGATCTGCCGTCAGTTCTCCGGCTGACAGTGCCTGACTGACTGCAGATTCAATATCCTGAGCCGCCGTTTCTTCTTTCAGGCTATAGCGGAGCATAAGGGCGGCAGAAAGGATTTGTGCGACCGGGTTTGCGATATTTTTACCCGCAATATCCGGTGCTGAACCACCAGCGGGTTCATACAGGCCGAAGTTGCTTTCATTCAGACTGGCTGATGGCAGCATGCCCATAGAGCCGGTAATCATCGCACATTCATCGGATAAAATATCACCAAAAATGTTGGAACAAAGCAGCACATCGAACTGAGCCGGATCTTTAATTAACTGCATGGTGGCATTATCAATATACATATGGGACAGCTCGACATCGGGATAATCTTTAGCAATCTGTTCCACGACTTCACGCCACAGAATTGAGCTTTGCAAAACGTTTGCTTTATCCACTGAACAAACTTTTTTACGGCGTAATCTGGCTGATTCAAAAGCAATTTTTGCAATCCGCTCAATTTCATAACGGTGATAAACTTCCGTATCAAATGCTTTCTCTTTTTCACCAGAACCTTCTCTGCCTTTTGGCTGGCCGAAATAAATACCACCGGTTAATTCGCGGACGACAACAATATCAAAACCATTGGCTGAGATATCAGCTCTGAGGGGAGAGAATGATTCCAGTCCCTGGTGGATTTGTGCAGGGCGCAGGTTACAAAACAACTGGAAGTGTTTGCGAAGAGGCAGCAGGGCTCCGCGTTCAGGTTGTTCATCAGGTGGCAAGTGTTCCCACTTCGGACCACCGACAGAACCGAAAAGGACGGCATCAGCCTGTTCGCAGCCTGCTAATGTTGTTTCCGGTAACGGACTTCCCTGATTGTCGATAGCAATACCACCAATATCAAATTCAGTACGTTCCAGTGTGATGTTGTGTTTGTTTTCAATTGCATCAAGTACTTTATGAGCCTGTTGCATTACCTCCGGGCCAATACCGTCTCCGGGTAATACTGCAATTTTGTATGTTTTGTCTGTCATGAGAATCCTTGTCTTAAATAAACTTATCTTTCACTGGCTTTTCCACCAGTATACGGCAGGCATTAACAGGCATAGCCTTTTAAGCGGATATGCCTGTAATTTTGCTTATACCGTTACAAATTTCTTTTGCTTGATTTCTTCGATTTGGTCTGCACGGTGGATACTGTTGATTACATGTAACAGAGCCTGGCCTGAAGCTTCAACAATGTCAGTTGAAACGCCGGTGCCATGGTATTTTCGTCCTTTGTAATTGGCGATGATATCAGCTTGTCCAAGGCCATCTTCACCTTCACCTTTCGCCGTCAGATCAAACTTATCCAGAACAATATCATAACCTGTGATGCGGTAAATACACTGGTATAAAGCATCAACCGGGCCATTGCCTACTGCGGCTTCACATTGCTCTTCTTCGCCACACTGCAGTTTGATGGTTGTGGTTGCCATAACACTGCCGGACTGAACACTCAGATAGTTCAGTTTATAGAAATCATCTTCATCTTTGAGATTAGAGAAGTACATCAATGATTCAAGGTCATAATCAAATACCTGACCTTTTTTATCCGCAAGTATCAGGAAATTATCATACAGAACATCCAGATTATAGTCTTCTTCCTTATACCCCATTGTTTCCATATGACTTTTCACTGCGGCACGGCCACTGCGGCTGGTCAGGTTCAGCACCTTATTCTTCAGGCCAATCGATTCTGGCGTCATAATTTCGTAGGTGTTTTTATTTTTCAGCATGCCATCCTGGTGAATCCCTGATGAGTGACTGAATGCGTTAGCGCCAACAATCGCCTTATTACTCTGAACCGGCATATTACAAAGCTGGCTGACCATTTTGCTGGTACGGTGAATTTCATCATGTTTGAGATTGGTATGAACACCCAGTAATTGCTGCCGGGTTTTAATGATCATGGCAATTTCTTCCAGTGCACAGTTTCCTGCCCGTTCACCAATACCATTCATTGTTCCTTCTATCTGGCGAGCACCAGCCTGAACCGCAGCAATTGAGTTTGCGACAGACATACCAAGATCGTCATGGCAGTGAACGGAAATGATGGCTTTATCAATGTTGGGAACCCGATTGAATAGCGACTGAATAATTCCGCCGAATTCACTTGGAACGGTATAACCCACAGTATCCGGGATATTGATGGTCTTTGCGCCTGCATCGATTGCACTTTCAACCATACGACACAAGTTATCAATGGGAGTCCGGCCTGCATCTTCACATGAGAATTCAACATCATCCGTATACTTCCGGGCGTGCTTTACTGCTTTTACAGCCATTTCCACAACCTGATCGTAACTGCGGCGTAATTTATCCTCAACATGGATGGTTGATGTGGAAATAAATGTATGAATTCTGAAAGCTTCTGCCACTTTTAATGCTTCGGCAGCTGCATCGATATCTTTTTCTACTGCACGGGATAAAGCACAGACCCGGCTGTTTTTGATGTGTTTTGCGATGGTTTGTACGGACTGAAAATCACCGGGAGATGAAACCGGAAAACCGGCTTCAATGATATCGATCCCCAGTCGTTCCAGAGCATACGCAATTTGTAATTTTTCTTTTACGGTTAAGCTTGCAGATAATGCCTGTTCACCGTCGCGCAATGTTGTGTCGAAAATTATGACCTGATCGTTCATGTTGGCTCCCCATGATTAGGTGTTGTTAATGGTTACTTCCTGGTTTTGGTTGTTATATTTGCTCTGAAAATCAGTTATAAAAAAACCCGCATCTCAGTGCGGGTCTTTTTATTCTTCAGTGGTTATTTCTGTCCACAAGCTACCCGCGCGATTGATCCACGATAAGGAGCAGGCTTAGCAGGAGAGAAAAACGAATTATCATAACAATTCACTAACCACAGTTTAAAAATTCATTAGCCTAAATAAGTACCTTACTCTGAGGGTGAGGTCAACCCTAAATGTCTTTTTTTTGTCCGGAAGAGAAAAATGAATCAATAAGGGGACTCTGAAACATGCCTGTAATCAGATGTTATGCGAATAGTTTGTTAATTTCATTGCATATTAGTGAACAAAAATGCTTAAAATCAGTGTATGATTTGGAATTACTCGTTGATTAATTACCTGAGGAGCTCTTTCAATGGAAGATGTATCCCACCGTAGTGCTGGCCGTCCAAGTGAACAAATTCGCTCCAGAGAGCGCCTGATCATCAGTGCCAGAGAGCTTTTCACCGTGATGGCATATGACAAGGTTTCAACCCGGCTGATTGCCCGGCGGGCTGGTGTAAATATAGCGATGATTCGTTATTACTTTGGCAGTAAAGCGGGGTTGTTTGAAACTATGTTGCGTGAAACATTACACCCCTTACAAAAACAACTGGATAAGCTGATTGCAAAAAGTAATCAGAAAAATCTGGTTGATTTGATGCGGGTTTATTATAAAGAAATGATCAAAGTTCCTCAGTTTCCGAAATTGCTTGCACAGGTCATGAGTATGCCGCCGGGGGATATTCAGAGGGATTTGATGGAAGAAGTCATTCAGGATCTGACCCGGCCTATTCGCGATCTTTTGTCTTCCAGGCTGGTCAATCAGGGCGTTATTCGTCCGGATATGGATCCATATCTTTGCAGGATGTCGTATATCAGCTTGATGGTATTTCCGTTTTTAGTGCCGCCTTCAATGTTGAGTATCTATAAGTTTGAATTAACAGATTCTTTTCTCGAACGACTGATTGAACATAATATTCGCCTGATGGAAGGCGGTTTTTTGATGCCGGAAGGTGAAAATGCATCTGTTTGAATGAGCAAACTGATCCCGGCTCTTTCCTGTCATATTGTATTTAATCTGATTTGTTCACCAGTTCTGCAGAATTCATCTGAATCTGGCAGCAACTTTCATTCATTCGAAAAAAAATGGTCACTTCTTTGTCATCTAATCTGATTACTGTGCAAAAAAGGTAAAGATATCCTTTCAAAAGGAGTCAGTAATGAAAGTGATGGCGCCGATTGTAAAGTTTGACTTAGCATTTTCACTATTTTGCTTACAGCATCGGTTTAGCTCCGGTTTTGCCAGGGCGAGCCGGATTGTTTCACGTACCGGTGATGGTCATTTGTATGTCTTGATTGGGTGTCTGGCATATCTTCTGGATGATCGGTATGGTCAAATGTTTTTACTGACCGGTATCCTTGCATTTTTGATAGAACTCCCTTTGTACTGGATCCTGAAAAATGCATTTCAGCGTCGTCGACCCCATGAGCTTTCCTCTTTGGTTCAGGCATTTATTACACCATCTGATCGATTCAGCCTGCCTTCCGGACACACCACTGCTGGTTTTTTGATGGCAACATTGCTTGCTCATTTTTATCCCCCGCTGACTGAAATAGCATTCTTATGGGCTTTCTCGATTGGTATTGCACGTATTTTACTGGGTGTGCATTTTTTTACTGATGTTCTGGCTGGTTCGTTACTGGGAGTCAGTTGTGCACAGTTTAGTTTGTTACTGTCGGAGTTGATGTCTTGAAAATTCTTTATGGTGTACAGGGAACCGGTAACGGTCATACAGCACGCGCCAGAGCTATGAGTCTGGCATTGAAAAAACATGGCGCGGATGTCCGGTACTTATTTAGCGGCCGGGAAAAGGATAAATACTTTTCGATGGAATGTTTCGGAGATTATCAAACCCGAAGGGGATTAACCTTTATTTCCGAGAAAGGACAGGTGAACTATCTGAAAACTATGACACAAAATAATCTGGCTCAACTGGCTTCAGATATCCGGCAACTGGATATCAGCGACTACGATCTGGTTATTTCTGATTTCGAGCCTGTAACCGCCTGGGCAGCCCGGCAGAAAAAGAAGCCGTGTATTGGCTTAAGTCATCAAAATGCTTTTCGTTATCCTGTGCCTTTAAAGGGGGCAAACTGGCTTGATAAACAGATTATTTCTCATTTTGCGCCCTCAGATTATCATTTGGGATTGCATTGGTACCATTTCAATAACCCGATTTTGCCGCCAATCGTTCATACCACCAGTCAGTCAACGGAAATTCAGCCTTTTATTTTGGTTTATCTGCCTTTTGAGACCATTCATGATATTGGCGAACTGCTGTTTCGTTTTGCCGATCAATCTTTTGTCTGTTTCCATCCGGAAGTGATTGAACCTGAAGTGATTGAAAATATTGAGTGGCGACCTTTGTGTCATACCGGTTTTCAGGATTATCTCAAATGCTGTTCAGGCGTGATCGCCAATGGTGGTTTTGAACTGCCTTCTGAAGCGATGTCATTAGGGAAGAAGTTGTTACTGAAACCGCTGAAAGGTCAGTTCGAGCAAATGAGTAATGTCGCTACACTGGAAATGCTTGGTGCTGCAACATCGATGGATTTTTTTGATGTATCCGTGGTGAGAGACTGGCTGAATGAACCATTTGCAAAACCGGTTGTTTATCCTGACGTTGCCTGTGCAGTCGCTGAATGGATAACTCAGGGTAAATGGAATGACTATCAGTATTTGTGCGATCAATTGTGGAAACAGGTAAATTTCCCGGACTTCAATTCAGATATGACCCACCATTCATTTGTATAATTTGAGTATTATATCATTTTAATATTCGCTATGAATATTTGGATAATCTTTGCTTTTTTACTCATAACTTGTGTCAATTTATCATGTAAATGTGATCTAAAAAGACTTTATGTTTTTTTATGTTTTTCATATGTAATTGAAATTTAATTATTTTCTTCTAATTGATGTAAAATGTCCTGACTTTTTATCAATCTTATTGCCTTCATTCATCAGATTAAAAGATAGTAGTTATTGTGCAGACACATACAAATTATCAATGTATTTCTCTGCTTTGAACCTTCGATCGTTTTCATTTGTCAGAATATAAAACTCAGACATACAGAAGCGGCAGATGATAGTTGTTTTATGATTAGGTTAAGAGGCATACCGATGTTAGAGAAAAAAGAAACCGTTCCACCTGTTGTGACAAATTACCGGATGGAAAGCACCTTGCGGGGCGTTGATCTGAATTTATTAACTGTATTTGATGCAGTCATGCAAGAGCAAAATATCACCCGGGCAGCACATAATCTGGGCATGTCTCAGCCGGCAGTCAGTAATGCTGTAGCGCGGTTAAAAGTCATGTTTAATGATGAGTTGTTTATGCGTCAGGGACGTGGTATTCAGCCAACTCAGCGTGCGCGTCAGCTATTTGGCCCTGTCCGTCAGGCTCTGCAGTTAATTCGTAATGAGTTACCTAACTCAATCTTTGTTCCTGAATCTTCCACAAGACAATTTAATCTGGCGATTTGCAGCCCGAATGATGTGCGTTTTGCGCCTAAAGTGTTTTCTATGATCCACGAGCAGGCGCCGCATGTGCAATTACATATGGAAGCGGATTTTAATCAGCAGCTGACACAACGCTTACGTTACCAGGAAGTTGATTTTGTGATTGATTACTCCCGTTTTGAAGAAGCTGGTTTTTCTTCTGCTGAGCTGTTTCAGGATGAATTAGTGGTTGTAGCCGCGAAATCTCATCCCCGTATTCAGGGCAGCCTGACAATGGAACAGATTTTGAGTGAGCATCATGCAAAACTTTCACAGGCACATGGTATCAGCAGCTTCAGTGAACAGGCATACCGGGATATTGAATGTCACTCTCACTATGAGGGAACCAGTCTGAGTAATGTGCTTTACGTTGTCAGCCAGTCTGAGCTCATCACAATTGCGCCGCGCTGGCTGGTGGATATTTCTCTGAACCGTGAGCAACTACAAGCGATTACATTGCCATATGAGCATCGTTTGGTGAAAGGTTATCTGAGCTGGCATGAATCAAGTGAAAAAGATAAAGGTCATAGCTGGCTGAGAGAACAGTTAATGATGCTTTGCCGGGAAATGACTTCGGCATAAGGTCTGTATTGAACGCTTCCTATAGCCTGAATTGTAAAATTTAGGCTGTAGTTCGGGTTTCCTGGACGACCTCCCATTTTTACCATGAATAATTCATCTGCCAGATAACTTTCAGAAACACGATATAAAAAATTTTATACTTTTTTTTAACATTCTTTCCTGCAAATAAAACATAAGTCTTTTTTATTGCCATATTCTCTTCTGTTTATTGTTTGATAAGCCATATTTTCTGTAAAACAGGCTGATTTGTCGATTCGACCCGTGATGAATTACAGAGTAGAGTTTTGTTCATACGCCACGTAGTTATGACTCTGTGGCGGCATAGCTGAAAACAAATTGATTTCAAATCAGGCTACGAATAAGCCCTCGACTATGTAACACCAGTCCGGTGAACTGACCATGTAAAACCGGCAGACTGGTAAGGAGACAATATGGTAATGATATCTGGTGCAGAGATGGTTGTTCAGTCTCTGATCGAAGAAGGTGTTGAGCAAATTTTCGGTTACCCCGGTGGTTCCGTGCTTGACATCTATGATGCCCTTCATGAAAAAACGGAAAAAATCCGTCATGTCCTCGTTCGTCATGAACAAGCCGCAACACATATGGCCGATGGTTATGCCCGTGCAACTGGTAAACCCGGGGTTGTATTAGTCTGTTCAGGCCCTGGTGCCACGAATACCGTGACAGGGATTGCGACAGCATATATGGATTCCATCCCGATGATTGTCATCTCCGGTAATGTTGCCACCAATTTAATCGGCAATGATGCTTTTCAGGAATGTGACATCGTTGGTGTTTCCCGCCCGATTGTAAAACACAGCTTTTTAGTGAAGAAAGCCGAAGATATTCCTGAAACGATTAAAAAAGCCTTTTATATTGCTTCTACCGGCCGCCCGGGACCGGTTGTCATTGATTTACCAAAGGATGTGATGAATCCTCAAATCAAGTTTCCTTACGAGTATCCGCAAAGTGTCAAAATGCGCTCTTATAATCCGACAACAACCGGACATAAAGGGCAGATCAAGAAAGCTTTGAAAGCTTTGCTTGAAGCGAAGAAACCGGTGTTGTATGTCGGTGGTGGTGCTGTGATTTCAGAGGCTGATCAGCAAATAATCCAGCTATCGGAAGCATTAAACCTGCCCGTTGTCAGCACATTGATGGGGCTTGGTGCTTTTCCCGGAACTCATAAAAACTCGCTGGGTATGCTAGGTATGCATGGTGTGTATGAAGCCAATATGGCGATGCATAATGCTGATTTGATCTTTGGGATCGGGGTTCGTTTTGATGATCGGACAACCAATAATCTTGAGAAATATTGTCCGCAAGCGAAGATCATGCATATTGATATTGATCCTTCTTCGATTTCCAAAAATGTTCCGGCAGATCTGCCGATTGTTGGGGCGGCTGACAAAGTGCTGGATACCATGATGCGACTGCTGGTTGAGCAGGGGGGAACGAATGATGAAGAAGCGCTTGAAAGCTGGTGGAAAGATATTCAGTTGTGGCGTGATCGTCAGTGTTTGTCTTATGAGAAATCAAGTGAGCGCATTAAACCACAGCAAGTGATAGAAATGTTGCACAAGCTGACAGGCGGAGATGCTTATGTTGCATCTGATGTGGGTCAGCATCAGATGTTTGCAGCCCTCTATTATCCGTTCAACAAGCCGCGTCGCTGGATTAATTCAGGTGGTCTGGGCACGATGGGATTTGGATTGCCAGCCGGGATGGGCGTGAAATTTGCGCATCCTGAGGAAGAAGTCATCGTTGTGACAGGTGATGGCAGTATTCAGATGAATATTCAGGAGCTGTCGACAGCGCTTCAGTATGATATTCCGGTAAAAATTATTAACCTGAATAACCGTTTTCTCGGGATGGTTAAACAGTGGCAGGACATTATTTATCAGGGTCGCCACTCAAACTCTTATATGAGTTCTGTTCCCGATTTTGCTGCAATTGCAGAAGCTTATGGCCATGTTGGTATCCGCATATCAACGCCGGATGAGTTAGAAGCCGGCCTGCAAAAGGCTCTGGATATGAAAGATCGTCTGGTGTTTGTGGATATTAATGTGGATGAAACTGAGCACGTCTATCCGATGCAGATTAAAGGCGAAGGCATGGACAAAATGTGGTTAAGCAAAACGGAGAGAACCTGATATGAGACATATTATTTCGTTATTACTGGAAAATCAGCCCGGTGCTTTGTCTCGTGTGGTTGGTCTGTTTTCACAACGCGGTTTTAACATTGAAACCCTGACAGTTTCACCGACGGATGACGAAACCTTATCCCGGTTGAATATCACGACGAAAGCGACAGATATGAAGCTTGAACAGCTTCAGAAACAGCTGCATAAACTGATCGATGTGCTGAAAGTTCAGGAAGTGACAGAGTTTGAACATATTGAGCGGGAACTGATGCTGGTAAAGGTGAAGGCGGCAGGCGCAGCAAGAGCTGAAGTACAGCGTATGGCTGATATCTTCAGAGGACAAGTTGTTGATGTGACTGCCTCACAATTCACAATTCAGATGGCAGGAACCACAGATAAACTTGATGCGTTTGTCGAAACGATTGCAGATGTAACGGAAGTGATTGAAGTTGCCCGAAGCGGTGTTGTTGGAGTGACCCGCAAGGAAAGATCGTTACGGGCATAATGTAAATTCCCTTATCTGAATTAGTCACAACCTAATCTGACACATCTTCTTGAAAAGTTGAGAGTTACCCGTTTTGATAAAGGTGCTGAATCTTTAATCAAACAAAAAAGAGGTAACTCTCATGCTTCATACTAACAATCCCATTATCAAACACAAAGCGGGTTTATTAAATCTGGCGGAAGAATTAGGCAATGTTTCCAAGGCATGTAAGATTATGGGCGTATCCAGGGACACGTTCTATCGCTATCAGGAGCTTGTCGAGCAAGGCGGAATTGATTCCTTAGTGAATCAGTCCCGCAGAGCACCCAATATTAAGAACCGGGTTGATGAATCTACAGAAAAGGCTGTCGTCAGTTACGCCATCGAATTTCCAGCTCATGGTCAGGCGCGTACCAGCAATGAACTCCGTAAGAAAGGAATCTTTGTTTCCGGCAGTGGTGTCCGGTCGATCTGGCTACGGAATAATCTGGAGAATTTCAAAAAACGGTTGGCCGCTTTAGAAGCCAAAGTCGCCAGTGAAGGAATCATTTTAAGTGAAGAGCAGGTTGCAGCGCTGGAGAAAAAGAAACAGGATGATGAAGTGTGTGGTGAAATCGAGACGCATCATCCCGGCTACCTGGGGTCACAGGACACATTCTACGTCGGTAATCTCAAGGGTGTTGGCCGGATTTACCAGCAGACCTTTGTCGATACTCACAGCAAAGTGGCTTTCGCAAAACTTTATACCACAAAAACACCGATCACATCGGCTGATTTACTCAACGATCGTGTCTTACCGTTCTTTGAAGCCCATCAGCTTCCGCTGCTGAGGATTTTGACGGACAGAGGCACAGAGTACTGTGGCAAAGTGGAGCAGCACGATTATCAGCTGTATCTGGCTATCAATGATATCGACCATACAAAAACAAAAGCCAGACATCCTCAGACAAACGGTATCTGCGAGCGTTTCCACAAAACGATTCTCAATGAATTTTATCAGGTCACGTTCAGGAAAAAGCTCTACAGTTCATTAGAAGAGTTGCAAAAAGATCTGGACGAATGGCTGGATTATTACAACAATGTTCGAACTCATCAGGGAAAAGTCTGCTGTGGGCGGACACCGATAGAGACATTATTGGATGGAAAAAAGATTTGGGCAGAAAAGAATTTAGCTCAAATCTAATCTGACGAAAGCACCGAAAAAATGGGTAACTGTCAGATCAGGTCTGAGCTAGTACACCTTATCATGATAAAAAATACCACTCTTTTGAGTGGTGTTTGCGTTTTTGACCTATTGCACCGTGCCCCTTAGTACTCAAATGATTCGTTCTGTTTGTCAGCAGATGAAGTCTGAGAATCCACGAGTCCGGATGGAGAGGTTATACCAATCGGAAAAATAAACTGATTATCTGAATATGTCTGGTGGAGCAAACTTACAAGGGCATGTATGCTCTTGTCTAAGCGCACATGGATGTCTTGAGCTGTTTGCGGAGCCAGACATATTCAGAGAAAAAACTTATTCAGGATGGTATTAAACCTGCTGAATCCATGCCGGTGCAGTGACATTCGGCATGGGCTGATCCGGACATAAGCGTTTCAGATAAAGTGCTGCTAGTGCCCGTTGCTGCTGGTTGCCTGAAATGAATACCTGTCTGAGACCGGACTCATCGCAGCGCTGACCCGCAAGATAGCGTTGCTCTGGCTGCCAGTTGCTCTGGTTTTTCTGCCACCACTGTTGAATCTGTGCGATATCCGGATAGGGCAGTTCGGGCTCATAAGGCTGGGTCTGATTATCCCGCTGGTAGCGTTGATGCCAGGTTTCTTCCTGTAATTCATCCAGTTGTTTCTGTTTCTCCCGGTCTTCCAGCTCCAGGTGAATCAGGGACAGATCATCTTCTTCCGGATCAATGCCAGTGATGAAGGCCAGTGCTTCGGCGGCCAGCGGGGCCCATTCCGGCTCAGTCATAGATTCAATCAATCGGGGAATAAACTGCGGCAGTCCGGCAATACCAATGGCGTAGAGCTTTAAGCGTTCAGAAATCTGAGCGCTAAGTAACTGTTGCAGCCAGCCGGAAACCTGTTCAGGTGATGCAAGAGAGAAAATCAGCGGCAATAGCTCACGTAAGTTGTCAGTGTCAGTTTTCATCAGAGGTAAAAGCTGAGCCACTAATGTGTCGTTATCCCACGTTTGGTGGCAGTAGGCCACTTTCAGGGTTGCTAACTCAATCGCAGACGAATTTAACCGGATTTGTGGTAAATCACACCGGGTTTCATGGCTCTGAGCTGCAAGGTTTTCCAGTGCCATCAGGACTTCAGGTTCATCTGTACCGGTGATTTTTTCCTGAAGATAAACATCGGCCAGACGGACCTGCCGCAGCTGTGCATATTTCAGTGTGGCCCGCCGTAACCATGGGTTGTTACTAAATCCAAGCTTCATTAAAACATCGTGTAATGCTTCGGGGGGAAACCAGGCTAAAGCAGAAGCCAGCTCATCACTCTGCGCTTCTGTTGTGGCAAGTTCAGCGGCTGCCTGCCAGATCTCTTCCTGCTGGTGTATGATGCCCAGCCACATACAGACAAACAGGTAACCGTCCTCTTCTTCATCAAGCGATTCCAGTGGCTTGTGCCCGTCTGTTTCCGCCAGAGTGATCATCCGCAGATAGCCGTTCAGCCGCTCATCCAGTGTCTTCAGATCGGTGAGACGGAACAAAGGTGACTGAGCGGCCTGATCGCGCAGGTACCATGCAAAGGGGACATCGTGGCAGAGGTGATCCAGGACCTGCTCTGAGTAAATTGCCATGCGTCAGTCCATTTTTGTAATTGAGTTGTGCAGATTTTCGAGAATATCTTCTGTTTCGTCAGCTAGTGTCAACGCTTGAGCGAGGAGTTCACGACCTTCATCCTCAGTGTAATCATTGCAGCCATAAATATTCAGCCATTGGGTTCCATCAAACAAAGCGATTTGATTGTGCTGGTTTGCAAGCAGCAATTTATCGTAGGCACTATACAGGTAAGTTCCGGCCAGATTGCGGAACTGCTCTTCAAAATCATAAAGTTGTGGGACCAGATCATCCCCGATAACGTAAGTATGTTTTTCTGTGCCTGCGAATACCCGGCCCTTATAACAAACCATAGATCGAAAATCGTCTTCTTCTGATTCAGGGCTGTAAACCTGCCATTGATCGCCTCTGCCCCGGGCAACCATACCGTAGCGTCCTGCTATATAGACATAACCATCTTCGGCACAACAAATAGCCTTGCACTCAAATGGTTGGTCACAGATATCGATTGGTGTCCAGTTTTGTCCGTTAAAGTGCCAAACATCCCTGTCATCTCCGGCGGCGTAAATATCTTGTTCTGAAAAGCCATCAACACAATCAAATCCCATACGGGATGTCTGCTCTGCTCCCGGAATATATAGTAACTCATTATTTTCATCCCAGTTATCGGGGCCAGTTCTGCGATACAGTGAACGAGCTGCTGATACACCATAAATAGTGCCATTGATGTTTTTCAGGTGAGTGATACCGGTGTCGTATTCATCCAGTTTGTCTTCAAGCTGTTTGTTTCTACCTAGTCCGTGATAATAAACATTCCCGATATTGTCAGCGACTAAGAATTCTTCGAACTCAGTATGGACTATTCTGGGGAAATACCAAAAGGGATTAAATGTAGATGTTCCCCAATGTTCCAGTGGCTCACGTTCTAAATCATATACGACAAATTTTACGCATCCGGATTCGTCGTGGGCATGTTGGTTATCTGATATTATTTCTGTCAAAAGAAAGCTAAAATAAACAGGGCTGGTAATACAGCAACCGGTTATCTGATAACCTGAAAATACTTCTTTTCCTGATAATTTCATTTGACTGTTCCTCCCTTATTTTTATTTTCTATTCCATCTTGCTGACTATTGTTGTCAGACTTATTGCCTGTTCTCATCTGGGGGAGCATATCGCCACATTGACACTCCTTTTTATAGTATGAGGTCAGTTGGGCTTTGGTACATTTCATTTTACAGCCGCTCTTCTGTCCAATAGCTGAGTGATGGGCTAAAGCGGTCATTTTTATTGCATCCTCCAGAGTAATTGTCTTGTCTTTATTTCTTCTTCTTCCCCGGTGATTTGAGACCCGCTTGTTTAGTGCTGCATGTAAATCACCATGTCCTCCAATTTCGCCATTATTACCTTCAGCACATACTGTAGGTGCCTGAGCATTCTGATAGATAGGATGCTTATCACTTTCTTTTCTTTTTTTCTTACAAGCTTTTTTAGCCCATAGTTCGGGAATGACATGATGCCCTGTTTGTCCCGGACAGCATCCTTTTTGAACAGAAAACTTATCATCTGAAGGATATGATTCACTAATCTTTTTTTTATCTTTACTGATTTTAGAATTATCATTATAAGGAACTAGTAAGCATTTTCTTGCTTTCAAACATTCATTATTTTTTGCATCTTCAGTCATCTGTTTTGTTTTCTTCTTCGTATCCTCCAATGCGTCTTGATATTCTTTTTTATTTTTATGTTCATCTTTTATTTTATCAAAGTCATTTTTTAATTTTTTGTACTCGTCTGTCTCTTTTGATGATTTCGAGTTGTTGTATTTCTTATTATATGAGTCCAGATTTTTAGCCTCTGGTGTTTGTTTTAAATCATCAGAGAATTCACGAAAACCTTTTGCTTTCATCGTGTGCACTAGTAATTTGTTCAAATGTTCGTTAGATATGTTTGCTGTTCTGCATGTTTTGGCAATATAATCAAGCGATTCGCAGATAGCCTCTCCAACATTAATCGCTGCATTTGCTGAGTTTGAAGTTGAATAAAAGGTAGTCTGAATTTCCGGAGGTAACCCACTTTTTGTTTTGAGGCAATCGAGTACTTTAGCTACATTTGTTTTTAATGATTCTATTGCCGGCACAAATTCGAGCTTTTGGCAGTGCTTGTCTTTCCAGGTCATGTTTCTTGATTTGAAGCCACCTTGTTTTCTGTCTTTCTTAAACTTCTCATTGTCATCATCACTGACTTCACACGCTTTTTGTGCCTTTTCTTTCGTACTTTTGCAAGGTTGCCCCTGAGCCTCGCTATCCGCAATAAAAGGCCATGTAATCGTGTTTGCTCCGGAACCATGATTGTGTGTTGTCAGATCCATGTGTCGGGGAAGGTTAAAACCTTCAGCCATGACATTCATCGACCAGCTG
Source organism: Vibrio quintilis (assembly GCF_024529975.1). Classification (GTDB taxonomy): domain Bacteria; phylum Pseudomonadota; class Gammaproteobacteria; order Enterobacterales; family Vibrionaceae; genus Vibrio; species Vibrio quintilis. The sequence goes on along the minus strand of NZ_AP024897.1, from coordinate 3,638,778 downwards.
GTAAAGTAAGTTTTTCCTGTAATGACACCAGTCACTATAGCTTTGGACTGAGATTGAGTTGCTCCTTCATTACCTGTACTCGTTTTAATGAATGATTTATCTTTGAGAAAAACTGGTTTTTGCCCAATCAGTACGGTTTTAGAACCGTTGCTTAAATCTTTAGCATATGATGAATTTGCATAAGGTATCACTACAGGACCTGTTGGTGGGGTTGGCGGGCTCCAGCAGGGATCCGGGAATGCGGCTGTCGACTTGCCGGAAGATATTTTACAGGCAACTTCTCGCCCATTAGCGAATACAGTATTTTTAGCCATAACATTCTCTTCCTGCTTAGTGTTTGTAAGTCAGAGTAAACGCAGCCCGATCGCTGTTGTCACTACTGAGGTGACATATGGCTTTATCTCCGGGTGCATATCCTTGTTGAAAGCTATCTATCGCCATAGCCAGCATGCTAATACCAACGGCGGCCCCTGTTTCACCAATTCCGGATGCTGGATGCCATAAGGGTTGGTGTGCTGTTTTCGTGGAGATGTTTCTTTCCTGAGCTAATGTGGCTTCCTGAAAGAAATATTGTTCACCAGATACACTGGCAATCCGCACCGGATAATCTTTGAGGCTGTGCCCGGCTTGGGAACAGGCGGTGCGAATTGCTTTGGCTAATCCATCACCTTTACATATATTCTTACTCAATAATGGTGCAGGTTCATCGCCAAAACCGATACCATCGATTTGAATGGCGGGAGAATGATTTTCTGCCAGCCCGACTACCACAATGCCTGCAGCTTCGGCCGGAATAAAACCATCCGTATGTTCATCGCCATTATCATTTGTCAGCAGCCTTTGCTTATTCAATATCGGGTCACAATCCCAGTGGTCGGCCAACATGGCGTTCAGAGTTTGCGGAAATAGCAGGCTATCGACAGACATAATCATCACTTGCTCATAATCGCCTGTCAGTAAAATCTCGTGGGCTTTATGGAGTTGATGAGCAAAACTTGTTCGTCCCTGATAGAAACAGGTAATTTGGTCGCGCAAAAATTTTCCATGAAATGCTGGTAATGTGGCGATAGCATCAAATAAAGCATCGTGCGTCGCAGTTTCTGAAATTAATCCCCCCCGGCTGGTTTCAGGCATTGCAAGTAGTACGGGCATTGAACCATATTTTTTGTCCAGGTTCTCTTGTGCCAGTCTGAGCAGGTGAGCCAGGCGGGTAAAGCCGCGAATAGTCTCATCAAATGGTACCCGGGCTATCGGATAGATACTTGAATATGCACTATTGTGTGGATAAACAAAGGCATCGTATCCCGCCTTTATAGCTGCACAGGTTTCCTTCCAGCCAGTTGCCAGTGGTGAGACAAAGCCTATATCCAGTACCGTAAGAGGAGAGGACTGGCTGATTGAAATACTCTGAATTTTGGGGTTCATGCGATTTTCTTTCCTTTATATGGTAAAAAGACTTTGCCAAGCATTCTGGCCCGGCGCCATGCTTTGGTCGGTGTGCCAACCAGAATAGTTTCAACCTCTTCCGGGCTGCGGCGCAGTGGCCAGTCTGCCCGCCAGACAATACTGAAGCGGTTATATTCCGGTTCAATCATCAGCGTGTCTGCCTTTGGAGAAAGCTCATGTTCCTGACCATCGCCATCAATCACGGCCATATAAATGCCATTTTCGGGGATGTGAAATGTTACTGTCCCACGGGGGCTGACCCCGGTTAATTCGACGAGTTCTCCGCCTTCAAGGTATTTCGTTTGCTGGTCGGGTGGGGCGCACTGATAAAATCGCTCATCGAAATCATCGGGTAAAAACGGCCGGATATTTTCCATCCAGTGTTGATCATAGGTGCCGCCATAGTGAATCCGGGGTTCCCAGTTACGGGCTATCGGGCCGAAAGACTGGGGTACATATTTCCGGTGAGCTGACGTAACCGGTGTATCTGCTTCTTCTGTTTGCGGGCCGGGTCTGCCATCTAACGTTTTTGATGGATGATCGGGCAAATAACCTCGTCCAATTGGGTTGGTCATACAGACCTGGGTTTTTCCTTCATCCTGATGAGTTAAATCGGTTCCGCCAAATGCCAGATCATAGCTGACCTCCTGAGATCTGAATGGTGTTGGATCAGTCAAGCTATGACCAAAAGTGCTTGCTTGCCATTGTCGTGAACCGGTGACGATAAACTGTTTATTGATCTGATTTAATTTCAGCCCGACCCGGACCTGTTTTTCCGCTGCTCCGTTTTGGGCGTGTGCGCAGGCATGCATTATGACATCACAGACAGGCTTCGTGGTGGCCAGATCATTTTCCCAGACCGGTGCACTCAGCCCCGGTTCACCGGTAAACGTGTCAGTTTCCTGAATCGGCAGACTTTGCTTTGTTGCCAACAGCTTTGGTGTCTGGCTGACATCGTCCGGGATCTGCCAGCTACCTTTGGCAACAATCACAATCCCATGCCGGCCGTCTTTATATAAAGCACCGGTATAAGTTGCCTGCAATTTGGATGCGTTATGTAGTTCCATTGTGGTCCTGGGTTAATTCAGTTTGACTGAACCGCCTTTGATGCGGTTGGTTCCGTAAGACTGGCTGCTGACAGACCGGCCCCGGATGTAAACCCGGCCATGTTCATCCAGTTCAATTTTGCTTTTGCCGCATTCAAGGACGACTTTTTGGGTTGCCTTGAGGTGAAGCTCTGGCGCATTTGGCTGATGCAGCAGGCCGGTCACCACCGGTTGGCTGAAATCGTGTTCAATAAAACCAATCACACAGTGGCGGCCAATATCGTTATTACATACCGGTACACAACTGTAAGCATTGATGAGATACTCCAGTTGTGGCAGGTTCAGCCAAAGCTGGTTCTCTTCATCAATGTCCGCAATCACAGCCATATAAGTACATGTCGTATCCAGCGGTGGCTCTGACAGGGTTGTCTGTTGCGTGACCTGATCAAGCAGATCTTCAGTCGTTTCCTGAGACTGATTAGGTTTGGTTGTTCTCTCCATCAGTTTTCTAATACCTTTTTCCCTTTAATCACGACGTTCTGCTTGGCTTTAGTTTTGATTTCACCTTTGCCGGACAGGGTAATATCCACACCTTTCAGGGTAATCGTGCCGTCAGATTTCATCGTCAGGCTGGCTTTTCCTGTCGTCAGTACGATTTCATCCCCGGCGTCATATGCTATTTTCTTTTTCACTGAGGTGGATTTGGAGCCACCGATCTGGCTGGTATCCGATAAACCAACACTTTTGTTTATCGCACCGCCGACACTGACCTGGTAACCTGCACCGATACTGAGTGCTTTACCGGCACCAATTGATTCAGCCTTCGCAATAACGACAGTTTCAGCCTGATTACCTTTGATGGTAACGACTTCATTACTGCCAACTGTCTCTGTTCTGTCATTGCCGATGGTAATGGTTTCGTTATTGCCAACGGTTTCAGTTCTGTCATGGCCAATGTCAATCTTTTCGTCGTTCCCTACATTTTCCGTCCGATCATGCCCTACCTGTGTGGTTTCATCATTATTGACGACATTGTTCTGATCTTTTTGGGCATGCATGAATACTTCTTCCACACCGGCCTGATCTTCAAAGCGGATTTCATTAAAGCCGACCCCCTGATGGGTTTGAGTGCGGATAACCGTGCGGGTTTTATTCAATGGCAGCGGATAGGGCGAAAGATTACTGGCATGATAGGTCCGGCCGGTAATAATGGGTTGATCCGGATCACCATTGAGAAAAGAGATGATCACCTCATGGCCGATACGGGGAATGGCGATAAAGCCATATTGTGTGCCGGCCCAGCCCTGTGCAACCCGAACCCAGCAGGAACTGTTTTCATCTGAACTGCCATAGCGATCCCACGGGAACTGGACTTTGACCCGTCCATGTTCGTCGCAGTAAATTTCTTCTCCGGCCGGGCCGGTGACGGTGGCGATACACGGACCATCCACTTGTGGCTTGGGCTGGATTTGCGCCCGCCAGACGGCATCGCCGGGAATCACGGTAAATTCGTTATGATAAGTGGTGGCTCCGTTGCTGCCATCTTCTTCCAGTGCCTGAGGCTGGGTGCCTGTATGGGTGGCAAAAACTGTCAGCCATTTCCGGTTCATCTCTGCTTCCAGGTGGTCAGTCAGGGTGAATTTCTGCCCGGCCTGAATTTTTGGTTCATCACTGTTACCCGTGACTGTATGCGCGTTACGCCGCAGGTATTCCATCCGGATTTGAGTAAAGGCTTTGCCATTGCCATCATCTTTAAACCGGCCGGGGTGATCAAAGTATTCATAGGTCTGGTTCTGGTAGTCCATCGCTTTTCCATCCACAGTCTGGGTGAATGGGTAAGATGGTTTTTTGAAGCTGTAATCCTGCATTTGTAAGGTGCTGATTTCAGCCTGCTTATGCTCGGTCAGTGATCTGACACACGCGTCGTCTCCCGCACCACCGGATAAAGCGTTATACAGGACCGGAGCACCCTGTTCAGGAAAGCTTTCCGGGTTATCGGTGATGATGAGTGTATGCTTGCTGTCTTCATGGCTGAAGGTATACATCATGCCTTCTTCTGCCGCCAGGCGGTGGAAAAAAGCCAGGTCACTTTCCCGGTACTGAACACAAAACTCTCTTGTCGCAGGCGGGCGCTTCAGGGAAAAACTAAAATCACTGATGCCCATTTCACCCAGCAGTGTGGTGATGATGTCCTGTGTATTCTTTTGCTGAAAAATCCGGCTGTTCTGCCGCAGGGATAATCGTTCAAGTGAAGGGACCAGAGTTATCGCATAAAATGTATGATGATAGCCGGTATCACCTTTACTAAAGCAGCGGATAATGCCATGCACTTTTTGTACGATTTGTCCGTTTTTAATGACTTCCAGCAGTGCTTTGCTATCGACCATTTCATCGGCTGTGTGACTGCTGCTGCGACTGGCAACTTCAATTTGGTAGCGATAGCCGCAAACCGGGCCGGGGGAATCTGAGATGGATTCGTGCCCATGAAACTGACGGACGACTAAGGTTGGATCGCTGACACCATCAATCGTCAGCCTGAAATTTAGTGTTCTCATTTCTGTGTCTCTGCCATGACGGATAGTGACGATCATATAGATTGAGTGAATGGTTTTTTAGCGCTTTGTTTATATGAACTTTGTTTTATTTATTTTGCTGAAGTAATATCATAGATACCAAGTATAAAAATCTATAATAAACTCAATATGCACTCAGATAATAATCATGCTCAATATCATGGATGAACCTATCACTTCATTGGTCATTCCGAATGACTGATATATTCATGGTGTTTATACCCAAACAACCAGAAGATGCAGATTGTTTGGGTATGTATAGCGGGGTTATATCAATGCCCCGATGCTAATCATCACCATCAGGAAGAGGCACAGGATACCAAGGAGCGGTGCCACCCATTTGACCCAGCGGATATAAGGGACTCTGGCGATAGCCAGCCCGCCCATCACGACCGCGGATGTTGGGGTGACTAAATTGACAATCCCGGAGGCTGACTGATAAGCGGTGACGACCAACTCCCGTCCGACACCGGCAAAATCAGCCAGTGGTGCCATAATCGGCATGGAAAGAACGGCCAGACCAGAAGATGATGGCACAAGGAACGAGAGCAGTAGTTCCAGCCAGTACATGACATTGATAAAAATGACGGAAGAGAGCCCGGTAACGATATGTTCAGCTGAATTGAGAATCGTATCGGTGATCATTCCCCGGTCCATGACGACAACAATGCCTCTGGCAATCCCGATAATCAGCGCAACCCCCAGCAGATCTCTGGCACCATCAATAAAGCTTGAAGTCAGTTCTTCTTCACTCATTCCGGCGACCAGTCCGACGATAATGGTTGAAGCCAGAAATAATGCTGAGATTTCTGCCATCCACCAGCCGGAGACTGAAACACCATAAATCATCGTGGCGAATGACAGGGCGAAGATGAGCAGAATCAGTTTTCTTTTGGGCGTAAATTCAAGTAGTTCGTCGTTCTGGTTGCCAAGAAAATGCTGTTTGTTGTCTTCATATTTATCGTAAACGATCGACTGACTTTGGTCCTGGCGGACTTTCCTGGCATATCGCATCACATAAGCAACACAGATGACCCAGCCGATGAGTAAAATCGCGGCCCGAAGCCAAATACCATCGGTAAACGGAATGCCGGCAGCGTTGGCTGCGATGACCGTAGCGAATGGATTGATCGTGGAGCCCAGCGTGCCAATGCCGGCACCAAGCAGAATGGTTGCAGCAGCGACAAGCGGATCAAACCGGGCAGCCATCATAACCGGAACCAGTAAAGAGTAAAAAGGTAACGACTCTTCTGCCATTCCATAGACAGTTCCACCAGCGGCAAATAATGCCATCAGTATCGGAATCATCAGCTCTTCCCTCCCTTTCAGGCGAGCTGTGATTCGTTCAATACCTGCATCAATTGCTCCGGTTTTGGTCACCAGCCCCAGAAAACCACCAATGATCAGTACAAACAGAGAGACGTCGATGGCGGCTGCCTCATAACTGTGATGATCATAAAATCCATCAATCGGTGCGAGCAGCACATCAATGATGCCCTGTGGATTGCCATCTGTTGGTTTATATGTCCCCGCGACAGGTACTTCCTTACCAAGTTCCTGGTTCATTGTCCGATCATATTGTCCGGCCGGAACGATCCAGGTCAGTGCTGCGACAACAATGATCAGACCAAATAGAATAGTGTAAGCAGAGGGGAATTTAAATCTGGTCAGAAATCCGCCTTTATTTCTTTCAGGAACGGTTTGGGTCGTCATATTAATCTCCTTAACATTCAGCAGAGATGTATCTTCTGAAAGTTGATGAATATTAATCAATCTAACTATCTGTTGATTGACTTTATATGCTTATTATATTGGTTTTCGTGTTCAGCTTTATAAGAAGTTAGTGATATATGACTCTGTATTTATAATAGCAAATATATAAAACGTGAATGCTCATCTAAATAACTTTTTTAACTGATATTACATAGATGAGTTTAATTGTAATGATATATTTCATCCATGTTGATACTCACAAAAGTATTAACATTATTTTTTTACCAAATAGATATAAGGGGTAATTAACTATTAATGATGAAAAATTATTCATAAATAAATTTGTTTATGGTTAATGATGGTTGTATTGAAAGCATATGTTATTTTTTGTCGGGAATATTATGCAGAAAAACTGGCCTGATTCAAGAAAACAAATTCAATCTTAAGTTTGATCCTGATCAAAAACCAATAGTGGTGATGAAATTTTGAACTGAATATTTAACTAAAATATATGAATATTTTATATTTACCGCCTTTGACGCTCAAAAATACCAAGACTCTGCTCTTCAACAATCGCTGATTTTATCGTCAATATTTGTGTTTCCAATTCTTTCATTGATGCTTTCTTTGAGTGATCAAGATCAATTATTTGTGAGAAAGTATTGTTAACCAGGTGTGAAATATCATGAGTAATTTACTTAGGTATTCATTGTGAATGCATAAAAAAATTAAATATAAAGCTCAGGGAAACAATGCATAAATTTCTTTGTCAATAAAATAAATTGATGAGTGAGAAGTGATTATAAAATGATTTAAGCATTAATTTCCATTGAGTCTGATATTTTATTCATCATTATTGTTAAATAGGGTTGTGAATTTATTTTGTTAAACAATGCTGTTTTTTATTCATATATTTGTTCAGTTTAATTGTGATGGTGGTCTAAGATAATCTGATATTTACGACTAGTATGAATGGTGAAATAAATAGCAGGGTGCATATAAAAATATTATTACTTTGTATGTTTTAATCAGAGAGTTAATAAGAGAGGATTAATTATGAGTCGTTTATATGTAGGATCTGAAATAGGTCAGTTACGCCGGGTATTAGTCCATCGCCCGAAACGGGCACTGACTCATTTAACGCCATCGAACTGTCATGATCTTCTTTTTGATGATGTGCTTGCGGTGCAAAGGGCCGGTGAAGAGCATGACACATTTACCCGGACGCTATCAGATCAAGGCGTTGAAGTACTCTTTCTGACAGAGCTGCTGGCTGAAACGCTGGATATACCTGAAGCCAAAGCGTGGCTGCTCAATACACAGGTTTCTGATCATCGTTTCGGGGCGACTTTTGCGAATGATTTACGCTGTTATCTGAATGACTTACCTCACCTGAAGTTATCAAAAATTCTGACCGGTGGGCTGCCCGCCAGTGAAGTGCCATTTCAGTCATCTTCTATATTGCAGTCCATGTATAAGCCGACGGATTTTATTATTGAGCCTTTGCCAAACCATTTGTTTACCCGTGATACCTCATGCTGGGTTTATGGTGGCGTGTCGATCAATCCGATGGCGAAAGTGGCCCGACAAAGGGAAACCAACCATTTGAGAGCGATTTATCGCTGGCATCCGGATTTTGCCGGTTGCGACTTCATTAAATATTTTGGTGATGAACAACAGCATTATGATCGCTCAACCATTGAAGGTGGCGATGTGCTGGTGATTGGTCGTGGGGCTGTCCTGATTGGGATGTCCGAACGCACCACATCTCAGGGCGTGGAACATTTGGCATCTTCCCTGTTTCAAAGCGGACAGGCAAAGCAGGTGATTGCACTTGAGCTGCCGAAAGATCGTTCCTGCATGCATCTGGATACGGTAATGACGCATGTCCGTGAAGATACTTTCTCTGTTTACCCAAATGTAATTCCGGATGATGTGGCCTGCTGGTCGCTGACCGGAGATGAATCCGGTCATGTCAGCGCAAAACAAGAGTCGACTTACATTCATGCGATAGAGAAAGCTTTAGGTGTGGATAAACTGAATATGATCACCACTGGTGGCGATAGTTTTGAAGCCGAACGTGAGCAGTGGAATGACGCCAATAATGTGTTGACGATCCGGCCGGGCGTTGTGATCGGATACGAGCGGAATACCTATACCAATGAAAAATATGACAAAGCCGGCATTACTGTATTGCCAATACCGGGAGATGAACTGGGCCGCGGGCGGGGTGGTGCCCGGTGTATGAGTTGTCCTGTTGAACGGGATGGAATTTAACTGAGAGATCTCAGTGGCCGGATTGATTCTGGTGCTGAATCCCGACTAATTTGATTATCAACAGAGAAATTGACTATGACTAAGAAAACAGTTGTCGTTGCATTGGGCGGAAACGCTCTGCTTCGTCGTGGCGAGCCTCTGGAGGCTGATATTCAACGCCATAATATAGAAACAGCGGTCAGAACCATTGCAGAAATTGCCCGTGAATATAACGTTGTTCTGGTTCACGGCAACGGGCCTCAGGTCGGTTTACTGGCGCTGCAGGGCATGGAATATAAAGCCGTCAACCCTTACCCGCTGGATGTTCTGGGCAGTGAAACGCAGGGGATGATTGGTTACATGCTGATGCAGGAGTTTAAAAATACGATGCCTGACAGCCAGGTTTCCTGTTTGCTGACGCAAATGACGGTAGATCCGGCAGATCCTGCATTTTCGAACCCGACAAAGCCGATTGGGCCAGTTTACAGCAGAGAGGAAGCGATCGAACTGGCTGAGAAATATCGCTGGACAGTGAAGCCGGACGGACAGTATTTTCGCCGGGTTGTTCCCAGCCCGTTGCCGACAGGAATTGTTGAAGCAGAAGCGATCACCCGGCTGATCAGTGAAGGCCATCTTGTGATTTGTACCGGCGGTGGTGGCATTCCGGTGAAATATGAAAACGGTAAGCTGGTAGGCGTTGAAGCTGTGATTGATAAAGATATGTCAGCGGCTTTTCTGGCCAGACAAATCGGTGCCGATGCACTGCTGATTCTGACAGATGCGGATGGTGTGTATCTGGACTGGGGGACGCCGGCACAGACACGATTGCAGGCAACAACGCCCGGAGAGCTCAAACATTATCAGTTTGATGCCGGTTCGATGGGGCCCAAAATAGAAGCGTCCTGCGAATTCATTCATCAGGGTGGCAAGATTGTCGGAATTGGAGCTTTAAAAGATGGGCTGAAGATTCTGGAAGGAACTGCCGGCACCTGCATTAGTCACAATTAATTTTATTTGAATCACCTTCTTATGGATGGCGCTTTCGTGGGAGATGAAGGTCTTTCACCGGGCAGACTATTGCCATTTGTAAGCATGATATAACCAGAGGATTGATGTCATGGCTTTTAATTTACGTAACCGTAATTTTCTGAAACTTTTAGATTTTTCTTCCCGCGAGATTCAACACTTTCTGGATTTGGCGATTGAACTGAAAAAAGCCAAATACAATGGGTATGAACAGCCCCGGCTGACTGGTAAAAATGTTGCCCTGATTTTTGAAAAAACGTCAACCAGAACCCGATGTGCATTCGAGGTTGCAGCATTTGATCAGGGTGCTCAGGTCTCCTATCTGGCTCCTGCTGGTTCCCAGATTGGTCATAAAGAATCAATGAAAGATACAGCCCGGGTGCTGGGTCGTATGTATGATGGGATCGAATATCGCGGTTTTGGTCAGGATATTGTTGAAGAACTGGGTGCATATGCCGGGGTTCCTGTCTGGAATGGACTGACCAATGAATTTCACCCGACTCAGATACTGGCTGATTTTATGACGATGCTGGAGCACAGCCGCGGAAAACAGCTACATGAAATTTCATTTGCTTATCTTGGGGATGCCCGGAATAACATGGGAAACTCTCTGATGGTCGGTGCGGCCAAAATGGGGATGGATATCCGGCTGGTCGCACCGAAACAATTCTGGCCGGAGGAGAGTCTGGTCGCCACCTGCCGGGAAATCGCACAGAAAACCGGCGGAAAAATTACACTCACCGAAGCGGTTAGTGAAGGGGTTCGGGGCTGCGACTTCCTCTACACCGATGTGTGGGTTTCGATGGGAGAATCTCAGCAAGCGTGGGATGAGCGGGTAAAACTGATGACGCCTTATCAGGTGAATATGGATATGATCCGGGCGACCGGTAATCCCCATGTAAAATTTATGCACTGCTTACCGGCTTTTCATAATGATGAAACTACAGTCGGGAAAGAAGTGGCTGAAAAATACGGTATGTCAGGCCTGGAAGTGACTGAGGATGTATTTGAATCTGATTATTCGATTGTATTTGATGAAGCAGAGAACCGGATGCATACCATTAAAGCTGTGATGGTGGCGACATTAGGAGATTAAAGCCGGTGAAGAACAAACCCGAGTGCCGGGTTTGTTCACTGACACTTCAGGCTTGCTGAAAATGGTGGGATTGCAGTTGCAAAAGTTCAGCCGGTTATGATGTAAACATAAAAGTGAATAATTATTTAAAATTAAACTGAAATGGTGTTTTGATTCGATTTTTTATCAATATTCTTTATTTTTATTTGATAATGTGTTCAAAAGTAATTTTTTAAACTACCAATGATGTCGGTGCTGTTAGATAATATTTCAAACAACCTGAAGCAGCGTGGTTCAGCAGCCTGAACACGGTCACAGCGGGTTGTTTGCGGATACAACGGGGTTGCTGTCAGTCTGGAGCCGGTAAACTTTGATGGATGAATATTGGGTGTTTTAAATAGATTTGATTGCAGGGCATAAAGCCTGAACAGAAGCAGCCGGCTTGCTTCGGATACTGATGGTATGACGTGTTTTTTATGCATATGAATATATCCGGCATCTGAGCATCATGCTCAGATTATCCCCGGATTATAACGCTGAACTGAAAAAGGGGGAGCCTGTGAAGAGGCAAATAGTTCAGGAAGAAAACTTAGGCAGAGAAGACTCACTATTATCTGTTTGTAAGCGGTTACTACAACAACAAAGCTTTTCTAATCAAGGTGAGCTGAGAGAAAAACTGGAAGAACTCGGGTACTCTGGGATCAGTCAGTCAACCGTTTCCCGCCTGTTACTTCAGTTGGGCGTGGTCAAAGTGAAGAATGCGTGCGGTAAAAAAGTGTACTGTATTACAGTCGAAACAGCACCTGTGAGTGTCAAGTCATCCATTGCTTCTCAAATTGAATTTATTACGCATAATCAGTCAATGGTTGTCGTCAAAACCTATCCTGGAAGTGCGCAGCTGGTGGCTCGTCTGGTCGACTCAGACCCGCACCGGGAAATCCTGGGAACGGTTGGCGGAAATGATACCGTGATTATCATTCCGCGGGACATTGAAGCAATCGATCATTGTGAAAATATCGTCAAACAGCGGCTGGGAGTTGAATAATACGTTTGCTGGTGATTGATTCAGCGCTCGGCCATTGCTTATTCAGATGGCCGCATTTCTGCTGTACTTCAATCACCATCAGTTTGCTGAAAAACTGTCACCGGAGATCAGCTGACCCTGGAACTATCACCAATCAGCTGCGCTTCTCCGATAAAATAACCATCTTCATCAAATCTCTTGATTTCATTTTTCTCTAAAACAATCGTTATTTTACGGATATCAGCAAACTGCCAGTTTCTCCATTGATAGAAGAATTTATCTTTTTCCACCCACCAGTAGCCTTCATCGATATCATTTGGCCGATCTGAAATGCCGGTCATCTTTCCGTCCGCCTGAAAAGTGATTCGGTAGGGAATATTAAAGCAATCTTTTGTCAGCATCACCTTGTTCGTCAGTAATTGCCGGATTTCCTGGCTGCGCAACGGAGATTCTGAACATTGAGACAGATGCTCAATCGGCATGATCTGTTTTGCGATTTGTGAGAGCAGCGCTACACCTTCGCGGATACGTTCGGTTCTGATCGACTGAAAACTGAGCCGGAAACTGTTGGTTTTTTTATCAGAGAAGTAATATCTGGCGCCGTTATTAATCAGGATACCTTTTTGCTCAGCCAGCTTTTCAAACTGTTCTGCATTAAAGCCCTGTTTGTAGTTAATCCAGAAAGCTGTTCCGGCAAGGGAAGGAATCACACCGGATTGCGGAAAATAATAGTTTAGTGCTTTTTCCATCGTCAGCCATTTTTCACGGTAGCGTTTCAGCATTTTTTGCGCCAGCGAATCATAATGTCCCAGGCTCAAAAACAGCGCTAAAGTCTGACAGTTGTTTTTGGGCGGGCAACTGTGAGTCCGGAACTGCAGCGCCTTAATCTGTGTGATTAATGGTTCTGGTGCAACGATATACCCGATACGCAGGCCGGGAGCCAGGGTTGAAGTAAAGCTGGAGATGTAGATGATTCGATCACTCGGATATTCACTTTTCATTGCCGGACAGGCATCTTCGATAAAGTTGATATCGTGTTCAAAGTCATCCTCAATGATCAGAAAATCATGCGCTTCAGCCATATCAATCAGTTTTTTTCGCCGGTCAGGAGATAACCGGACGGTCGTTGGAAACTGGTTACTCGGCGTGGTGTATACCAGCTGGCAGGGTGCCAGCTGTTCATCTACGATAAGCCCTTTATGATCGACTTCTATGGGTAAGACTTTGGCCTGTCTGGCCTGAAACTGGTGGAGTGCTTCCGGATAACCGGGATTTTCGATCCCGACGGTTGTCTGGTCCGAAATTAAGAGTTTGGATAAATAGTATAAACTGTTCTGACAGCCCAGAGTGACCGCTATCTGGTTTTGATCGACAAAAATACCCCGCTTGGGTAACACCCGGGTACGAACCTGTTCTATCAGCGCATCACTACCGGCATTGACTGAAGTCCATGTCCTGTGGTTGCTCTTATTCAGTGACTGAATACTGCATTTACGCCATTCCGACACCGGGAATAAATCTTCATCAACCACGCCGCTGACAAACAGATACGGATAACGATCTAAGTCGCGGGCAATTCGCTCGGATACTGTATTTTCTGTGATTAAATATCTGCTCCAGTCCAGTTGCTGGATTTGGGTGTATTTTTCGGGCTGGGCTGATTTGATTGCCGGTAGTTCCAGTCCCTGATTAATAAAGTAACCTTTCCGTTCAAGAGAGACTAAAATACCGTCTTCGGTGAGTTGTTCATAAACACGTAAAATTGTATTTCGGGAAACCTGAAGCTCTTTTGCCAGACGACGGGAAGAAACCAGCGCTTTGTCTTTGGGAATGAATCCATCAAAAATAGCTTTTGCTATGCTGCTTTTTATTTGATCCTGAAGGGTTCTGTCATCCAGTGGATCAATGTGAATGTATTGGCTTAGCATACGGCTATACTCCTGCTGTGTTTCACCACCGTAATATCGAAACTATCATTAGTTCAATGTCTGTTTCAATGACTGTTTGAGGTCATGCTGTCGCCCGGATACTGGATTATTCAGGAAAGAAAGCGAAGATACAATGCTTGAGGGGATGCTGTATCTTCGCTTTAAGTACACCAGAGAAAGATTGATTTCTTTGGTGTTTGTTTAGTTTGTCAGTAATTTCTGCAATTCAGTTTTCACGATTTCAAGCCCTTCAGCAATTAATTCAGGCTCAATAGTGAGTGGTGGCAGAAAACGGATGACATTGCCTTTCACGCCACAAGACAACAAAATGACACCCGCATGATTACTTTTAACAACCAGTTGTTTGGTTAAATCAGCCAAAGGTGCGCCTGTTGCCGGATCATTGAATTCGATCGCAATCATTGCACCAACCTGGCGAATATCACCAATTTGGGGAATTTCCTGTTGCATTGCAGTGAGCTGTTCTTTGAACTGAGCGCCAACCAGCTGTGCTTTTTCACACAGGTTTTCCTGCCCGATAATGTTTAATACTTCCAGTGCGGCAGTACATGCCAGAGGAGAACCCGCATAAGTACCACCAACACCGCCCGGGTTTGCTGCATCCATTACTTCTGCTTTTCCGACAACGCCGGAAATCGGGAAGCCGCCACCCAATCCTTTCGCCATGGTTACAATATCTGGTTCCACATCGAAGTATTCACAAGCAAACATTTTGCCAGTTCTTGCAAAACCGGTCTGAATCTCATCGCAGATCATGACGATGCCATGCTGATCACAGATTTCACGTAATTGACTCACCCAGGATGAAGGAGCCTGATAGAAACCGCCTTCGCCCTGAATGGGTTCAAAGATGATTGCTGCAATCCGGCCGGGTTCAATATCACAGGCGAACAGGTCAAACAGTGCATTGATGCTCTCTTCTTCAGTGACACCGTGATATGTGTTCGGGAACGGCAGGTGATAAATTTCATTCGGGAAAGGTCCGAAGCCTGCTTTATAAGGTGCAACTTTACCTGTCAGACCCATACACATATTGGTCCGGCCATGAAATCCGCCTTTAAAAGCAACGATACCGGAACGGCCGGTGTATGCTCTGGCAATCTTGACCGCGTTTTCAACCGCTTCTGCCCCTGTGGTCAGGAAAGCCGCTTTGGTTTCACCAGGCATTGGTGCATGTTCAACGACCTTTTCAGCCAGCTCAACGAAGCTGCCATAAGGAGTAACCATTGAACAGGTATGACTGAAATTCTCCAGTTGTTTTTGCACGGCAGCAACGATCTGTGGATGCGAATGGCCCGTATTATTCACTGCAATTCCGGCAGCAAAATCAATATATGTATTGCCTTCAATATCGGTGATTTGTGCATTTTTAGCTGATGCGGCATAAATAGGAGCAAGGTTCGCCATGCCTTTTGCGACAACTTTTTCCTTGCGTGCCTGCCATTCCATATTCGTCATATATTCATTCCTTCACAAAATCTGTGTATACCCATTCCATCTGATTATGTGGCAGTTACAGCGCATAACTTCTGATGACTCAGGGTATAGCGTTCAATTGAAACAATCGTAACATGGTGATGATCGCGATTATTTCGGTTTATATACCCAACCAATCAGAATCATATATTTCGGTTTGTTTGGGTATATCAGTTGTTTACTTCAAATCAATGCTGCTTAAAACCCGCCGAAGCAGAGAT
This sequence comes from Vibrio quintilis, assembly GCF_024529975.1. Taxonomy (GTDB): domain Bacteria; phylum Pseudomonadota; class Gammaproteobacteria; order Enterobacterales; family Vibrionaceae; genus Vibrio; species Vibrio quintilis. The sequence goes on along the minus strand of NZ_AP024897.1, from coordinate 3,622,973 downwards.
ATTTCACATTCAGATATTCATCAATGCCTTGTTTGGCACCTTCCCGGCCAAATCCGGACTGTTTGACACCGCCAAACGGCGCCACTTCATTGGAAATAATGCCTTCATTGATGCCGACCATGCCATATTCCAGTTTCTCAGCGATCCGGAATGCCCGGTGCAGGTTGCCGGTGTAAAAATAGCTGGCAAGTCCATAAATGGTGTCATTGGCTTTTTCGACCAGTTCAGCATCATTGTCGAACCGGATAACCGGTGCTATCGGGCCAAACAGCTCAGTCTGCACGATTTCCATATCCTGTGTCACGTCAGCCAGAATCGTTGGTTCTACAAACAAGCCTTCCAGTGAGCGTCCGCCTGAAATAACTCTGGCACCTTGCTCTACGGCTTCAGTGATGTAACCCATCACACTGTTTTTGGCTTTAATATCAATCAACGGACCGATGCTGACGCCCGCTTCCAGCCCATTTCCGACTTTTAGTTCGGCAACGGCTTTAGCCAGCTTTTCAACAAATTCGTCATACACTGCATCCTGAACATAAAAGCGGTTGGCACAGACACAGGTTTGACCGGCATTACGGAATTTTGAGGCGATTGCGCCTTTTACCGCTTCATCGATATCGGCGTCTTCAAATACGATGAATGGTGCATTACCGCCCAGCTCCATCGATGTACGTTTGATAGTATCCGCGCATTGCTTGATGAGATGACTGCCGACCTGAGTTGAGCCGGTGAAAGAGAGTTTCCGGATGTCATCGTTTTGGCAGAAAATATCGCCAACAGCGACCGATGAATGATTGTTGACCACAATCAGCAGATCTTTGGGCAGGCCCGCTTCATAAGCCAGCTCTGCCATCGCATAGGCTGAAAGTGGCGTTTGATTGGCCGGTTTGACGATAAAGCTACATCCTGCAGCCAAAGCCGGCGCAGCTTTACGGGTGATCATCGCAATCGGGAAATTCCATGGTGTGATCGCAGCTGCGACACCGACGGGCTGTTTAATGGTCATCAAACGTTTCCCGGATGCCGGTGTTGGAATGGTTTCACCGTAAGTTCTTTTTCCTTCTTCGGCAAACCATTGAATGAAAGAGGCGCCGTAAAGGACTTCTCCTTTTGCTTCTGCCAGTGGTTTTCCCTGCTCAAGGGTCATGATTCTGGCCAGATCATCACTGTTTGCAATCACCAGGTCATACCATTTACGCAAAATGGCACATCGCTCAGCAGCGGTTTTTTCCTGCCAGATAAGTTGTGCCTGTTTTGATTTTTCAATCAGTACATTAATTTCAGCAACCGGCACAGAGGGGATGTAAGTCAGGATCTCATCTGTTGCCGGGTTCAGCACTGCAATTGCATCTTCACTGGAAGCACATGTTACGTTGAGTAAATTCTTATTAACAATTTGGTCCATCACTGTGTCTCACTTGTTAGCTGTTATAAGGATGTTAAAACTAAAGTCAGTGGTTTCCGAAGTACCAGATAAATTAATTGTGTGGTACCAGTTACCAATTTGATGTCGAATTGTTAATGGCTGGTACCATACGAAATATCTGTCTGGTTCTATCGCTTTTCATTGAGTTTCTTCATATTGAGTTGGTAAACAAATCAGTAACAAACTAGTAACGACACAGGAAGAGGAATTTCTATGTTTGGAGTAAAGGGAAAGACACTGGCAAAAAGATTACTGGCTGTCACGCTGGGAGTCAGTGCGCTGGTGAGTTCCGCTGCCGGTTTTGCAGCAGAATATAACTGGCGTTTTGCGAACCTTTATGGTCGGGGAACAGCATTTGGCGCAGTGTATGAAGATTTAGCAAAGCAAATTGAGACGATGTCTGGTGGCCGTATCGCTGTACAGGTACTGTATTCCGGTGAAGGCGTAGGAACCAGTGGTATTCTGAATGCGGTTAAATCTGGTTTAATCACAATGGGCGCGCCTTTCCAGCCAATGCATGCGGGTGAATTTCCTGCAGGTGTGGTTGAAGTGGGTTTACCCGGCGGAACATCTGACGTGGGTGAACTGATGACATTATTCCACGAGCGCGGTTTTGGCGATGTCATGAAAAAAGCTTATGCCTCTCAGGGATTAGTTTCTCTTGAACCTTATATTCAGCCACCGGTTTATATCATTACTAAAAAACCAATTAATTCAATTGCTGACTTTAAAGGCATGAAGATTCGTGCGCCGGGCGCTTACGGTAAGTTCCTGCGTAACTTAGGTGCATCACCTGTTTCTCTGGCATGGAGTGAAATCTATACCTCACTGGCAACAGGGGTCATTGATGGATCCATTGGTTCTAACATGATCGACCACCGTGACGGTAACCACGTCGAAGTGGCTAAATATATGTATCCATTACCAATTGCTGGTGCCCAGGTTCTGCCGATTGTGGTGAACCGCAGAGCATGGAACAAGCTGCCGGATGATTTGAAAGCGATTGTAAAAGGTGCCACGGCGGTGCATGCCATCGAGCAGGTCACCAAGTCTAAGCTGTGGGAATCACAGGCGGTTGCTGAAATGGAAGCAAAAGGTCTGAAGTGGAGTAAGACGCCATCTGAAGCAGACAAAAAAGCCTGGAAGCAAGCTGGTTTGACGCTTGCGCAGGAATATGCGAAAGAGAATCCATACTCGAAACAACTCGTAGAGATTCTTGAAAAGCAGTAAACATGGAAATGTCAGGGTGAAGCATTGTGCTCACCCTGATTGGTTTAGGAGTTTATATGATTACATCAATTTTAAGAGGATATTGTCAGTTAATCAGATATGTTGTCAGACTTGTCGGGCGTTCCGTTGCTTATCTGCTTCCTGTTCTGGCAGGTATTGTGGCTTACGAAGTTTTTGCCCGTTATATCCTGGATAAACCCACTATCTGGGGCTACGACTCTTCTCTGTTTCTGTTCGGATATATCGCTGCACTTGGCGGGGCGTATGCCCAGCAAAAAGAAGCACACATCAATGTAGATATTGTTCATGGCAAAGTTTCTGAGAAAGTTCGTCGCCTGTTTGATGTGATTACCGCAATCCTGGCCATCGGATTCCTGGTTGTGATGGCAAAAATGTGTTTCGGCATGTTCCTCGAAAGTATGGAATTTCACTATAAGACCCAGAGCGAATGGGCACCACCAATGAATCATTTCTGGCTGATGATTACTATCTCTGCTGTGATTTTTATCGCACAGTATTCAACAGAGTTAATTCAAAACGTTTTTTGGTTTGTCGTTGGCAGAGAGTTATTGGGTGAGCATTGTGACCTCAGTGATCTGAGTGAACAACCTTTCAGAGTCGATAGTAACCAGATTGAAAAGCCCGCTTTTGACAAGGAGAGTCCTGATGGGAATTGAGATGTTAACCGTAGTCCTGCTGGCCTGTATTCTGACTGCATTTGCTTTGGGCGCGCAGGTTGGCCTGGCATTAGGCGGGATCGCGATGGGTGTCGGCTATGTGACCTGGGGAGACTCAATGTTTAATATTGTGCCGACCACTGTCGAAAGTACCTTTTTTAACTTTATTCTTTTGGCGATTCCGCTGTATATCTATATGGGACAGATTCTGACCCGTTCCGGTATCGGTGATGCGATGTTTAATGCCAGTCAGCTGGCAATCGGGCGGCTGCGGGGATCGCTGGCGATCAGTGTGATTGGGGTATGTTCGATGATTGGAGCGATGGTGGGTATCATCGGTGCCGGTATCATGACTTCAAGCAGTATCGCCCTGAAACCGATGCTGGATCGTGGCTACGATAAAAAGCTGGCACTGGGCGTGATTATGGCGGGTGGCTCCCTTGGCATTCTGATTCCGCCGAGTATTCCGATGATCATGTTTGCCTCTTCGACTCAAAATTCTGTAGGTAAAATGTTTTTAGGTGCAATGGTTCCTGCATTGATCACCATTGTACTGCTGATCACCTATGTCATTATCTCCTGTAAGCTGAATCCGGAGCGTGCGCCGCTGGATTCGGATAATGATATTGAAATACCGAAAGGATACGAACTGTTTAAAACTATCCGGGATGGCGCCTCATCTCTGGCACTGATTGTGGTTGTTCTGGGCAGTATTATTGCAGGTATTGCGACTCCGACTGAATCTGGTGCTTTAGGGGTTGTGGGTGCGATTATTCTGGCGATTCTGTTTAAACGCTTTAAGCCGGAAATGCTGCGTAAAGCCGGGATGCAGACTTCTATTCTCGTCAGTGTTGCCATGTGGATTATTCTTGGTGCTTCTGTATTCAGTAACTTCCACCTATTGATGGGTATTCAGGGCATGGTTGCCGGATTTACCAAAGGGCTGGATTTGCCACCGATAGTGATCATTATGATGTTCCAGGTCATCATGCTGTTCCTTGGATTCATCATCGACGAATTTATTATCGTGCTGATGTGTGCGCCGATTTTTACTCCGGTTGCGGTATCTCTGGGTTATGACCCAATCTGGTTTGGCGTACTGATGATTCTGAATATAGTGATTGCGGTTCAGACACCACCATACGGATTTGCGCTGTTCTATCTGAAAGGGATTGCGCCGAAGGGAGTGACCATGATGGATCTGTACAAATCGGTGATTCCGTTTATTTCGGTTCAGTTCATTGTTTTGGTTATCTGTATGGTTTTCCCTGATTTGGTCACATGGTTACCTAATCTGGTCATGAATAGTTAGCGTAGAACCGTTTGAGTCAGTTAATGATTGAGTAAAGTTGAGATAGGGCTAAAATCAGACAGTAATCTTCATAGTACTGTAGTCTTCAAAAATAAAAGGAGAAGATAAATGGCCACAGACTCAATCACTGACACTGCTGCGGCAAAAACAGTGGAAAACCTGTCTCAGATGAACCACTGGCTGACAGATAATTCGGACCTGCTGGTTCAGTATGGTGTGAATATCTTATCAGCGGTCCTGATTCTGTTTATTGGTAACCTGTTCGTTAAACTTATTGCGGGCAGTGTTTCCAGAGTTCTGAAGAAAAAGGCCATGGATAACGCGGTAATCGAGTTTATTCATGGTTTAATTCGCTACCTGTTGTTCATCATTGTATTAATTGCCGCGTTAAGCCGGGTTGGGGTACAAACCGCTTCTGTCGTTGCTGTGATTGGTGCCGCCGGTCTTGCAGTTGGTCTGGCTTTACAGGGGTCTCTATCAAACTTTGCAGCCGGTATTTTGATTGTCGCATTCCGGCCATTTAAATCAGGTGATTTTGTTGAAGTGTCAGGTGTTTCCGGCGCAGTAGAAAGTATCCAGATTTTTCAGACTGTCCTGAAAACACCGGATAACAAAATGGTTGTGGTGCCAAACTCCGGTGTGATTGGTGGTCCGATTACCAACTATTCCCGCCATGCGACCCGGCGGATTGATTTTGTCGTTGGTGTTTCCTATACCGCTGATTTGCAGAAAACCAAACAAATACTCAAAGAAACCATGGCACGTGATGAGCGGGTACTGAAAACACCTGAAGTCACCGTTGGTGTGGTTGAGCTGGCCGATTCTTCCGTGAATTTTGTGGTTCGCCCATGGGTGAAAACAGAAGATTACTGGGGCGCTTATTTTGATTTGACGCAGGCGATGAAAGAAGCTTTAGATGCCCATGGTATTGAAATACCGTTCCCGCAAATGGATGTTCATCTTGACCCGGTGAATACCGTTGGCTGAATTTAGATTAGCTTCATACGATTGTAACTGATGACTTAAGAAAAGCGGTGATTCTTCATCGCTTTTTTTTGTGTCTGTTTTCATCATGATTCGGCACCATATGTTTTCGTTATCCGGGGGCTGAGCAAGGTTTATCAGCACATAATTTATCAGACTAAAGTTGCAAATTGAATGTTATTTGAACAGTTTGATACAATGATAGCCTTGAAGTCATGATTCGTTTTTTGAGAAGTCCCTGCCGTTGCAGCTACAGTTACTTTATTGGTTCCGGATATACACCCAAACAACCTGAAACCTGCATCTTCAGGTTGCCTGGATATAAGTAAAGAAATATCAACAGGATGGGGATTGAGGTGTCATTGTATGATCAATCACTTTCTGGTGAGACTAACCATTGGTTCTCTGGCTATACTGGGAATCAAAATCAGCGCGCTGTACTTTTTACTCCTGGTCATATTACTGAATACGCATCATAAAGAGTTTTTTGGCTGGTAAGTCATTCAGACTTAGGTCGTATGACTCAAACAAGCTTTATCATCAGTTTACCCGCATAAAAAAAGGCGCTGATTCAGCGCCTTTTTTATCAATGCTTTTTCACATCAACACTTACGGTTCATTAAAGAACGTGAACTGATGCAGTGTTTGTTGTACCGGAAGCAACCAATGCACCGGAAACCATCACAACGATGTCACCTTTACGGCCCAGCTCAGAGCTCAGTGCAAGATCTTTACCTAAATGGTAGAAATCATCTGTGCTGTTAATTGCTTCAACAACAACAGGTGTTACACCTTTCGTCAGAACCAACTGTGCTGCTGTTTTCTTGTTGGTTGTCAGTGCAATAATGTTGGCAGTCGGGAAGTATTTTCTGACTGAACGTGCCGATTTACCGCCTTCTGTCGCAACAACGATTAATGGTGCACTCAGTTTTTCTGCGGTATCAACTGCGCCTTTACAAACAGCTTCAGTAATTCTCAGGCGAGGGCTGTCAAGACGTGAACCCAGCTCTGCTTTCAATGCAGAATCAGTACGGTTCGCAATCTGAGCCATAATCGTTACAGCTTCAACAGGATATTTACCTTTTGCAGTTTCACCAGACAGCATAACAGCATCAGTACCATCCATGACTGCGTTTGCAACGTCACCTGCTTCAGCCCGGGTTGGACGAGGGTTTTTGATCATTGAATCCAGCATCTGAGTTGCAGTAATAACAACTTTTCTTGCACGGTTACATTTTTCGATCATCATTTTTTGTGCAAAGATAACTTCTTCAGCCGGGATTTCTACCCCTAAGTCACCACGTGCAACCATGATACCGTCAGATAACTCCAGAATTTCATCAAAGTTATCTACGCCTTCCTGGTTTTCAATTTTTGAAATGATGTGAATCGTTTCGCCGCCGTTTGCGTTCAGCAACTCACGGATTTCACGCACATCATCTGCTTTACGGATAAATGAAGCAGCGACGAAATCAACACCTTGCTCGCAACCAAATTTCAGGTCTGATTTATCTTTTTCAGATAACGCAGGTAATTTAACGGATACACCTGGAAGGTTGACGCCTTTGTTTTCACCTAAAGCACCATTGTTCAGTACTTTACATTTCACTTCAGTTTCTGTTTTTGCAGTCACTTCCATTTCGATCAGGCCATCATCAACCAGAATGGTGTTGCCAACAGACAAATCCTGCGCAAAGCCAGGGTAAGTCACAGCAACGCGATCTTTATTACCAACAACAGTTGCATCTGTAGTAAATGTGAATTCCTGACCGGCTACCAGATCAACATCATCGCCATTTTCCAGCTTGATTGTACGGATTTCAGGACCTTTGGTATCCAGAAGAATCGCGAGTTGTTTGCCGGCGGCTTGCATGACCTGACGGAAGTTTTTGATACGACCGCCATGTTCTTCGTAATCACCGTGAGAGAAGTTCAGACGCATTACATTCATACCAGCGTCAACAAGTTGGGTAAGCTTCTCTACTGATTCTGTCTTAGGGCCAATCGTACATACGATTTTGGTCTTCTTCATGGAAAATATTCTCCGATATTCATATCAAATTGAAAGAAAAGGGGTGCTTTAAAGTGCTTTTATTTCCCGGTATCAATCCGCCGGGAAAGCTTTATCTGCCTGAGACAGGTGGCACTTTAAAGCTGAAAATCTTTCAACAGATTGGTCATTTTACAACTGATAATGACCCTCTGTTCTGAATAAAAATACATCAATTTAGGGCGTTCTGCGCAATTTCTGCGATGTATTTTAGTAAGTAAACATTCAATTTTGTAATTTTCTTACTTTAATGAGGGCGAATTCTACCATCTAACGAAGAGAATATCACCGTCTAAGACTTGTTTTAGAACAAGGTTTTTGCATGAAGTATTAATTTTTTCTATCAAAATAAATAGACATTGGCCTTTCGTTTTGATTATTATTTGTTTCACTTTGAAACTTTGTTCTATCATTTCTTATGTTGAAACGAAACACTCAAGTCAGACGTCATGAAATTGTTCAGTTGGTGAATCAACATGGTGAAGTCAGTGTTGAATCTTTATCCCGGAACTTTCAGACTTCTGAGGTTACCATCAGGAAAGATCTGGCTTCGCTTGAAAAAAACGGCTTGTTACTGAGGCGTTATGGCGGTGCAGTCGCATTACCCCGGGAAGTTGTGATTGATGAGGTCAGTCATCGTGTTTCGGTTCAAAAGGAATTACTTGCGACAGAAGCAGCAAAACTAATCAAAGATCACCACAGGATCGTGATCGATAGCGGGAGTACCACTGCCGCATTGATTCAGCAGCTGAATAATAAGCAGGGGTTAGTTGTGATGACCAATACATTGCATATCGCTAACGCGTTGCATGAATTGGAAAATGAACCCACGCTTTTAATGACTGGTGGCACCTGGGATCCGCATTCTGAATCTTTTCAGGGGCAGGTTGCAGAGTCTGTTTTGCGCTCTTATGACTTTGATCAGCTGTTCATCGGTTGCGATGGGATCGATCTGAGCCGGGGAACGACTACGTTCAATGAGCTGACCGGGTTGAGTCAAGTTATGGCTGAAGTTTCCCGTGAAGTGGTCGTGATGGCTGAATCAGACAAAATTGGCCGGAGAATTCCGAACCTGGAGCTCGGATGGGACAATATTAGTGTGCTTGTCACTGATAATGGGTTATCCGAAGCCGATGAACAAATGATCACGGAGCATCAGGTCAGAGTGATCCGTGCGAAATAAGTATTAAAATCAAACGGGCTAAGCCGGGTTTACCGGTCTAACGCCAACCATTGACAAAAATGGAGAACGAATATGTGTGGAATTGTGGGTGCTGTGGCACAACGGGATGTGGCTGAAATTTTAGTGGAAGGGTTGCGTCGCCTGGAATATCGCGGCTATGACTCAGCCGGTGTTGCTGTGATTGATCATAAAAATCAGCTGACCCGGATCCGTCGTCTGGGTAAAGTTCAGGAGCTGGCCGATGCCGTTGAGGAGTCTCATGTCGCCGGGGGAACCGGTATTGCGCATACCCGCTGGGCAACACATGGCGAACCTTCCGAAGCCAATGCTCACCCACATGTATCCGGCGATATTGCCGTTGTACATAACGGGATTATCGAGAACCATGAAGCACTCAGAGCACTGCTTCAGGAGCGCGGTTATCAGTTTGAATCTCAGACCGATACTGAAGTCATTGCCCATCTGGTTGAGTGGGAATTGCGTCAGAGCAAATCACTCACTGAAGCGGTACAAAAAGCCGCGAAGCATCTTGAAGGCGCGTATGGCACGGTTGTGCTGGACCGCCGGGATTCATCACGTCTGGTGGTTGCCCGTTCCGGAAGCCCGATTGTGATCGGTTTTGGTGTCGGGGAAAACTTCCTTGCCTCCGATCAGCTGGCTCTGCTGAATGTGACCCGTCGCTTCATGTATCTGGAAGAAGGCGATGTGGCTGAAATTACCCGTCGCGAGGTCACGGTATTTGATGCCAATGGTGTACAGGTTGAACGTGAAATTTCTGAATCAAATGCTGAGCATGATGCGGGTGACAAAGGCCAGTTCCGTCACTTTATGCAAAAAGAGATTTTTGAACAGCCGAAAGCGCTGATCAACACTATGGAAGGCCGGCTTGGCAAAGACTCCGTTGTGATTGACAGTATTGGTGTGCATGCCGCTGAAATCCTGACGAAAGTGGAGCATGTGCAGATCGTTGCCTGCGGCACCTCTTACAATGCAGGGATGACGGCCCGTTACTGGTTTGAAGACATTGCCGGTGTGAGTTGTGATGTCGAAATCGCATCTGAATTCCGTTACCGCAGGTTTGTCACACGCCCGAACAGCCTGCTGATCACACTGTCACAGTCAGGTGAAACCGCTGATACATTAGCAGCACTGCGTCTGGCAAAAGAAAAAGGTTACATGGCGGTGATGACGATTTGTAACGTGGCCGGATCGTCACTGGTCCGTGAGTCTGACATTGCATTTATGACCCGCGCCGGGGCTGAAATCGGCGTGGCATCGACCAAAGCCTTTACCACTCAATTAGCTGCGCTATTGATGCTGGTAACCGGTGTCGGTAAGCAGAAACAGAGAATTGATGCCGTCAAAGAGAAAGAGATTGTCGATGCATTGCGCGCTTTACCTGCGCAAATTGAATCGGCACTCAAATTTGATACTCAGATTGAAGCGCTGGCGATTGATTTTGCGGACAAACACCACACTTTATTCCTCGGCCGGGGTGAGTTCTACCCGATTGCACTGGAATCGGCCCTCAAGCTGAAAGAAATTTCTTACATCCATGCCGAAGCTTATGCGGCCGGTGAGCTGAAGCACGGCCCGCTGGCTTTGATCGATGCTGATATGCCGGTCGTAGTGGTTGCGCCGGGGAATGAATTGCTGGAAAAACTGAAGTCAAACATCGAAGAAGTTCGCGCCCGCGGTGGTTTGTTATATGTCTTTGCTGATGAAGGTGCTGGCTTTGAATCAGATGAGACAATGAAAATCATCACCATGCCGAAGGTCAGTGAAATCACTGCACCGATTTATTACACCGTCCCAATGCAACTGCTGTCTTATCATGTGGCACTGATTAAAGGGACAGACGTAGATCAGCCGCGGAACCTGGCGAAGTCGGTGACTGTGGAGTGATTGTTGATATATATTTATGAATAAAAATGCCTTGGTTATTCACTAAGGCATTTTTTAATTAACCGATCATATAAATTAGCATTACATTACTATTCAATGGATTAGTCTGACAATATTTCCACACCATGTACATTGAGACCATAATTTGCGGCACAGCCATGATCCAATAACAGCATGACTTTTTTATTTTGTGCTTGTGCTGTAGCTAATACAGAAAACATTTGCATGCTAAAATCTGAATTATCAGCGTAGTGGTAAGAAGCCTTTTTCTCTTCGTTGGTGACACTACAGGTCGTATTAGGCGTTTCTTTTACATGGACTGTCATTCTGTGAGCACCATCGTAATATCTTGCTATTTTATTAATGGTGAATGGGCCATACCATTTCTGATTCGTTCCTGCATTTGTGGTTGCTAATGCGTTACACGAGAGAAATAATCCTAAAAAGAAAAATAGTACAATTTTCATTTTATGCTCCAAATAATTTTGATTCCGATAGTGCCTGTATGCGACTCGGCTTGCTTGGAACATATTTGTATCAGATAGAAAAGTAAAGTTGGTTGAATATAGATGTAGTGCTTATGTGATCTATTTCGCAATAATATATATATTAAAATCGATTCATTACCCACTTGTTAAAATGAAGTATTATAAGTTTCTTAATAGGAGGATTATAATCAAAAATCCAGATAAGGAGGAGGCCTATTTATCTGGATTTCATCATAAATATAGATGCAAACTATCAGGGTTTAATTAATCTGATAAAATTTCAACACCATGCACGTTTAAACCATAATTAGCAGCACAAGTTCTGTCCAAAAGTAACATTACTTTCTTATTTTGTGCTTGTGCTGTCGCTAATACAGAGAACATTTGCATACTGAAATTACTATCGTTGGATGTTTGGTAAGAAGCCATTTTCTGTTCATTAGTGATACTACAAGCGGTATTGGGTGTTTCAGCTACATGGACGGTCATCCGGTGCGCACCATCGTAGTATCGGGCAACTTTTGTAATCGTGAAAGGTCCATACCATGTCTGACTACTTCCTGCATTAGTGGTTGCGAAAACGCTTAGTGATGCCATTAAACCCAGCGCTAGAACAAGTAATTTTTTCATGTTTTTAATCTTCCGGTTGAAAAAATAGTTATATGAATGAAGTTTATAGCTAATTAGAATAAACTTGGATTAAGCTCTATTTTCACCCGATATTAAATTTAAATCAACTCATCTAAATATTAATAAAATGTGATTTGTGCCATAATTAAAATTGTTTGTATAAGAACGAAATACATTCAATCATAAATTATTTTTTTTAAAATTGTTTTATGATATTTTATATTGAATAGGTGACAATAAATATGCATAAAGTGTCATTTTTAAGTCAAATATATTAAATATAATTTTGTTTTTATTACAATTTTCTTCATTTAGGTTAATTGTATTTTAGGTGAAAAATAGTGATAACCCGTTGGTTTATTATTTTGTGTATCAGTTCTGTGACTGTTGCCGGGATTAATATTCTGCTCTGGTATATTCATGATCAGGCAGAAAAAAATACATCAATATCAGCTGAACACTCAGTTCAGTCATCTGATTCTGCTCAGAAAAAAGAGCACTTTACCGTAGAAAAACTTAATCACCAGACGTCAGTAAAACAATTGCGTCAGGCGTTAATTCATCGCGAATTACCTGAAAGTGATCATGTTTTGTCTACAGAAGAAATCGATCAGCAAGCACAACAACTTGAACAGGAACTGAAAGTCCTCAGTTCCGCTAATGAATAACCATTTCACGATGTCGTGATGTCACAACAACAATGTCGAGTAGGAAAGGGATCATAAATCAATGAATAAGCTCGCCGGCCTGCTGGGTCTTTTTACTGCTTCTGTGTGTGCTCAAACTGTTTCTTATACCGAAACAGTGGGGACATTACCGGGAGAATTGAGTATTACACAAGGGGTTGCCTCTTATCAAATTCCATTGGAATTGCCGCAAGGACGTGGTGGAAATACACCACAGCTTGCGCTTGAATATTCCAGTCGCGGGGATGTGCATTCTCCCATGAGCGTTGGGTTTTCTTTGAGTGGAGTGACCTCAATTGAACGCTGTAGCAGTAATCAATTCACTGATCAGCAGTATTTACCAGCGGAAAATAGTCCCCGCGATAAATTCTGTATGAATGGTTCCCGGATGGTGGTCGCAGACGGTGTGCGTGGAGAAGATGGTTCGGTATATTTTCTTCAGCAAGATGATCTGACCCGCTTAACTTTGACCAATGATGCTTCCGATTCAACAAGTTATTTTGTCGCAAAAACCAAATCCGGCGAGCAGATGACGTATCGGTTCCATACTCAGACCCAGTCATGGTTGCTGAGTGAAACAACCAATACAACTCAGACGAATCCGGTTAAGTATACATACACCGACAGCGGTGATATTTCCCGGATTGATTACGACATCTATCAGGTTGAGTTTAAATATCAACCGATGCCAAATTCAGATTTCCGGTTATCGCGGAAAAAAATGGATGGGGAACTTTATTCATCCGCTAACCGTCTGGATAAAATAGAAATTTCAGCCGGAGATACGCTGAAAAATTATTATCAGTTGAATTATCTGTCTAAATCTGAGACTCAAACTTCTTCTATTGACGGACATTATCTCCGTTCGCTTCAATATTGTGACAATAACAATCAGTGCTTACCGGCGACAACTTTTGAGTGGAACAGTATTGAGCAACCGGCAGCCGATAAAGCATTTTTCAGCCACAATGAGTTTAGTACCCAAATGGGAAACTGGGGAAAGAAAACACCTTCGGGCTGGAGTGGATATCCGATCTCCTGGTGGACCGATGTGACTGGTAATGGGGCTTCTGATTTTTGTAAAACAAATTCATCGGGGATGAATTGTCATTTTAATGTTGCAGAAGAAAACCATGAAATTGCATTCTCCCTGACCAACTGGGGAAGTGCGGATTCTCACTGGTGGCTTGATCTGAATGGTGATAATAAAAATGAGTACTGCCGGGATGATAGTAATCAACTGGTATGTACAACATTTTCACGGGACGGCACACAGAAATCTGAACAGTATCCTTTGCCTGATTTAGGTGTGAAGGATTACCGCTGGTGGCAGGATATGAATGGCGACGGTATCACAGAGTTCTGTCGCAGGGTGACAACGGATCTGGTTTGTAGTCAACTGGAAAAGCAAGATTCCGGTTATATCTGGCAAGATACGCTTCATCTGAAAAATATGACATGGGAAAAAGGTGCTCAGGTCAGTTGGGTTGATTTGGATGGTAATGGTAGTCAGGATTTATGCCGGATTGCGACCACCGGAGCAATGACCTGTACGCTGTTTAATGGCACCGAGGTCAAAGGTGCTCAGGAACGTCGTTTTGCTTTGACGAATGCTGGCAAAAGTGCCAAACGCTGGTGGGTAGATATCAATGGCGATGGTGCCAGTGATCTTTGCCGGGCGACGAAAAATAGTGCCGGGAAAGAGATTGATTTGACCTGTTCTCTGGGATCTTTAAATCAGGTTACCGAATTAAGTAATGATTTGGTGCTTGAGGGCGGTGTTGACTGGAGTGGTACCTGGGGAGATTCAGGAAAAAGCTGGTGGCAGGATTTTAATCAGGATGGTGTCATTGACTTTTGTCGGGCAACAGGTTCGAAAGTTGAGTGTACGAATATCAACCATGAGAATTACCAGTTTAAAGTGGCCTCATGGGGCGATGGTAAGCGTTGGTTTCTCGATCTCAATCAGGATGGTCAGTTAGATTTTTGTTCCAGTAAATCGGGTCAGCTGAATTGTGTTTCAGCGAAGACTAAAAGCCGTCAGTTCCTGTTGTCTAAAGTGACAAATGGTTTAGGGATGACATCTCAGGTCTGGTATGGCTCTTATGGAGCGCATACGGATCGCTCGAAACTGACGCCACCTGAATTTCCGATGCGCTCATTGCCTCTTGACAGCCAGGTCGCTTACCGTCTGGATGCGGATAATGGTACCGGAACAACCAGCTATGTGTTCCGTTACGGACCATATACTTATCATAGTGCCGGAGAACGAAGTGGAGGCTTTTCATGGGTAATGCAGCGTGTGTTTATTAACGGCACTAACAGCCGTAACCATTATGCTGAGTTATATACGTCATTTCCGTATACCCAGCGGACAAAACATTCTCAGGAATATCTGGGTAATGATGACCAGCTGGATGCAACCTGTTCAAAATGTAATGACGATAGCTTCTGGAATTATCGTCATCTGACATTAACGAGAGAATCTGAAACCACTTTTGAACACAAAACACAGACCCGTTCAGGTCAGGCGTACCAGAAATCACAACTTGAAATTAACACTGAAGTACAGAGTCTGGCGAGTAAGCCTTATCAGCTGATCCAGTATCAGAATAAGTATTATGTGAAAAAACCGAATATGCATGTACCGATAGCCGGTTCGGTTATTGTGCCTGTTTCTCCGTCTCCTCAGTACTATCTGGCAGAAAATTATGCAGAGATTTCTGAGTTATCTCATGGTGCTAAGGCGACACTAACGGCTGTTTCTGAAGATGTCGCTGAACAGCTTGCTTCGCAACCAGTGAAACAAACTGTCACATATATTGTTGATCCTGCCCTTTACCAGCAGGCATTGAGTAATACGCCGGAAGATGTTTCTCACAGTACTTATCTGGTTTATGAGAAAACCCGTACGAGTAAAGAGTATGACCTGGATAAAGATCTGCTCAGAACGGTTGTTAAGACAAATGAGCAGGTTGATGATTTTGGTAATCCGGCTAAATCAATCACTGAAACGACAGGGATCAACCCGGTTACAGGTGTGAGCGAGACGTTCAAAACCGAGGTGGAGAAACAATACAGCAATGACAGTAGTGATAAGTGGCTGATTGGCAGAGTTACACAAGTTAACACCACATATATTCATTCTGATGGTAGCAAGGTTACTCAATCTGTCGTGAATGAATATGATCCGGATACGGGGCTTCTGTTGAAAGAAACCTCGAATCCCGGTAGTGCTTTAGCCGTGACAAAACAGTACCACTATAATGATGAAGGCTTCCCTGAATCAGAAACGGTCTCTGCTCAACAAAACGGATCTTTGGTCAGCAGAACAACAGCTTCATCGCAAAACTTTTCACAGTCAGTGTTAACAGAATCCCAGACAGACCCTATGGGACATCAGGTCAGCACAGTTTCAGATCGGCTCAACAATCTGACAACCGTCCGTGATATGAACAACCTTGAATCAAGGGTTTATAAAGATGGATTTGGCCGCAAGACACAGATCTGGCAACCGGCGGCGAGCGGATATAGTAAAACTTATATCAGCTACCTGTCTGCATCAGCCAGTCAGTGTGGTCCGGCTCCCGCAGGAGCTGTTTATTGTAAGGTATCACAAACCACAGGTAAGCCAACTGAGGCTGTTTTCTATGATCTGCTTGATCGTGAGATCCGTAAATCAAAAGAAACGCTGAACAACAAATGGGCGCTGGTTGATAGCCAGTACAATGCTTTAAATCAGGTTGTTTCTGTGACCCGGACATATTACGCCGGGGATGTACCGCAATTTACATATAATCATTACGATAAACTGGGCCGGCTTGTTTCTGTATCTGAACCTGGACCCGCAGGTAAAGACAGTAGTTGGGTGGCATATACATACAGCCCGTTTGTGAAAGTGAAAACAGATGCGAATGGCAGAAAGCACTCGACTTACACCAATGTCATGGGTTGGAAAATCCAGATTGGAGAAGCGGAAGGCGGTAAAGTCTCTAAACAGTATTACGCCGATGGTAAGTTGAAGCAGGTAACTGACTCCGGCGGACATACTGCAACTTTCCAATATAATATTCAGGGGAAGAAGACTCATCATTCCGATCCGGATTTAGGAGACTGGGCTTATGTTTATGACGGATTTGGGCAGCTTCAAAGTATGACTGATGCGAAAGGTCAGACATCGGCAATGACGTATGATTTGCTGGGCCGGATGATCAAGCGCACTGAACAAACCAAGCAGACTGGACAGGATGATGAAGTAAGAACGACGACCTGGGCTTATGATGCAGTGTCTGACTCCAATGGTACCCGACGCTGGAATGGTGCCATGCTGCAGAGTGAAGTAAAAGATGAGTTGATCGCCAATTACTATTTTGATTCTGTTGGCCGGAAGACCAAAGAAGAGCAGATTACGGAAGATCAGACATTTACCCGTTCTTTTGAATATAACAACCTCGGGGATCTGGTGAAGGAGACTCGTCCGGATAACTTTACCCTGAACTATAAACGGGACGCAGTAACCGGAATTAACACGGAAGTGTGGGGAGATATTACTCAGGCCCAAGTGAATTTTAGTGCTGAAGAGTACAAACAGGTGATCTTACCGCTGATTAATCAGGCGTTGGCCCGTGCGAAAGATTATCTGAAAAAAGTGAAAGAACTCCGGGCGCAGCAATATTTTTATCAGGCTCGTCAGGAAGAGTATCAGGCGTTACAGGACCATGTGATTTCTGTTGATGGTGCTTCTGAAAATGCAAAATATGCTCAGAAAATGTATGAAGAACTTCATGGTCGTTCATTGGAAGTTTACACCGATGAATATGGTGAGGAATATTATAAAGTGCCTGACAGAACCGTCATTGTGAATGGTACAACGATGATTCCGGTTATTCAGTCACCTAAATTCCATTTGAAACTCGAAGGAAACATACTGCGACAAGTGAGCCTGGAAGAATGGGCTGCTGTTGAAAATGGTCTGACTGCTTCTGGTAAGGTGGCATATTATGGTAATTACACCCCCGAAGGCACTGCCGGACTGGCGAGTTTTACGCTTGACCGGGATGATCCGCTTTATGATCAGAGAATGCGGCAGATGTTTACCCGCCTGAATACACTGGCAAGTGATATTCAGCGGGCGCAGTATGTAGAGGAGCATATTAACCAGAAAGCAACGACGTATCTGGAAGCAGCAAATCAGTTGGTGAACTTAGTGAAACAGGTCAAACTGGTCTCTCAAAAATACCGTTCATTGACTGAATCAAATCAAACTGAAGCTGAGCAGTTACAATCACTGAAAGATGATAATCCTTCAGCCGGACGTCTCAGTTACTGGAAACTCAGTGATATGGATGCGGAAGGCCGGATTACTGCAGAAGTTTACGGTAACGGCCTGATTAACAGTTATGATTATCATGAAGGTAGTGGTCAGCTGCTGAATGTGTCGACACGTCGCGGTAGTAAACTGATTCGTTCGCTGCAGTATACTTATGACCGGATGGACAATGTGACCAGCCGTTATGACATGATCAATGATATTAATGAGACCTACAGCTACGACAAGCTGGATCGTCTGATCTCGAACCGATTAACCGGAACAAATGGTAAGCATACGGATAACCCGCTGTTTAATAAAACCTACAGTGTGAAATATAGCACCGGAGGGAATATTGTTTATAAATCTGACGTGGGGAATTATTTGTATGCTGATGCGTCGCATGCTCATGCGGTGACGAAAGCAGGGGATCAGTCTTATACCTATGATCAAAATGGTAATATGCTGTCCGGAGGCGATAGAACCTTTGCCTGGACTGGTTTTAATAAGCCGGAGAAAATTACGTCATCTGATAACTGGGTTTCATTTAAATATGACCAGGACCGAAAACGTTACTTCAAGCAAAATCAGAATGGTGAGAAAACCTGGTACTTTGGTAAAGCTTACGAACGAGTTGAAAGTACAGACGGGAAGGTTAAACATAAGCAATATATTTATGCTGGCGGCCGTCTAATCGCAGTCAATATTGATGTGAAAAAGACAGATAGTGACGGAAACTTTGCTTCAGTTGATCGTCAGGTCCGCTACAGTCATAGTGATGCCTTGCATTCTGTCGATTTAGTCACGGACATCTGGGGCAATATTGTCACGCGTAAGAATTACGATGCCTGGGGTAAATCCAGAGCATTTGAATGGGCGAAACCAGAGAGTTATGTGGCACAGGCATTGATGATGAATCGGGGCTATACCGGTCATGAGGAAGTTACTGAAGTTGGCCTGATTCATATGAATGGCCGGGTATATGATCCGACGCTGGCCCGCTTTATCAGTGCAGATCCGTATATTCAGGCGCCGGATAATACGCAGTCTTACAATCGTTACAGCTATGTTGTAAATAATCCGATGAAGTACTCAGATCCTTCTGGCCACTTCTTTAAGAAGCTGTTTAAGAAAGCACGTAAGCTTCTGAAACGGATTGCGAAAAATGTTTATCGGGAAGCATCCAGGCATAAATGGATTAATGACACTCTCAGAGGTTTATCTTGTTCAGTTGGGATGTTGGGATGTTTATTATACGACGGGTTCATGACATTAGGAAAGACAGGCTCTTTCCTGAAAGCAGGCATATCAATGGCGGCCAGCCTGGTTGCGTCTGTTTCTGTGGATATCGGAGTTCAGGTGGGTAAATGGGTTCAGGAACAGGCACTGAAAGCCTCGCCGTACTTAAGTAAAGCTGTGAATGCAACTTTATCATGGACGAGGATGGATAGGGTCGTCAGTTTGTTTACCAGTGAAGATGTTGGGTGGCTGGCATCGGAAGCTGCTGTGCAGAGTGCATATAAAGAATCCAGTAAATTTGTTACGAAGGAGTTAAATAAGCTGGCAGATTCGATGAAGACAAAGGCAAATTCCACTGAGACAGGCACGATTAGTCAGACGAAAAGCATGATAGCTTCAATTTCTTCTGTCGCAGCCCAGCGTGGAGGCGTTTCAGTTCAGAGTAGTCGTTCCCAGTCAACGGCAGTATCTGCCAGAACTAATCCACTGGCTGTATACGATACAACAACTACTTACCAGCGGGATACGCAGCGAGCTGCAGGCTAATATGTTTTAAGGTAAGAAAATTGAAACTGACAAAACCCTGGCTTAGATGTCAGGGTTTTTTTTACTTCTCTTTCAGCAGGGCATACATCGTTGATGTTTCTTTGCTGAATGCTGCTTTTTTACTGATTCAGAACATTACACTACCCTCTTTATAATTGTGTTTTATATCTTATTATGCTATCTATTGCATTGCGTTTTGTTGTGTTGCTTTGAAGCCACTGATAAATAGGTGACGGCTGTACATTCAATTTTTTCTTTGATGTGATTTGTGAACTTTTTTAATCGCTGAAGACTCTGTCAGCTGTTTCCGCCTGTGAGAAAGACGATACTGACATTATCACTTACAGATAAACCTGTTTTCACGAAGTAGCAGGGAATTGAACCATCAGGATTGATGTTCTGCCAGATTTTCTCTGGCAGATGATTGATGACTGCAATAGTCAATATAAAGAGAGATTTCGTCACACCTTGCCTGACCCAGGTACTCAGGGTTTCAGTTGATTCAGAAGTGAATGTATATACCAAAAAGCTGAAGTTGCGCTCAGAGAGCGAGTGAACAAAGCATTCCTGTATGTCCGGAGCCGGTGAAGAAATTGCTGAAAAAACTGAGCAAATTTGTTGCTTCAGGAAACAAGGGGAATGAGAGAAATAATGAGGGAGATTTATCCTGTTTAGCTGTCGGGTGCTCCTGTAGAGCAAGCGCTATTAACGTGATTACAACTTCAGGTATGTCCGGTATAAATCATATATAAGGTATACCATAATGTATAAACAACTAGGGTGGATTCAGCAGACTTTGCTTGATCAGTTTCAACACCATGCCAGTGAAATTGCTTTGCGGGACTGTTCTTCGCTTCCGCACCAAATATACACCTATCAGGATGTCGAAAAAAAAATAAGTATTATCTCCGAATACTTACTTCCTCATTATAGTCAGCGGGCATTACTGCTGCTTCCCGGAAGCGCTTACTTCGTTTTCAGCTATTTAGCCTGTGCGATGAACGGCGTGACTGCTGTACCGGTTAATCTTCCCGGAGAAAAAAGAATTCGCCGGGTAAAAACCATGCTGACGCATATTATGAAAGACTGCGATCCGAGAATTATTCTCGCCATGTCATCATCTAAGGAAAGCATAGAAGCTTTGGGGTGGGATCAGGAACGGCAGGTTATCTACCTTGATGAAATTCTGGCAACCGCGCAGGGGTGTTCATTATCCGGAGACATGTTTCGGGCGCCGGTTGCACCTGTGATGCTGCAATATTCATCGGGCTCCACCGGGGTGCCGAAAGCCGTATGTAACTATGATAAGAACATCATGAATCATCACCACCTGATGGTCAGAATGAACGCAGAAGTGGACAGTATACATACGGCAACATGGCTGCCTTTCTATCATGACCTCGGTCTGTTTTATGGGTTGCTGTTTCCGATCTTCTCCGGCGGGAGTTGTACCTTTATCCGCCCCAGCCAGTTTGTTGCAAATCCTCTTTCATGGCTGTCTCTTATCGAACAATATAAGGCAACGATTATCACGGCACCTGACTTTGCCTACCGCTTGTGTGTGGATGCTGTTGATGAAAAAGATGTCCCCGGTCTTGACCTGTCCAGCCTGAAAGTAGCTTTAACCGCAGCGGAACCTATCCGCCCTGAAACCGTTGATCTGTTCAAAGAGCACTTCCGTCCCGCAGGCTTTATTCCTGAAATGTATATGACAGGGTATGGCATGGCAGAAGCGACGCTGGTGGTTAGCTATAAAAAAATCGGCACGCCAATGATTCGTCATACTTTTGATGAAAAAGCACTGGCACAGGGACACGCCAAAAAAGCAGAGCATGGCCGGGAACTGATTGGTTGTGGTAAAGAGTTTGGCAGCTGGGATCTGAGAATTGTTGATCCGGATACCAGAATACAGTGTGAAGATGGTCAGATTGGTGAAGTCTGGATGACGGGTGAATGCCTACCGGCCGGATACTGGAATCAGCCTGAAATGACGGAAACGGTCTACCGGGCGAAACTGGCTCACCAAACCAGTGATAAACACTACCTGCGTACCGGTGATCTGGCGTTTATCCTTGAAGGTGAACTTTACATTTGCGGCCGGATCAAAGATATCATTATTGTGGCCGGTGAAAACCATATGCCGAATGATATCGAAGCAACCATTGAGAAGCAGTGTGAGCTGGTGGAAATTGGTGGTGCCTGTTTTGTTCAGGATACGGATACCGGAAATATCAACGGTATTTGCGAAGTTCACCGTCATACCCGTAAGGAGTATCTTGAAAGTCTGGCACAGGATATTTATGCGCAGGTTCGCCAGCATCATCACTTGCTGGTATCAAGAGTGATTCTGATACCCAAAGGTAACCTGAAGAAAACCTCCAGCGGTAAAATCCGCCGCCGCCATATGCTGATGGACTTAAACAATGACGCTTTGAATGTTTTGTATGGCACTACATTTAATGATGCGAAAAAAGAAGAGATTGCGATTAGCGATACGGGGATGACTTCTGAGCCGGATTACATTCTGACATCACTGAAAGCTGTACTCGGAGAAGAGGTGATTGATGACAAACAGGGCTTTGCCGATCTGGGGGTCACCAGCCTTGTTGCCGCACAATGGTGCCGCCAGCTGGCCGATCATTACGGCTTGTCGATGTCTCCGACAATTCTGTTTGCGTATCCGAATGTCACGGCACTTCGCCAGTGGATTCAATCCCGTCTGCCAGCTAAAGTCACCGCGCAGAAACAAACTTCAGCGAAAAGCCAGCATGTTGCTGTGATTGCGGTCAGTTGTCGTTTACCACAGCAGGAAGCCGATTCTTCCTGGCGGGATTATGCCAACTGGCTGATGAAAGGTGAGCATGCCGGAAACATGCTGACATCGGATGACAGAAGCTTCTCCTTACCGGTTGGATGTCTTGATGATGTTGATAAGTTTGATGCCCGGTTCTTTGGTATTTCAGCTCAGGAAGCCCGGTTGATGGATCCACAGCAACGCTGGCTGATGGAGTCAGGCTGGCATCTTTTTGAGCAGGCCGGATGGTTACCTGAGCAAATTAAAGGACAAAAATACGGTATTTACATCGGGCAGGGCAGTCAGGATTACAGTGATATTGTCGTTAGCCAGAATCATGAGAAATTTGCTAAAGGATACTTTGTTACCGGGAACTCCCGAAGTGCCGCTTCCGGCAGACTGGCAAAATTCTTCGGCCTGAGAGGCCCGGCCGTCACGATTGATACTGCCTGTTCCTCTTCTCTGGTGGCGATTGATGCTGCGGTCAAGTTCATTCAGTCAGGCAGCGGTGATACCGCGATTGCCGGCGGGGTAAATTTCCTGCTGTCATCGTCCAATGAACAGGCACTGATCAGTGCGGGAATGCTTTCACCGGACGGTTGCTGTGCCACCCTGAGTGAGCAGGCGAACGGTTATATGCGCTCTGAAGGTGTCGGGCTGTTATTGCTGAAAAATTATGAAGCTGCTGTTGCTGACGGTGACCCGATACTGGCAGTGATAGAAGCCAGCGGCGTCGGGCAGGATGGGGAAAGCAGCAGCCTGACCGCGCCAAATCCTTTGGCACAGGCCGCTATGATTGAGGATGTCTTGTCACAAAGCGGTTTATCTGTGAATGATATTGATGCGATTGAGATGAACGGCACCGGCACCGCATTAGGCGATTCGATTGAATTGCACGCCATTGACAGTGTTTATGGTCAGCGTCAGCACCCTCTGAATTTAACCACCTTTAAGCCTCAGTTAGGCCATTTTGAGTCAGCCTCCGGTGTGGTTAGCGTGATTCATGCGATAGCGCAGATGCATCAGCAATGTCTGTTTGCCCACCCCGGTTTTACCCGCTTCAATCCGCATTTATCGGAATGGATGTCTCGTTATGCATTCAGCCGCAACTCACGTCCGGAGAAGCTCAGGCGGATGGCGGTGAATGCCTTTGGTTTTACCGGAACGCTGGCCCACTTGATTTTGCGTCATTATCCGCAAACTCAGGTTCCGCGGGCTAATGATCGACAAGCTAATGATTTACAAATGAAGGCTGGGTTACAACCGTCATTCAGTGAATCGGCCATCAACCATTTTCCTTTGACTGCGGCCAGTGAAAACAGTCTGCGTGCCATGGCCGCGCGTTGGACATTACTGTTACAGCAACAACCTGAAACGCTGCATCAGTTACTGATTCATGCCTGGCTGAGTAAACGAAATCACTCACTCCCGGTCCGGGTTTGTGTGAAATTTGCAGACATTGCTGAACTGACAGGGCAGCTGGATGAAATCGCCTGCGGTATTTTACCTGACAGTCAAACCACAGAATCTGAGATTGCATCCTGGATACAGGGAAATCACTATGACTGGTCTGCTTTAGTCCGTCATCAAACCTTCCCGGCAGCAGTGATCAATTTGCTGCCATTGTATTCTTTCAGCCGGGAACGTTACTGGATTGAGTTACCTCAAGGTACGGTTCAGGCTGGTGCTATCCATCAGCTTCATTCACCTGCCGGTGACACCATTGACGGGCGTGAATTCATCACCCGCTGGCTGAGGGATGCACTGGATATCGGAACAGAAGCGCTTGATGAACATGAAAACCTGATCAATCTGGGGCTCAACTCCATCCAGTTGATCGATTTTGTGGATGAAGCAAGAAAAGCGGGTGTTCGCTATGAACTGGTACGCCTCTATGAACATCCGACCATTCAGGGCTGGCTGTCTTTGTGGCATCAGGCCGCTCAGGTGACCACTCAGCCGGCTGCTGCCGCGAGCCATGCAACAGAAGATGTGTTAAGTCAGCCCTTTGAGCTGACCAATGTTCAGCGGGCTTACTGGCAGGGACGCAATCCTGATCTGGTCCTTGGCGGGGTTGCCTGCCATGCCTATCTTGAATTCAACTGTCCGCAGATGAATGTTGACCGGCTCAGCCATGCATACAATGCGCTGGTACAGCGTCACAGTTTGCTGCGGATGAGAATGAATACAGACGGTACGGGTTATTTTGTCGCGTATGAGCCAGCTCAGATCACCGCATACCAATGGCAGGATTTCAGCGAATCTGAAGCGGCGCAAAAGCAGCTGGAATTAAGGCAACAACTGCAGGACAGAGTGCCCGATTTGCATACTGAACCGGGCATGAGTGTCTGTGTCAGTCAGACGGCTCAGGGAAGCCGCCTGCATGTGGATATAGATATGGTAATCGCCGATGCCATGAGTATCCGGATTCTGCTGGATGATCTGGCAGGTTTCTATACCTATCCTGAAACCGTTCAGGATGTAAAACCAACCGTTCATTTCCCTGAATACCTGCGCTATGTCCGGGCCACGGAGACTGGTGATGAAGATCAGGCCTACTGGGCGGCGCAGATTCCGGGGCTTCCCGGTGCACCGGCACTGCCGCTGGCTGTCCGGCCGGAACAAACCGGAAAACCCCGCTTTGTGCACCGGCAGTGGCAGTTACCGGCCTCTGACTGGACGGCATTGCAAAATGCGGGGTATCAGTACCAGATAACACCATCGATGCTGTTAGCGGCCTGCTTTGCTGAAACGCTCCGCGGGTGGAGTGAGAACCGTGAATTCTGTCTGAATCTGACGATTTTTAACCGTCGTCATGACACACTGGATATTACCGACATGGTGGCTGATTTCACCACGCTGATGTTGCTTGCCTGTCGTCCATCTGTTCAGGATACCCTGCTGGAAAATGCCCGGCGCTTAAATGAAACCTTTATGGCCGGGCTGGACCATGCCCGTTTTGATGCGATCAACGTGTTGCGGGAAATGTCACGGCAATCCGGCTCTCAGGTGATGATGCCAGTGGTCTTTACCAGCAACATTGGTCATGATTTCCTCTCGGATAATCCATTCGGCAAAATTGATTATGTCGTTTCCCAGACACCGCAGGTGTGGCTCGACTGTCAGGTCCGGCAGGACGACGGTAATCTGGTCATCAGCTGGGATTCCGTTGATGAGTTATTCCCTGATCAGATGATCGATCAAATGTTCGCTTTTATGGGGCGTTTAATTACTTCGCTGGCTGAGCAGCCGGAAAAATTATCAGCACCGGTCCGTACATATCTGTCAGATGAACTGCGGCAACAGCGCGACAGCAGTAACCAAACCAATCTGATTCCGCTTCATCACCGGACGTTACATGGTCGCTTCTTTGAATGGGCCGAATCAGATCCTGAACACACGGCCCTGATTGATGAACAGGGTGTACTGACTTACCGGGCGCTGGCTGAACAGGTGACTGAGCTGGCTTATCGTTTGCGTCAGACCGGTGTTTGTGTCGGTGAGCGCGTTGCGGTGATTCTGCCCAAAGGCCGGCAGCAAATCATTGCGGTACTGGCAGCTCATCTTGTCGGAGCCGCCTATATTCCGCTGGATAAAGAGCAGCCCCGGCAGCGTATTCAGCAGATCATCGCTCAGGCCTCGCCCCGTTGTCTTGTGGCTGACAGCGCAACAGCAACAGATGGTTATCACTTGCCGGTGATTGATATCGCGGCAGTAGGTGAGATGCATCTGGAGCAATCACGCTGGCCGGATTTCTGGCCGGGTAATGTGGCGTATATCATTTATACCTCGGGTTCAACCGGTGTGCCTAAAGGCGTAGTGACAACCCATCAGGCGGCAGCCAATACCATTGATGATATGCAGGCCCGGCTTTCTCTCACCTCATCCAGCCGCTCATTTGCTTTATCAGCACTGAATTTTGATTTATCAGTATTTGATATTTTTGCCCCGCTGTCTGTGGGTGGTGCGGTTGTGATACCGGCAGAAGAGAACCGAAAAGAAGCCAGAGTCTGGCTACAGATGATCAATGAACACCACGTGACGGTGTGGAACTCTGTGCCTGCACTGTTTGAAATGTTGCTGATTGCGGCTGAAAGCAGTCAGGATTTGACATTACCGGCAACGTTACAGCACGTCTTGCTCTCCGGAGACTGGGTTGGGCTGGATTTACATTCGCGCTTGCAGCAGCTGAATCCACAAACGGAACTTATCGCTTTAGGCGGGGCAACGGAAGCTGCCATCTGGTCGAATGCATTTCCGGTCACTCAGGTGGATCCGCAGTGGCGTAGTATTCCTTATGGTTATGCCCTGAGTCATCAATCCTACCGGGTCATGGATGAGCAGCGCCGGGATTGCCCGGACTGGGTGACCGGTGAACTATGGATTGGTGGTGAAGGGGTTGCGCAGGGCTACTTTGGCGATCCGGAAAAAACTGTGGCCCAGTTTGTGGTACATGAAGGTCAGATGTATTACCGGACCGGTGATACCGGGCGTTTCTGGCCGGATGGTGTGATTGAATTTTCCGGCCGGCGGGATAATCAGGTGAAAGTTCACGGACACCGGATAGAGCTGGGTGAAATCGAGCATGTTGCCTGCGCTGTTCAAGGCATACAAAAAGCACTGGCACTGGTGACCGGCTCACCATCAAAGCAGATTCTGTTATTTGTTGAAACAGATGATCCGGCGATTCAGGCACAGCTCACGGAGGATTACATGCCGGTTCCTGAGCAGGGATTTTCATCTCAGGAGAAAGCTCTTGTTGCGCCGGCACTCAGAAACCAGTTGCCGGACTACATGCTGCCACAGCATATTGTCCTGTGCCGCAGGATTCCGCTGACGGCGAACGGTAAACTTGATCGCAAACAACTGACTAAGGTCGCTCAGTCGATCGTTTCAGATCATTGTCAGGGTGAATTTGTTGCGCCATCAAGCCCGGAAGAAGTGCTACTTGCTGAAGTCCTGATGCAGGTGCTGTCATCTTCCAACCCTATCAGTATGACGGACAACTTCTTCTCCGTTGGCGGCGATTCACTGACAGCAATGCAGCTGACCTCTGTGCTTGAAAAACAGCACGGTGTTGTCCTGTCGTTGCGGACTATTTTTAACCGCCAGACCATTGCCCGGATTGCGCAGGCGATGGAAATCCCTGAGCAGGCGGACGCCGGCGTGGTGTACGAAGAAGGCGCTCTGTAACCCAGGTTTTTTGACTGCACAGTGTTTTTGACTGCACAGGGTTTTTGACAATACAGAGGTTTTGACAAAACCGGGATTTTAACCATACAGGGGACTGTCCGGAGTCCACCAAGCTGAATTCCGGACAGCCAGATGGCCCGTCCTGCCACATGGATGAAGTGACTTTTCAGGGATGAGATATGTATCGCGTTGTCATCTTCAATCAGATACAGCGCATCATTTAGATTCAATGAAATAAGGAGTTGTATGAAGCGAACAAACTATACCCGGAGAAGGTGGCTGATCCTGACAGCCGGATGTTTTATCAATTTGTGTATCGGGTCGATGTATGCCTGGAGTGTGTTCTCTGCACCGATGGCCGACTATTTAAGTCAGCTGAACGGCGCGCACATTACGGCGGCTGATTTGGCGATTGTTTTTGTGGTTGCGAACTCAATCGGACCGGTGACGATGATTTCAGGTGGCCGGATTAACGATACGTTCGGACCGAGACTGGTGATTCTTGGCGGCGGGCTGATGTTCGGTGGCGGGATGGTGCTGTCTGGTTTTGCTACCAGTGTTACGCATCTGATTATTGGCTACGGCCTGTTAACGGGGCTGGGACTGGGGATGGTTTACGGCGCGACCATCAGTACATCGATTAAGTTTTTCCCGGATAAACGGGGACTGGTTGGTGGATTGAGTACAGCGTTATTTGGTATCAGTTCTGTGATTATTCCGCCAGTTGCTGCTGCAATTACCCAGCATATGGGTATCTTGTCTTCTTTTAAGATTATTGGCCTGGCGTTTACCGTGATCGTTTGTGTCAGTGGTTTCTTTATTGAGAAGTGTCCTGACGGATTCAAACCCGATGGCTGGACGCCACCACAAAAATCGGCTGCTGCATTGCAGGCTGATTTTACCTGGAAACAGATGCTGGGAACGTCCACTTTTTATATTTTACTGATTCTGCTGACGTGTGGCGCTGTGGCCGGACTGATGTGCATTGCACTGGCTGCGCCGCTGGCCAGACAGATGATTGGTATGTCCGTCGCTTCGGCAACTGCTGCGGTTTCAACTCTGGCGTTATTCAATGTTTCCGGCCGGGTGGCTGCCGGTGTGCTTTCCGACAAAATTGGCCGGGTGAATACACTGGCGCTGGCCTGTATTCTTTCGATTGGCGGATTATACCTGTTATATATCGCAGGACAGGGCGATGTGAAAACCTTCTATATCGGTATTTCTGTGATTGGCGTGTGTTTTGGTGCTTTTATGGGCGTATTTCCCGGTTTAACCGCCGATCAGTTCGGGGCGAAAAACAACAGTGTCAACTTCGGCATTATGTTTTGTGGCTTTGCCATTGCCGGTTATGTCGGCCCGACGATTATGCGCCAGGTCTTTGATGCCTCCGGCAGTTTCAAAGGTGCATTCTTAATTGGTATCGGATTCAGTCTGGCTGGATTTGTACTGACCTGTATTTATCACCTTGTCCATAAAAAAACAGCGCAGAAAGTCGTGGCAGAAAATTATTAATCGTTTCCTGATAACCGGTTCTGCCTTTTTTTGTGAGCGACAGCATGATCGGGAACCGGATTATTTAAGTGAAACGAGTGACATCAGCAACAAAAAATGGTCAAATACACCTCGGTAGTTTCCATATATGTAAACTTTATGGTGGTAAAGAGAGCTGGTGAACGATCTGAAACGGGAATACAGCGGTGAACGGTTAAGGGTTGTCCATTGTGAGGGAGCTATAGAAAGCTTCCGGGATGCGTTGACGAAGGTCGCACCATACAAGCGCAAGCCGACTCTGGTGATGCATATGGTCAGACAGATTGAAACCCTGGCGAATCTGGGGCGTCTGTCCGGCCTGCATTTTCCGAAAGAAGCTGAATTACCAAATGGTTCTCATTTCTACGCGTTGAAAAGAATTCCGGTCAGAGGATATTGCTGGTTTTCCAAAAAATATCCCCGTACGGTTTATATCAGTCATTATGTTTTTAAATCCAGAGACAAACTGAGTGATCAGGATCGTCACCGGGTGATAGCCAGCTGGCGGAATACAGAGGGATAAATGATGAGTGCAAGAGAGATGTTCTTTCCTGAAGGAACAGAGTTCAGTGAAGCAGAAGAGCGTGCATTTGCCAGAGATGATTTGATTTACATGGTCACAGAAACATTACTGATGGCGATGGAAGACAAAGAGATCAGTAAAGTTGAGCTGGCGAAACGGCTGAACAAATCAAAGTCGCATGTCAGCCGTTTACTGGATGGATCCAGAAATATGACGCTGGCTTCTTTATCCGATATCTGTTTTGCGCTTGGTATTCAACCCGAGGTCAGAATACCGGTTGAATTACCGGAGACATACCAGAAAGCGCCAAAGTGGAGTTCAGTACAGGTCAAACCGCTTACCATAAAAAACAAAACCCGCTATAAACGTGCCGGTAACGTGCTGAAAGTCGAAAAAGCCGGCTGGACAAACTACAACAAGGTAGCCTGATGATGAACAAGCAAGCACAATTACAGATTGACCAAATCAATATGCGTGGTCTGGTGGTCGAAGTTGACGAAGAGACCGAGCTGGAAGATTTTGAGGGCAGTCACCTGAGACATATGCAAATCCTGAAATATTTCGATAAAGTCAGAGAACTGCTGCCTGAAGCTGCGCCGGATCAGGGAAACGAAAATTCACCATATATTTACCGGTTTTATATGACGTTGGGGATACGGAGTCTTTCCGATGAAGACGCCGGTCATCCGGATCAGAATGCTGTGAGTCCAATGCTGATCATTCAGGCTGACTATGTGATTCAGTATTTGTCTGAACGTAAACTGTCAGAGAAAGACTGTTTAGATTTTGCCGAATATGAAGTGTATTTACATCTGTGGCCTTATTTCCGGGAAGTGGTTCAGTCTTCATGCAGCAGACTGGGGATTGAGTGCCTGACAGTACCAGCGTATCCGGAGTGATTCAGGTTTCCATCTGCGGTGGTATATTCGCTGCGCCAGTGCATTTATCTGATGCTCAGCAATCCGCTTACCTGTTTATGGAATCGATGAAATTTAAGCACAGCGTGAATTACCTCTGAATCCTGCAGCCATCAAAAATAAATCTCATCACTATACCCAAGCAACCCTGCATCTTCAGGTTGCTTGGGTATAAACCTACAATCTTTGTTAAAAAACAGACAATCGACATTTTGTTGGTTGTCTGTTTTATTTCTTATCATTATATCTTGTTGATTTTAAATTAATAAATTTACCTGTTTGAATTGGCGTACTTTTCGCACCCTGATGTAGGAATTGTTTTCTTTAACATCCTATGGAGGGAACCTGATATGGCAATTCGTCAATGTGCAATTTACGGAAAGGGCGGGATTGGTAAATCAACCACGACTCAAAACCTTGTGGCCGCTCTGGCTGAAGCAGGTAAAAAAGTCATGATTATCGGTTGTGACCCGAAAGCGGACTCTACCCGCCTGATTCTTCACTCAAAAGCGCAAAACACGATTATGGAAATGGCTGCTGAAGCTGGCTCTGTTGAAGATATCGAATTGGAAGATGTATTAAAAGTGGGTTACGGCGATGTGCGCTGTGTTGAGTCTGGTGGTCCTGAGCCTGGTGTGGGTTGTGCCGGTCGCGGGGTTATTACGGCGATTAACTTCCTTGAAGAAGAAGGCGCTTACGAAGACGAGCTGGACTTTGTGTTTTATGACGTACTGGGTGACGTTGTGTGTGGCGGTTTCGCGATGCCAATCCGTGAAAACAAAGCACAGGAAATCTATATCGTTGTTTCCGGTGAAATGATGGCGATGTATGCAGCAAACAACATCTCAAAAGGGATTTGTAAGTATGCAGCTACTGGTTCAGTTCGCCTTGCTGGTTTGATTTGTAACTCACGGAATACAGACCGTGAAGATGAGCTGATTATGGCACTGGCAGCGAAACTGGGGACGCAAATGATTCACTTTGTACCGCGGGATAACGTGGTTCAGCGTGCAGAAATCCGCCGGATGACGGTCATCGAATATGATCCGAAATGTAATCAGGCTGATGAGTACCGCACCCTGGCACAAAAAGTTATCGACAACCAACTGTTCGTTGTGCCTGAACCAGCCACGATGGATGAACTGGAAGAGCTGCTGATGGAATTCGGTATTATCGATGAAGAAGATGAATCCATCATTGGTAAAACAGCAGATGAAGAAGTTGCTGCCTGAGCAGGTTTGTTCAGTGCTTTCCTTAAAAATCATTGCATGAGGGAAACTATATGTCGATGAGTAAAGAACAAGCCCAGGCGCTGATCGATGAAGTGCTTGAAGTTTATCCTGAAGCTGCGAAGCAGGATCGTGCCAGGCACATGACCGTGAACGACAGCAGTGAAGACAGTGCAAAGTGCATTGTATCAAACCGTAAATCCGTTCCCGGTGTAATGACGGTTCGTGGTTGTGCTTACGCAGGTTCGAAAGGTGTGGTCTGGGGGCCGGTGAAAGATATGATTCATATTTCTCACGGTCCGGTTGGGTGTGGTCAGTATTCCCGTGCGGGACGCCGGAACTACTATACCGGTACAACGGGTGTGGATTCATTCGGTACGCTGAATGTCACGACTGACTTCCAGGAACGGGATATCGTTTTTGGCGGAGATAAAAAACTTTCTTCAGCGATTGATGAGCTGGAGCAGTTATTCCCGCTGACCAAAGGGATTTCTGTTCAGTCAGAATGTCCGGTTGGTTTGATTGGAGACGATATCGAAGCGGTTGCCCGTCTGAAAGGGGAAGAAATCGGTAAGAAAATCATTCCGGTCCGCTGTGAAGGTTTCCGTGGGGTTTCCCAGTCTTTAGGTCACCACATTGCGAACGATACCTTCCGTGATTATGTGTTCGATGAAGAGAATCAGTCAGAGGTTGAAACCACAGACTATGATGTGGCAATTATCGGTGACTATAACATCGGTGGTGACGCATGGTCTTCGCGGATCATTCTGGAAGATATGGGATTGCGTGTGGTTGCGCAATGGTCGGGTGACGGTACTTTACCTGAACTGGAAAATACCCCCAAAGTGAAACTGAACCTGGTTCACTGTTACCGTTCAATGAACTACATCGTTCGTTATATGGAAGAGAAACACGGAATTCCATGGGTTGAATATAACCTGTTTGGTCCGGCGAAAATTGAATCTTCTATGCGTAAGATTGCGTCTTACTTTGACGAAAAAATCCAGAAGCAAACGGAAGAAGTCATTGCCCGCTATAAAGAGCAGTGGAATGCAGTGATTGAGAAATATCGCCCGCGTCTTGAAGGTAAAAAAGTCATGCTGTATGTCGGTGGTTTGCGTCCGCGCCATATCATCGGGGCTTACGAAGATTTGGGTATGGAAGTTGTGGGTGCCGGTTATGAGTTTGCGCATAACGATGACTACGTTAAAACCACGCCTGATGTGAAAGATGCCACGCTGCTGTTTGATGATGCGAGTGCTTATGAGCTTGAGGAATTTGTGAAACGCCTGAATCCGGACATTGTTGGCTCCGGGGTGAAGGAAAAATATGTGTTCCACAAAATGGGTTATCCGTTCCGTCAGATGCATAGCTGGGATTACTCCGGTCCTTACCACGGTGTCGATGGTTTTGCGATTTTTGCCCGCGATATGGATATGACGATTAATAACCCGTGCTGGAAAAACATGCAGGCACCGTGGTTAGCAGAAAAGTCTGAAGATGATGCATTAGCGAAATCTGCTTAAAGGTTATTGACTGAACCCCCAGGAAAGGATTTCCAATTAATTTAACCGGGCCGGCGTTCACGGATTAGTGGCACGGCAGGAGAAGACTCATGGCTCAAAAAGTTGAAGATATAAAAGCTGGGTATAAATTATTCCAGCAACCGGAGTATCAAAAGCTTATCAAGAATAAGCGGGATACGTTTGAGAATGCTGTGGATACCGCCAAAGTGAAAGAAACCTTTGAGTGGACCACAACAGAGGAATACAAAGAACTGAACTTTGCCCGTAAGCATATCACCATTGACCCGGCGAAAGCCTGTCAGCCTCTTGGCGCGGTATTATGCTCTCTGGGATTTGAAAAGACCTTACCTTATGTACATGGTTCTCAGGGATGTGTGGCCTATTTCAGAACTTACTTTAACCGTCATTTCAAAGAGCCGGTTGCCTGTGTTTCTGACTCAATGACCGAAGATGCAGCGGTATTTGGTGGACAGGACAATATATTTAACGGTCTGGAAAATGCGTACGCGTTATACAAACCGGAAGTGATTGCCGTATCCACAACCTGTATGGCTGAGGTTATCGGGGACGATTTGAATGCCTTTATCGGTAATGCGAAAGATAAAGGTCATTTGCCGGAAGATGTGCCGACACCATTTGCACATACACCGAGTTTTGTCGGTAGCCATACCACAGGCTGGGATAATATGTTCGAAGGGGTGCTCAAGTACTTTACGGCGCAGTCGATGGAAGACAAAACACCTGGCAGTAACGGCAAGATTAACATTGTTCCCGGATTCGAAACTTATCTGGGTAACTATCGCGTGATCCGCCGGATGCTGGATGAAATGGATGTGGATTATTCATTCCTGTCTGATCCATCTGAAGTGCTGGATACACCGGCTGATGGTGAATACCGGATGTATTCAGGTGGTACGCCGATTGCTGAAGTGAAAGATGCACCGAATGCAAAAGCAACGCTGCTTTTACAGCCGTCACAATTGGTCAAAACCAAAAAGTTCATTGAAACCATGTGGAAACAGGATGTACCTAAATTCAACATTCCGATGGGCCTTGAATGGACGGATGACTTTGTCATGAAAGTCTCTGAGTTAACCGGAAAGACAATCCCGGAATCGATCACCAAAGAGCGTGGCCGGTTAGTGGATATGATGACTGACTCACACACCTGGCTGCACGGTGTCACTGTTTCGCTGTACGGCGACCCTGACTATCTGATGGGGATGTGTAAGTTCCTGACCGAACTGGGTTGTGAAATCAAACATGTGCTTTGCCACAACGCCAATAAACGCTGGAAGAAACAGATGGAAGCTCAGCTGGCAGAATCACCTTATAGTGAAAATGCGCAGGTCTTCTTCAATAAAGACTTATGGCATCTGCGTTCTCTGATGTTTACCGAGAAACCGGATCTGCTGATCGGTAACTCATACGGTAAGTTCATTCAGCGCGATACGCTGGCGAAAGGTCCTGAGTTTGAAGTTCCGCTGGTGCGTATCGGCTTCCCGATTTTTGACCGCCACCACCTCCATCGCCAGTCAACACTGGGTTATGAAGGGGCAATGTATGTTTTGACAACACTGGTCAATGAAGTGTTAGAGAAACTGGATCGTGACACGATTGAAATGGGTAAAACAGATCTTGGATTTGATCTGGTCCGTTAAGTGTCAAATCAGGTCAGGCTGGCGCGGCCGCGTCAGCCTGACCTCCTTAACCAGATAACCTTAACCAGATAACAGGGATGGAACAGAGATGGCGAATGTGATGATTCAATATAACGAGCATGGGAAGCTCTCGCTCTATTTAGCAAAGAAAGATTTAGAAGAAGAGATCATCCACTTTGAATTTGATGAAGAAGATAAGTGGGGCGGAGAAGTGCATTTAAGCGGTGGTGCGATTTACTACATCGACCCGAGGGACAGCAAACCGAATCTGCCGATTACTGTCAGGGCTAAAAGGTTGCAGGCAGCCTGACCGCTTTCGTCTCAAACAGAACCGAAGTCTGTGAAGCTCAATTTTACAGACGCTCACATCGTCAGGAGGCAATGAAGATGCAACAATCTTATATTTCCGAACAAGCGGCTTTACGCGTCGCTATTGCGACCCGCCTGCTCCCCAATGTGGGGATGAGTTCTCTGCTGGGGCTGCTGATTCAGCATCTCGGAGAGCCTTTGTCTGAAGACAAACTGGCCGGAATTTCTCCCAAAGCATTTCGTGTGATGGTGAATTCTCTGGGGGAAGGACCAAGCCGTAAGGATGTAACTAACGCACTGGCTGCATTAACTAATCCGGAAACCAGTGATGTTGAAGCGCCGGTGGTGACGGCCACCACACCATTGGATGGTCCGACAATCAAAGTCGCAGTGACTTCTAATCAGGGAGAAATGATCAACGGGCATTACGGCTCATGTATGCGGGTGTTGATTTATGAAGTCGGTACCGAGAGTCATCAACTGATTGATGTCCGGAGCATTCGTGCTGATCTGACCGGTGAAGCCCGTTCCGGTTATATGGTTGATCTGATCCGTGATTGTCAGATGCTGTTTACGCTGTCTATTGGTGGTCCGGCTGCTGCCAGAGTGACCCGGGCGAATATTCATCCTATCAAGAAAGCGACGCCCGTTCCGGCGGCTCAGGTGCTCGCCGAGTTGTCAGGTGTCCTTGGTAATCACCCACCCCCATGGCTGAAAAAAATCATGGGAATGGAATCATCAACCGAACTGATGATGGAGGGCTGAAATGCATGACAGATTACAATCTGCCGGCGTGAGTCCGGAGATCATCACACAAATCGGCAGCTGGCTTGAGTCTCACTCATGTCAGTCAGAAGCCGGGCTGAAACCTTTAAAAGCGCAATATCCGGAACTGGTGTTTACATTGTGCTCTGAAGATGACATGGGTTTTCACGAACCCTGGCACTCTTTCTCCTATTTTGACCTTCATCTCGTGGCGCATAACCTCAGTGGTTGTAGCTCTTTGACTCCCAGTCCGGAGATGTGTTCAGGTCTTGTGATTGCGCTTCACGAAGAGTGAAGCGCCTTTTTATTCCTGAATTTTTATCCCGGACTTTTTCTGTCAGGTTGTTTGGGTATATACCAGATTCCTGATTTCTGGCTTTGTGTTCGCCTTCCCGCTATGTTCACCTTCCCGCTATGTTCCTTTTCCAGCCTGAGTGACTGTTTTTGTGTGTTTTTTGTACAAATAATAATGAGTTTGTAAATAATACTGTTAATGATAATTAAAATCATTTATTGTGCGAACAAATTAAATCGCTGATACCTATTTTATCCGGTTATGTTTTGTAGTCATCAATCACCTCATCAACACTTCCGTGCGAAATTTATAAAAACAATATCCTTTCAGGGGAACGTCAGACCCGCTTTATTAATATTTTAATTCAATCATAAATCTTCAAAAGGCATTGAAATCTATGAAAAAAAGATCAACTTTGGTGTTTGCTTCTTTTGCGGTTATTTCACCGCTGACCTATGCTGATGCTCCTGACAGTGAGTCAGAAACCATCAGTCCGCTGGTTGTTGTCGGGCAGGAAAAAACCAGTTATACCCAACAATATCTGGCCGGTGCACTGGATAGTGTTACCCGCGATGAAATTGAAGGAGCGCATGTTGATAATGCGCTTGAGCTGTTTACCAAACTGCCGGGTGTTCATATGGCGCCGTGGGGGCAGGGCGTTTTTGAATCAGAAATTGGTATCCGGGGCTTTGCTGCTGATGGGTCGACGCCGCATGCTAAATTGTTAATTGATGGGATTCCGTCGAACTTAAATGCTGGCTACAACGATATGTCACAGCTGTTCTCCGGTAATATTCAATCGATCAATGTGTATAAAGGGACCAGCGATCCCCGCTATGGTCTGTACAACCTCGCCGGTAGCTATAATGTTGAAACCCGTTCGGATACCGGACGCAGTATACAGGCAACTGCCGGTAGCTTTGATGCCCGTGAACTTCAGGGATACTGGGGGCTTCAAACCGGAAACCTGCAACACAGCTATTCTTTTGGTTACCGGAAATCAGAAGGTTATCGTGACCACGATAATGTTGAAAAATACGGTGCTTCCGGCCGTTGGTTCTATGACATCAATGAGGCAACGACGCTCGGTTTTATCGCCCGTATTATGCGGATGGATACCGATGCTCCCGGCTTTTTACTGTCCGAAAAAGAAGCGCATGACAACCCGCAACAGTCAGCCAGCTTCTCCAGTGAAGATGGGGGGCAGAAAGATACCGATTCATTCAGCGTTCATGTCGATCATCACTTCTCTGAAAATGTTTCCTGGTCGCTGAAATCTTACTTCAATCACTTTGATCGCCAGCGTTGGGTCCGGTTCCGGGATATCTGGTCGCTTCAGGAACGGATTTATGATGAAAAGCACTATGGCATGATTTCAACCCTGACCTGGGATGTTGCAGATAACTGGCAGATTCAGTGGGGAGCGAATTACGAGAAGCAGGATGTCATCGAGCAACGCTGGAGAACCATTAATAACCAGCGTATTCGTGATGAAGGTAATGCAATATGGAACTTCCACTATAACTACAATAATTACGGCACCTATGTTCAGGTTGATAACTCACCGGTGCAATGGCTATCGTGGAATGCAGCCCTGAGAGCCGACCGCCTCAGCGGAGATTTCACGTCGAAAGATAACGATGGTGTCAGCACTGAAAAAGAGATGTACAACTTTGGCACGATTCTGCAGCCGAAACTGAATGTCTTTGTTTATCCGACAGAGGATGTCGTGTTGTTTGCCAACTATGGCCGGACGTTCCAGCCGGTATTCAGCCAGAGTGCTTACACTTCGGGTGATCGTGATGCCCGGGATATTTCCATCAATGATGGTTGGGAAGTTGGTGCAAAATGGCAGGTTTCTGACGCGTTGCAAACCCGTTTGTCTTACTGGGAACAGTATGCCAAAGACGAGTTCGTGCTTGTGAACGGTGTGGAAAGAAACGTTGGTAAGACTTTGCGCCGCGGAGTTGATGCCGGTGTTGACTGGATGGCGACTGACTCGCTGACACTGTGGGGGAATTACTCAATCACGGATACTGAAATTCTGACCGAAGGTGAGAATAAAGGGAATGAGCTGCGCAGTATTCCTGATTATACCGCGTCAGTGGGAAGTACTTATGCAATCACTTCTGATTTGACATGGCGCCTGCACTACGACCTTCAGGGTGATTACCAAATCAATGAAGCGAATGTCGGCGGTAAATCCGGTGGTTACGCACTGCTGAACACTAATGTGGAATATAAGACCAGCTGGGGATCTGTCAATCTGCAGGTGAATAACCTGCTGGACAAATACTATGAGTATGTCTTTGATTTCACCAGCGATGCATCCGGTACAATCATCCGTGCTCCGGGTGATGGCATCAACATGAATATTTCAGCAACTTATGAGTTTTAATTTATTGATAGTTGATTCCTGAGCTTGCTTATGATGAACATGCCAGCCACAAGGCTGGCATTTTTTATGTCTGAGATCCCCGGGCAACCTGCATGTTCAGGGTTTTGGGTAGACAGCGCTCCTGGCCGGTTCAAATAAAATCACCTTGTTTCGTGGCTTACCACCCAGACCATACATCCGAAAAATAAATTGTCACCTTTCCGACAATTCTCCTGACAATCTCGTCGCGCTTAAAAATAAATATTTAAAAATCAATGGATTACTGATGGCTTATTCCTTGCAGCATTTTCAGCAACCTGTCGCTTAAAGACAGAAAGCTTTTGCAACACATGTTCAAACGGACTGAACAAACCAACCGCCGGAGGCGTTATCGCGATGAAACAGTCAGAAATCAAACTATTGCAGGACGAACCTGCCTGCGAACATAACAGCGGCAGTAAATCTGGTTGTAGTAAAGCCACACCCGGCGCAACAGCGGGAGGGTGCTGTTTTGATGGCGCACAAATCAGCCTGCTGCCAATTGCTGATGTCGGCCATATTGTTCACGGCCCGATCGCCTGCGCAGGAAACAGCTGGAATAACCGCGGGACGCGGGCGACCGGCAGAAACTTATTCCGCTACGGTTTTACCACCGATCTGAACGAACAGGACGTGATTATGGGACGGGCGGAGAAACGCCTGTTACATGCGATCAAACAGCTGATTACTGAATACCAGCCACCTGCAGTCTTTGTCTATATGACCTGCGTTCCTGCGCTTGAAGGCAACGACATTGAAGCCATCTGTGCTCTGGCGCAGGAGAAATGGGAAATTCCGGTGATTGCAGTGGATGCCGCGGGTTTTTATGGCAATAAAAATCTCGGTAACCGGATTGCCGGGAATGTGATGGTGGAAAAAGTCGCCGGTACGGCAGAGCCGCCACAGAAGCCGGTGATGTCGCATGATCCTTCCCGGCAGGTACACGATATAGTGTTGATTGGTGAATACAATATCGCCGGTGAATTCTGGCATGTCTCCCCGCTGTTTGAAGAACTCGGGCTGCGGGTGTTGTGCTGTATGGCCGGTGATACACAATTCCATCAGATTCAGACCATTCACCGGGCGGATGCGGCGATGGTAGTCTGTTCTCGGGCTCAAATTAACGTTGCGCGTAAACTGGAAGAAAAATGGGATGTGCCGTGGTTTGAAGGCAGCTTCTACGGTATTGATGACACCTCACTGGCGCTGCGCTCTTTTGCCCGGTTGTTGAATGATCCGAAACTCACCGAAGAAACGGAAGCCCTGATCGAGCGGGAAGAAACCCGAACCCGCCAGTTGCTCGCACCTTTCAGGCAGCAACTGAGCGGAAAGAAAGCACTGCTGTATACCGGTGGGGTGAAATCCTGGTCGGTGATTACCGCCCTGAAAGAGCTGGGGATTGAAGTGGTGGCGACAGGCACGCGCAAATCTACTCAGTCGGACAAGAAACGTATCATTGAAATCATGGGTGAAGATGCGTTGATGCTGGATGAAGGCGGCGCAAGGCTGCTGCTGGACACTTACTATCAGCACAATGCGGATGTCATGATTGCCGGTGGACGGAATATGTACACGGCACTGAAAGCGCGTTTGCCGTTTCTGGATATTAACCAGGAACGGGAACACGCTTATGCAGGTTATCGCGGCATGGTTACGCTTGCTGAAGAGTTGTGCCGCACCATCAACAGCCCGGTTTGGCAGGCTGCAAGAAGCCCGGCTCCCTGGAGCGGGAATGTAACATCTCCGGTGAGTCAGACCGTCGAACTGATGTCACTGAATCATCAAAACCGTATTCATCCGGATCATCAATAAAGGGGAGCAGCTCATGGTAACCATCAAAAAACAGCATTCGCCGTTGATTACCCAGCCGCTGAAAACCAGCCCTGCTACGGGAGCGACCTTAGCCAGCCTTGGCTTTCAGCGCACCATTCCGTTGATGCATGGCTCTCAGGGATGTGGCGCATTTACCAAAATCTATCTGATTCAACATCTGCGGGAGCCGATTCCGCTGCAGAATACCGCCATTGATCAGGTTTCTGCGGTTATGGGCGGTGATGAAAACCTGCATGATGCCCTGAAGTTACTGTGTGAAAAACAGTCACCGGACATGATTGCGGTGATGACAACCGGCCTGACAGAAATGCAGGGGTCGGACATTTACCGGGTCATTGCTTCGTTCAAAAAACAATATCCGCAATTTGAAGCGACCCGGATTGTGTCCATGCACACACCTGATTTTACCGGCTCAATGCAAACCGGTTATGTACAGGCGGCTGATGCGATTATCCGCCAGCTGGTGATGGCGCCTGTAAAACGTGACAGACAGAGAAAACAGGTGAATGTGCTCTGCTCAGTCGGATGTACAGCTGCTGATGTGGAGACGCTGCGTCGTTATATCGAAGCGTTTGAAATCGATGCGGTGTTTATTCCGGATTTATCCCGGTCGCTGGACGGGCATCTGGCCGATGAAGACTACGCACCGACCAGCACTGGCGGCACATCGGTTCTGGAAGTAGAAATGATGTCGGAAAGTGAGCTGACACTGGTTATCGGCCCGTCGTTTGAACCAACCGCGAAATGGCTGCAGGCCCGGTTTAATATTCCTTATCTTCATCTGGGAATGGGGATGACAATCGATCAGACGGATCAACTGATTATGGCACTCTCCGAATTGAGTGGTGTAGCGGTACCGGCATGGATTAACCGGGCGAGAACACGGCTGCAGGATGCGATGATCGACAGCCACTTCTTGTTGAGTAATGAGCGCTTTGTGATTGGGCTGGAGCCTGATCTGGCATCCGGCTACTGTGAGCTGCTGGATAGTGTGGGCGGTCAGGTGGTTCAGGTGGTGACATCGATCGATGCGCCGGTGCTGCGCTCCCTGAAAGCATTGGAAATTGAAGTCGGGGATTTATCCCGGATTGATATGCAGGGCAACGAAGCGAAATTATTGATCAGTAACACCCATGCAGCACAAATTACCGAGCCGGATTATCCGGTACTCCGGGCGGGTTACCCCTGTTTTGATCAGTTCGGCAATATGGACATCAGGCAACTGGGTTACGAAGGTTGCCGGGAGCGGTTGTTCGCGCTGGCAAACCTGCTGCTGCATCATCACGTCGATGAAGTACAACCACATATCAGCCGTTATCGCTTTAGTGCTGAGGATGTGGTGCATAAGGGGGCTGCATGAAAATCAGCGAACGGAAGCTCCATGTTGAACCCCGTCCGGAAGAGGAAGCGTTTACACTGAAAGTCGCTTTTGCGACCCATGATCGTAAAAATGTTGATCAGCATTTCGGCAGTTGTAAGAGCATGCTGGTCTATGGCGTTAATGTGCAGGAGTGGCACCTGCTTGAAGCAATTGAATATGCAGAGTTGCCCGCAGACACACACAACAAATTACCTGCCCGGATTTCTGATTTGACCGGCTGTGCCGCCGTTTTCTGTAATGCCTGTGGTGCTTCGGCGATCCGTCAGTTACTGGAGAAAAATATCCACCCGGTCAAAGTCACGGAAGGTCGTGAGATTCATGAACTGCTGGTGACAATTCAGGATGAGCTCGCTGGGGAGCCGGGCGGGTGGTTAGCACGGGCGATTAAACGGAAAGAGCAGGAAGATGAACCCGAGGGGAAGAAAGCACAAAGACTTTCTCAACTCATTGATGAAGAATGGTAAGGAAGCAATATGGGTAATATTAAAGGTCTGACCCGGAGCGGTGCAGAATGGGAACCACAATTTATACAGGAAATCAGTCAGGCAGATTGTATTGGTTGCGGACGATGTTACAAAGTCTGTGCCCGGGATGTGTTTAATCTGATTGAAAAAGAGGATATTGATGAAGACGATGATTATTATGATGAAGACGAAGTCATGATGGTCATGATGGTCGAAAATGCCGGAGATTGCATCGGTTGTATGGCGTGTAATAAGGTCTGTCCTAAAAACTGTCAGTCGTTTGCACCCGCCGCGGCTTAGCCTTTATTCAGGGCTTGGTTTTATTCAGGATGGTGTAATGCCATCCTTTCCTGTTTATTTCCCCTGTCCGGTTTTTTGCCTGTTTGGTTGTATAAGTCATCCGTTTTGATATATACCCAAACAACCTGAAGATGCAGGGTTCAGTGAGATTTGTCTGGCTTTGAGACAAGGCACTGATTTGAAAACATAGTCATTCTACGTTGAAAATCAGTAACGCTGTATCAAAGCCAGACAAACTCACCCGAAGGGCGTGAGCTGAAAGGCACATTTCTGCGTCAAGAGAATTTGGAAGGTGGGTACATTCCTGCATTCCCTTTCCTTGAACTGCACCTTTCGGCTGCACGCTGAATCATGCATTTTCAGGTTGCTTGGGTATATATGCAACAATGTTTATTGTAGTAAAACCGACAAAATGTAAGCTTTTGTGCATAGCAGCCGGTAAACACAAATCTCTCTTTCATTCAAATCAATGGCTTAGCTCACACTTATTTCTGGTTTAACAATTGCAACGGAATTTAACAACGTCGTTACACATTTGCACGTTTTTATACATCACAACGTTTTCACCCCCCGGTAAGGCGTTGTGATACCAGAGATGTAATGGTTATATGCCGGAATGTCATTCGGCTGAAAATCCGGAACAACCGACACGGAAGCATTCATTTCAGAAGCGTTGGTCAGCACATGGTAAGGAGCACTTATGTGGGATTATTCAGAGAAGGTTAAAGAACATTTTTTTCATCCGAGAAACGCGAAGCTTGTCGATAATGCAAACGCTAAGGGTGATGTTGGTTCAATCAGTTGTGGTGATGCGTTAAGTCTGACCCTGAAAATTAACCCGGATTCAGAAGTTATCGAAGATGCCGGATTTCAAACGTTTGGCTGTGGCAGTGCCATTGCCTCTTCATCAGCCCTGACGGAAATGATCATTGGTAAAACCGTTGATGATGCACTATCTGTCACCAATCAGGATATTGCTGAGTTTCTTGATGGCCTGCCGCC
Organism: Vibrio quintilis; assembly: GCF_024529975.1. Lineage (GTDB taxonomy): Bacteria > Pseudomonadota > Gammaproteobacteria > Enterobacterales > Vibrionaceae > Vibrio > Vibrio quintilis. Next base: position 3,579,171 of record NZ_AP024897.1, on the reverse strand, counting down.
GGAAAAAATGCACTGCTCAGTGATGGGCATGGAAGCACTTCAGGCTGCAGTCGCAGATTATCGCGGAGAAACCATTGAAGATGATCATGAAGAAGGTGAATTGATTTGCAAATGTTTTGCGATTGATGATCTGATGATTAAACGGGTTGTCAAAGCGAATGGGTTAACCACGCTGGAAGAGGTGATCAACTATACCAAAGCTGGTGGTGCCTGTGCTTCCTGTCATGAAAAAATTGAATGGGTACTGGAAGATTACTTTGCAGAAGCTGAAGCAGAAAAATCACAACCCGTGGCGGCTGTCGCAATTAAACCGGAAACCGATCAGGCTGCTGATGAAGGTGTCTGGCAAATTGTTGAAAGAATCATCGATGAAGTGCGCCCGGCGGTTGTTGCTGACGGCGGAGACATTCATCTGGTGGATATTGAAGAGAATGTTGTGTTTGTTTCACTGACCGGTGCCTGTACCGGTTGTGGTCTGGCCGGACTGACCCTGGCGAATGTCGAACATAAGGTGTCTGCGGCATTGGGTGAATCTGTCACCGTATTCCCGGTTCAGGATACACAGACTGCATACAAAAAGGAGGCAACTTATGATGTTTGATTCAACGGCTCCAAAAGGTGTAAATAAAATGGTGTACCTTGATAATAACGCCACGACCCGGATTGATCCCCGTGTGCTGGAATGCATGATGCCGTTTCTGTCTGAGTTTTACGGAAATCCGTCTTCGATTCACAAACTGGGTGCCAGAGTTGGTCAGGCGATGGAAATTGCCCGGGAACAGGTGCAGATGCTGATTGGTGCACAATATTCCAGTGAAGTGATCTTTACGTCCTGTGCAACGGAAGCGAATACCACTGCTATCCTGTCTGCAACAGAAGCCTTTCCCGATAAAAAAGAGATTATTACCTCTCGGGTTGAACATCCGGCGACACTTCAGCTCTGTCAGCATCTGGAGCGTAAAGGCTACAAAATCCACTGGATCAGCGTCGATAAAAAGGGACGGCTGAATATGGATGAGTACCGGGCAGCGCTGAGTGACAATACTGCGATTGTGTCTGTGATGTGGGCCAACAATGAAACCGGGACGTTATTCCCGATTCGCAGGCTGGCGCGGATGGCAAAAAAAGCCGGGGCGCAATTCCATGTCGATGCGGTTCAGGTTGCGGGTAAATATGAGATTGATGTGAAATCCACCGATATTGATATGTTATCGATCTCCGGGCATAAGTTTCATGCGCCCAAAGGCGTGGGTGCTTTATATGTCAAACGTGGCACACGTTTCCGTCCGCTGCTCAGAGGCGGCCATCAGGAACGCGGCCGCCGGGCCGGAACTGAAAATTCGGCATCAGTGGTTGCGCTGGGTAAGGCGGCTGAGCTGGCTTATGACTCACTGGAGAAAGACACCCACCGGATTCAACTGATGCGGGACCGGCTTGAACAGGGACTATTGGCACGAATCCCGAATACTTTCATTACCGGTAATCCGGCCAAACGAGTGCCGAACACCACCAATATTGCAGTGGAATATGTTGAAGGCGAAGCCCTGTTGCTGCTGATGAATCAGGCAGGCATCGCCGCTTCTTCCGGGTCTGCCTGTACATCCGGTTCGCTTGAACCATCACATGTGATGAAAGCCATGCAGATTCCGTTTACTGCTGCACATGGCACCCTGCGGTTCTCTTTGTCCCGTTTTACCAAAGATGAAGAGATTGATTATGTGCTTGAAGTGCTGCCGGATATTGTCGCGCGTTTAAGAACCCTCTCGCCCTACTGGGATAACGAGAAGAATACCGGATCGGCGGAGATCTTCTCTCCAAGTTATGCCTGATTTGTGATGAACAGGGACAGCTTATTGACAGTGAAAAGACAGCCAGGGCAAAAGGAGTGCGTATGGCTTTTGTGACAGCAGATATGCTCACGCCCGGTGTCGTGATTAATGACACGACCCTGCGTGACGGAGAGCAAAGTCCGGGGGTTGGTTTTTCAACCGGAGAAAAGGTCCACATTGCTTTAATGCTGGAGTCGGCCGGTGTGCCGGAACTCGAAGTCGGCATTCCGGCAATGGGAGAAAAAGAGCGGGCTACGATCAGGGAGATCACCGGTTCGCTCAGGCACACCAGCACGATGGCGTGGTGCCGGATGACCCGGGCAGATATTCAGTCTGCCTGTGGTCTGGGACTCGACTGGGTTGACTTGTCTGTGCCGGTTTCAGCACAGCAGATCAAAAGTAAGCTCAATATGTCGATGAAAAAGCTGCAGGAAGTCTGTCAGGAAAATATCCGGCGGGCAGTGGATGCCGGTCTGTCAGTGTGTGTTGGAATGGAAGATGCCTCCCGGGCTGAGGCTGAAATATTGCACCGGGTGGTGGATATTGCCGGTGAGGCTGGTGCGTTGCGGGTCCGGTTTGCGGATACGCTGGGGGTTTTGGAACCTGTTTCGGCTTACGACAAAATAGCGGACCTGAAATGCCGGTCTGATCTGCAGATTGAAATGCACGCTCACAACGATCTGGGGCTGGCAACGGCCAACACACTGGCAGCGGTCGATGCCGGTGCATATAGTGTCAATACCACGGTGACCGGGCTGGGAGAACGGGCCGGCAATGCAGCGCTGGAAGAAGTCGCGGTGGCTTTGAAAGTGTTAAACAAACCGCAGAGTTATGTTGATTTAGCCAAACTACCGGCACTGTGCCGTTATTTGCACATTGTTTCCGGGCGTGCTTTGTCACCACAGAAAGCGATTGTCGGTGATTATGCATTTACCCATGAATCCGGAGTTCACATTGATGGTTTGCTGAAAGATATTAATAACTATCAGGGCTTTTCGCCGTCTCTGATTGGCCGGGAACACCATTTTGTACTGGGAAAACATTCCGGGATTCATGCTATCAACGTTGTTTACCGGCAACTGGGTATCACCCTGACGCGAGCTCAGTGTGAAGTGGTGCGTGAGGCGCTCCGCGACTGGTCAGAAACCTGCAAACGCGTACCGGGAAATGACGATCTGATGTCGTTGATTGATTTGAATATGGCCGGAGGAAGTCATGACTATCAGTTTTCATAAACATGGCAGTTCTCATAAACATGACAGTCTTCATAAACATGACAGTTCTCATCACGATGACAGCCATCAGAATCCTGCAGTGGACAGCGAAATTCTGGCTGCGATGGATGGGCTGGAGACTGCCGAAGATTTTCTGAACTTCTTTGAGATTGAGTATGATGTCCGGCTGGTTCAGATTAAACACATCCAGCTGCTCAGAATGTATCAGAAGCTGCTGCCGTCGGGTGAGCCTGGTTTCGATCAACATAAACGTGCTTTGTGTGTAGCTTACAACCAACTGGCCCGGGGACGGGAACTGGCTTTCGAAGCCAGTGGCTGCCAAACCTGCAGCAGTGACTGCGGAGATTAAAAACAGGGCATAAAAGCGCTGTGTTCAGTGATTCAACAGCCAATGGAAAATCATTTCAGGGAAGAAATCCGGACAGGGAAGCCCCCTCCACGGAAGGAGACATTCAATGGAAAGTGTAGTCACGGCAAGGTTTGATGCCGGAGAAGAAGTCCGGGTTATCCGGACTGTCCGTAACGACGGTAGTTTTCCCGGTGTGGATAAAGGAGAAATTCTGATTGAGGCCGGCTGTATCGGCATTGTCAGAACTTACGGTTTTTTTCTGCAAACGCAGATCATTTATCAGGTGTTTTTTCCGGATGTAAATCAGGTGATTGGGATTCGGGATGAAGAACTGATTTCGGCCCGTCTTGACTGGGTACCACGACATTTCCATTCGCTGGATAAAGCCAGGCTGACCAGAACACTGGCAATGAATGGGGAAGTACTGGCAGAAAAAGGCCAGATTGTCGAGATCCAGCGATCTTACCGGGATCTGGAAGACGGTTCATTAAAATATGAGATTGAGCTGTGTGCTTTACGTTTTCAGCTTGATGCGAGTGTTTTCACGCATGTTTCTCAGGCTCAGGAGCAGACAGTTTTACAGGAGCAACAGGTATGAACGGGAACGAACAGAAAAAACGTTATTTACTGGCGAAAGTGGCAACTGAAATGTACCAGCTGAACCCTGAGTATCTTTCATCAGTGCAGCGGGGTGAAGTTGAAGAAAGAGTCAGCCGGATGTTTGAAATACAGCATTTGATTCTGACCTCTCCGGAAGCGGATCGGGTTGTGCCGGTTCAGTCCGGGGAATTAGAAAAGGCTTATAAAGAGTGCGTTGATAATTTCACTTCAGAAGAGGAATTTCATCAGTCAATGACGTCTCAGTTACTGAGTACAGAAGGCTTGCGCGAAGCGCTAAGAGATCAACTGATGTGTGACAAAATCCTGGATGATGTGTCGTCCGATATTCCCCCGCTGGATGTGGCCAAAGCCAAACACTATTACCATCAGCATCAACAGGAATTCTCAAGACCGACAACCTGGGAAATGAGCCAGATTTTAATTACGGTCAATGATGAATATGCGGAGAATACCCGTGAAAATGCGTTGAAGCGCATTCATGATATTTACTCAAAGGCCCGGTCAAAATCATTCGCCAAGCTTGCTCAGCGCCATTCGGAATGCCCGAGTGCGATGAACCAGGGGTATCTGGGCTGGTGTAAAGAAGGAGATCTCTATCGCCCGATCTCAGATGCTCTGTACCAGTTGAAGCCGCAGGAAATCAGCCAGCCAATAGAAACGGAAATGGGCTTTCATCTGATCACTTTCCATCAGCAAAGGGATGCGAGCCAGGCAACATTTGAAGAAGTCTGGCCGTTTTTACAGGAAAAGCATCAAGCCAGGGCAAAAGCTTTCCTGCAACGGCAGTGGATTCAGCACCTGCAAAGTCATGCAAAGCAAATGTGTCAGGAAGTTGCCTGATCTCCGCGCAGTATTTCTTTGATTGTATTTCCGGACAGAGCCAGTCAGTGTCTGACTGGCTCTGTTTTATTCTCTCTGCGGAACATCTTCAGGTTGTTTGGGTATATTGTAAATAAACATTATGAATAATTAAGCGCATCGCTCATCTTTATTCTGAGATATAATATGTCTTCACATATACGTCAGTTTTATTAATTAGGATGAAATAATAATATGATTGAATTCTTAGAAGCCGATGTGAATAAATATTCCCACAGTACTGTTTCCGGAACCGGATATCTGGCATACCGGGATATCAGTCAACTGATTGATGAGCTGCATTTAAATCCCGGCCGGGCACTGGATCTGGGCTGTGGGTGCGGCCGTTCAATCGGGGTAATTAAAGCATTCTGTGATTCTGTGACCGGATGTGATATCAACCCTGAGGCACTTGAAAAAACTCATCAGGCTTATCCGGATATCGAATTATTCCGGAATGATTTATCAGCCGGAAAATATCCGGGTGATAAATTTGATTCTATTTTTTCCGTGTTTATGTTTTTTCATGTTGAATCAATTGACTCCATGCGCAAGGAATTATCCCGATGCTATGAATCCTTAAATGAGGGTGGATTTCTTTTGGTTGTTCACGGCAACCTCAGCCTGGCGACTGCGAATTATGCCAGTGTTGAAGGCATAGGTCCGCTACCGGAAAAAGAAGGTGTCCACCATCAGGTCCGGCTGAAAAATATTGACCTGATCGTCGAGGATGTTTACTGGACGGCAGAGACGATTATTCAGGAATGTAAAAACGTTGGCTTTCAACTGATCAAACACCACCTTCCGCTAGGGAAAAAATCAGATAATCAACCTTATATTGATGAATATGAAAACCCGCCATACTCTTATTTGGTGATGAAGAAGCAGAGATAAATAATGGAACAATATATTGATGTAAACGGACAGAAAATTCTTCTTACACAAGAGTTAATTGATGAAAATCCGGATATTCTTAATGAAATTGATGGTAAGTCAGCCTATTTTGCCGGTCGGGCCAGAGGTTGTTATGACCTTGAAAAAATTAATTACACGGTCAGGAAGCAGGAATATAAATATATATTGCCGCTCTCTATTATGTTAGTGATGGTCATGATTGTCAGTAATATATTATCCAGTAAATTAGTCTCATTGAATGGTTTTACAATTACCGGTGGTATGTTTCTTTATCCATTCTCTTATATTTTTGATTATGTCATTACCGATGTTTATGGCTTTCAATATGCACGAAGAGTGGTGTGGAGTGCATTCTTTTCCATGGTATTTTTCACTTTCTGTATCTGGCTGGTGCTTATTTTACCGCCTTCTCAATTCTGGCATCTTCAGGAATCGTATGAAATCGTCTTCGGTAATATGATCAGAACTTATATTGCCTCTGCGATTACATTTTTGTTTTCATTTATGATTTCAAGCTATGTATTTCAGAAGATCAAAGTGAAAATGCGTGGATTCTTATTTCAGCGTATCTTTCGCTCATTATTGATCTCTGAAATGGTGGATACAGGTTTGTTTTGTTTGATTGCCTTTTATGGTGTATGGCCGGTGGAAAATATGCTTCATTTTCTGGTGTTCTCATTCTGCACCAAAGTTTTGTACGAAATCATCATGTATCCCATCGTGACCAAAAGAGTGATCAACTGGTTTAAACGTGCCGAGCAAAGTGACATGCTCGACAGTCAGACCAATTTTTCACCATTCCGCTGGGAGATTGATTACAACGAAGAGAATAACCTGTTCAAAGCCTGACGATACTCAAACCACCAGAAGATGGAGCTTCAGGTGGTTTGGGGAGACGTGTACTGAGGGGTTAAAGTACCGGCCGGAATAATCTTTTGGATGGTTTGGATTAATTGATCTATTTCTCCTTTTAACATCTTGCTTGTATCAGAGGTCGCCGGATTCAGTTCTAAAAAAGCGACCTTGCCGATCATTTCAATCCGGGACAGATCGTACACATTGGAGAAAAAGTTCAGGCTTCGGACCCCGGTTGGATCTTTCAGGCCGATATCAATGTTGTTATCCACGACAAACAGGCAGGTATCCCCGTTTTTCATATTAAACGATTTGACATCCGGGTCGACAATCACCACATTTCCCTGATTCAGATATTGACCGGTAAAGGAACCATCATTGCGGATGCCAATCAGATGCTGACTATCCGCAATAAAGTCAACTTCCATGACGAACCCGGGTGCAATCACGTGATGGATAATATCCTGTCCGCCAATTAAAGGTATATGCCTGATACAGGCATCTTTTTTGATCATCTCATAGAGTGATGTCTTGAAGAAATCACACAGCTGCAGCGCTTCAACCAGTGATAACTCGTGTTGCCCCGTCATCATCCGGTTGATGACGGATGCAGAGAGTCCGGTTTTTTTGTGTATTTCATCTGTTGAAAGCGAAGCTGCGGAGATTTTACCAGCGACTTTAGCCATAAAAGTCTGGCTGGCCGCCTGACGTTCTTCCGCAGTCAGTTCTATTTGTACCCGGTTATTTTCAATGCCGTATTCCAGCCATTCCGGCGTGACATCGAGTGCCAGTGCGATATCGACGACCATTCTGGTTTTCTTCGATTTTCCGGTTCCCAGCTTACTCAGGAAAACCGGGTTTGTGTCGAGCCTTCTGGCCAGCTCCCGCTGAGAGATTCCTTTCTGCTCAAGTGCCCACAAAAAGCGTTCAGCCATGGTTTGACATGCAGTACGTTCCATCGAAAATCTCCAAAATACACATGTAATCAATCAAATCCACAGGAAATGATACCTGATATACCCAAACAACCTGCATCTTCAGGTTGCTTGGGTATATGCAACGGTGAATCAGGTGTTCAATAATAACATATGAATCCAGTTGATATTAAATTTGATGAAAAATATAATCGTGATAACTTAAGTAATCATTTTTTCGCATGACTGATTTGAGCGATGCCCGAACCACAGACAATCTGATTTGTCTTTCCGCCATTTGGGGTTACTTCTGATATTGAATCAGTCATCTGATGGGCATGGAAAATATGGATTTTGAAGAACTCAAATTCTGGTTTGAAGTAGTGCTTCGCAGCGCTGTTCCGGCAGATGGAAAAATACTCACAGCAGAAGAAAAAGCCGCACTGGCACAAAGCTGCCGGGTGTTAGCTCAAACGGCTCAGTATGTCGCTGACAAGGTCACAGAGCAAAGATAGCCCGCCTGCGAATCCGCCTTCACTATGCTGGTATCGCAGATCATTCAAATAAACAGATACGATGATAACAAAAAACCAGCGGTCATACGGCTGATGGCTTCTTTTCATACTATGCTTGGGTATATCAGCTTGATTCAGCTGAAAAACATTGATGATTGACCGGATGACAGAAGGAGAATGAATTGTGATTGATCACCTCAGTACCTATGCGACTAATTTTGATGCAACGAAATCATTCTATCAAGCTGCGTTTGCACCGCTGGGTTATACCATACAGATGGAGTTTGTTGCGGAATGGAACCAAAGCTTTCCAACCCAGAGAATGTGTGCATTCGGGCCGGAAGAGAAACCCGCCTTCTGGATCATTGAAACGAAGGAAGAATTTACCCCAAGGCATATCGCATTTGCAGCAAAATCCCGTACTGAAGTGGATCATTTCTATGAACAGGCGATGGCACACGGTGGTGAAGATAACGGTAAGCCGGGACTGAGGCCGATGTATCATGAAAATTACTATGGTGCCTTTGTTATCGACCCGGACGGGAATAATGTTGAAGCTGTCTGTCACACACCTGAGCTGAACTCACTGATTTAATCCGGGGGAATTTGCATCCCCCGACTCCGGTGACAGTTACCTGACGCTTGTTGCCTGAGCGGCAGGCACGGATTGCCACCCGGCTGGTATCATGTGGCAAAAAAACGTCATTTTTTGCCACTTCTGGCCAAGTTAGCCGTCAATTCTCTCTATCATCTTCGATTTAACCTCAATATACGCGAAAAAGATCATCTTATTGATCATGAACTTGTCATAAATCGGAAACTAAAAATAAAAAACACTGTCTTATTGGAATGCTACTTGCAGGTTATTTTTTGCTCAACTGCCGGGCTGACTGATGTCAGATACCGGTTTACTGATTCAACATACATTCCCGGAAGTGATGCAGGAGGTATGACAATGCTCAATCAATTATTAGGTTCTTTGCGCCGGTTTGCTCAATTACGGAAAAAAGAGGTCAAACAAGGTCTTTATTCCAGTGAATTTGCCGCATCTCTGGTTCAGTCCTATTCCGATAGCATGATGAAAGGAATGCATCTTGTTGGTGGAGAGGCTTACATTGCAGCCATTCAGTCTGAAGCGAATAAGCAGTGTTGCTCGGTTTGCCCCGGGTATCAGAAAAGTAAAAAAGTGAAATCAAAAAAAAACCGTATTCCTTTATCAGGTAAGTTTGCCGAACCCAATTTAAATATGGTTTGATTTCATGCTGGTTTTTGGTATCAGCTGAGAAGGCTGATGCCTGCAAGCGGGAATAAGTTCAATTACATCATTCCCTGATGTTGAGAAGCGGAAGTATGCTGAGAGGCGCTCTCTTCCACTTCAAAACATTCGGCAAAGCTGGAGCAGGTTTCGCAGCTGGGTGACCGGCAGACGTAATCTCCTCCGGTGGTGCAGAGCTGGCGGTACAGGAAACGCTTCCAGCGCATGTTTCTGTTGTTCATCGCCCGTAGCTCCGGATAGTAAAAACCGAATAACTGTGTCAGCAGCGGACGTTCCGGCATGCCGATATCATGCCACAGGTGTTGCGTTCCAAGACAGGCGAAGCTGAGCACCGTGGTCATTTGAGATGAAAAAGAATCCTCAGGGTTGCGGTATTGATTCAGCAAAGTAATCAAATCCTGTCGTTCAGACTGCCGGAGTCCGGCCAGATCTGACAGCAGCAGGCGTTGTGGATGCTGATGGCTGAACGCGGCAGGCGGTGTGATTTGAAAATAGTGACAAACCAGTGAAAACCCTTCAGGTTCCAGCCCCATATACGACGGCAGTGCCGTATGACCATCCAGATAAGCCTGAATGATCGGTGTCCAGAATTTTCCGGCACTGAATTCTGTGTTCATACGCAGGCCTCCCTGACAATTCCGGTTAAGCTGCCCGCCGGATTCACCGGGTGGGCATCGCTGTCGATAATCGCTTCTTCAACCGGACAGATGGTTGCACATTGTGGGGTATCGAATTGTCCGAGACAGCCGGTACAGCGTTTACTGTGAATATGGAACTGATTGTCATTGTCACAGTCCTGATAGACGGCCTGACTCGGGCAAACCAGAGAGCAGGCATGGCATCCGACGCATTTATCAGTAATTGCATACTTCATGTTCACCCCGCTCTGCGGATAAATCTGCAGTTTCCTGTGATGGATTGGTTTGTGTGGCAGCAATTTGCGGCAGTACTTCGTGAGTCGCCTGATACGCAAAATCAACGTTTGGCTTTACGCCCAGTTTTTCAAGCTGACGCCACGGCGAGATTCCCATCCGGGCACACAGCACCATATCGCAGTCAGCGACTGACTGAATGATGCGTTCTTTTTCATCGAAATCGTCATCACATTGCTGATCGGTACAGTATTGTGCGGTGGAGCGGTTTTCGATAAAGCTGAAACTGTCGTTTTGCGCCACGTATTCATAAATCTCAAACCATTTGGCATGACCAAAATGGGTATTGATTATCCCGGTGTCATCATTGGCTGCCACTGCGACCCGGAATCCGGGCGAAGACGTGGTGCTGTCTGGTGTCTCCGGATTTTCCAGCGTATCCTCCTGAGATGAGCAACCACCGAGAACGCCGACGGCATCAGCCCGGCATTGCTGGCAGTGAGTCATCTGAGGCATGTAATCCCCCGATTCCCTGCGGGCTTTTTCCAGCGCTTCGTCTGTTGGTCCTTTTTGATGGGTTAATCCGAAGTAGGTGCCATGTGCCGGATCTGAAATCAGCGGCATGATGTTATGCAGCAGAGCGCCATGTGCCTTAACAGCCTCTGATACAGCCTTGATATGATGATCATTGACGCCCGGAATCAGCACGGTATTGACTTTGACCAGCATTCCGGTGGCTGCCGCAGCCTTTAAACCGGCGAACTGTCGTTCGATCAGGATTTGCGCTGCTTCTTTTCCCCGGAGTCGTTGATGATTGAAATAAATCCACGGGTAGATTTTGCTGCCAACTTCCGGGTCGGTGCAGTTAATGGTGATGGTGAGATGGTTGACACCAACAGCAACCAGATCATTCACATAGGGTTCCAGCATCAGGCCGTTGGTTGAAATACATAGCTGCACGGACGGATCTTCTTTGCGGATAGCCCGGAGCGTTCTGAAGGTCGCATCCGGATTTGCCAGCGCGTCGCCGGGGCCGGCAATACCAACCACGGTTAAGTTCGGTGCCCGCTTTTTAATGGTCGTAAATTGTTTGAGTGCCACATCAGGTGACGCAACACGAGAGACAACACCCGGACGGGATTCATTGCTGCAATCGTACTTCCGGTTACAGTAATGACACTGAATATTACATGCCGGCGCGACCGGAAGATGCATGCGGGCATACTGGTGTGCGGTTTTTGAATAGCATGGGTGCTGTGCGATTTTTTCCTGCACCTGCTTTGACAGAAAGTGGTGGATTTCAGAAGAATGCGTTTCCTTTGCCTGATCCAGTGTGTTTGCTTCCATAAACACCTCAACAATTAATCCATATTTAAAGAGTTATTTACGCACTGTTGCAAAGCTTGTGCCTTGGTTTAACTTGTTGTTTTTAATGTGTTAATGATTGTTTTGTCTGGTGGGTTTGTCAATCATTGTCCTAAAACAGACAATGATTGACAGCAGGTTGTTGTCAGATTTGTTTCATCTCAATATTCATGATTTGAATGCGGTAGGCAATTTGTCTGGGGGTCATATTCAACAACCGGGCCGCTTTGGCTTTGACCCAGCCGGAACGTTCCAGCGCATCAATCACCATCTCCCGTTCATCGTTGAACTGTTTTTCCTTGTTGGCACTGGGCAGTTCGTTCAGCGGTTCAGGTGAGGAAGTGAAGGGTTGTGGTGGCATTGCTGCCGGTCTGGTTTGTGCTGAAAGCATCGATTCAACCTGATTAAAGATGATCAGATCCGGACTAATTTCTCCCGATTCACTTAAGACTGAAGCCCGTTCCAGCGTATTTTCCAGCTCCCTGACATTACCGGGCCAGCCATAAGTCATCATGCTCCGGATCGCGCTGTCTGTGATGGTGAGTTTGCGCCGCTGAGCTTTACCGATTTTTTGCAGCATGAACTCGGTCAGCTCCGGAATGTCCTGAATCCTTTCCCGTAATGCCGGTAAATGCATTGGCATCACATTGAGCCGGTAGTAGAGATCTTCCCGGAAATTACCGTTTGCGACTTCCTGCTCTAAATTCCGGTTTGTCGCTGCAATGATCCTTACATCGACACAGATGGTGGAAGAACCACCGACGCGCTCAAATTCCTTCTCCTGCAGAACGCGCAGCAATTTGGCCTGAAAGGCCGGGCTGGTTTCGCCGATCTCATCCAGAAAAATCGTGCCGTGATCAGACATTTCAAAACGACCTTTGCGCTGTTTAACCGCGCCGGTAAATGCCCCTTTTTCATGGCCGAAGAGTTCAGATTCCAGCAGGTTGTCCGGCAGTGCAGCACAATTGAGTTTGATGAAAGGGTTTGCTGCCCGTGGCGAGTTGTAATGAATCGCATTGGCCACCAGCTCTTTCCCTGTACCGGATTCTCCCCGGACAAGTACGGTGGAATCCCAGCGTGATACCAGCCGGATTTGTTCGAAAATCTGCCGCATGGATTTGGTGTGGCCGACCAGATTTTTAAAGCTGTAATTATTTCTGACTTTACGCCGTAATCCGTCGCGCTCATCCACCAGCTGTTGTTGCTGAGTTTCAATCTGATGAGCCAGCTGGACATTCCGGGCAATCAGGTTGGCCGTCATATCAAGAAAGCGGGTCAGCATGGTAATCGCCTGATCATCGAGATTGGGTGGCTGAGCCGAAAGAGCACCAATCACTTTATTGTTCGCATCTTTCAGCGGAACACAGACGAAGGGCTTGTCATAATCATAAAGGGCAAGTTTGTCTGCAAAACGCATATCCTGCCCCAGATTCCTGATCACCATTGAACTGCCCTGACGGAACACTTCGCCAACGATGCCTTCTCCGACTTTATAGTGCACCGGTTTTTGATTAATGTTCACCGCTGAAGCCGGAGAGTGAACGGATTTAACCAGCAGAATATCTCTCGACTGGTCGAGAATTGTCAGCATGCCGCATTTGAGCTGACACTCCTCATGGAGGATTTTTAACACGTTATCTGTCGTGTCGCAGTAATTGAGACTGCTGTTCAGAACGCAACTGATATTGTACATGGCCGCTAGCAGTTGACGCTCTAAATCTAAAGATGAATAAGAGACTGTCATAACTGTTTACCACCCGTTAACCGGAAATGTAATGAGAACTTTGGCGCCGGTAAGTTGTGTACTGTGCGTCATGGTGATCGTCGCTGAATGCTCGTTCAGGACCTGCTGAACGATAGAAAGCCCGATTCCCCGGCAACCCGACAGATGTTTGGGTTTGGTGCTGAAAAACGGATGAAAGATTTTCATCTGAATGGCTTTGGCAACGCCGGTGCCTGAGTCTTCCACAATCAGATGGACATCATGATCTTCAACGTATGTTGTAATTTGCAGAATCCGCTCCTGCGGATTAGCCGCCTGAATGGAATCAATCGCATTGTCGATCAGCTGCTTCAGTGCCAGCACCAGACGGTGAGGCATGCCGTGAATGGCCGGCAGTGTCGGATCGAGGTCCAGGTTCAGATTGGTGGAAGACATCAGCAGCTCATCGGTGCTGATGGAGGTCGCATCTTTCACTATCAGGTTGAGATTGACCGGCTGAAATGCTTCGGATGTGCGCTCCGGAATCGCCTGTTTGATGTCATCCATCGCATGAACCGCGGTATTCATTGCTTCATCCATGGCGACCAGTCCGGGGCAGGCAGCGTTGGTTCTTTTGAGAATATTGATCGCCGATTCAATCATATTAAATGGCCCCTGAAGCTGGTGCAGGGTTGCCATCAGCGCTTCCTGCATCGCATGGACGTATTTATTATCCCGGGTCATCAGTTTAATAGAATTGATGCGTCTTTCTTCAACCAGAAGTTTTTCCCGGGTCCGTTCATTGATGGCGACGACAATATAGTAGCCCTGTTCACGATTGAAATAGGTTTCAGCTGTGGTATCCGAAACCGGAATTTTAACCAGCACGAAATCGAACCAGCGTTCGTGAGCCGGACCATGGCTGCCGATATGAATCCCTTTATACTTCTGAGTTTCACTGCCCATGTAGTCTTCCAGCGTGTCATAGCCGTAATCACTATTGAGTGTGTCGAGCAAAAGCTGCACCGGAGATATGCTGATGTTTTGCTTCATTTTCTCAAAACGTTCATTTTTAAAGATGGCATTGTGTTGTTTGTCAACTAATGCAATAGCCATCGGCGCGGCATTCAGTACGGCCTCAAACATCAGTGACTGATTTTTCTGATGCAGTTGCAGGTGGTGTTCTTCGGTGATGTCTTTGTGGATGGCATAATAACGGACATCGCCCTGAACATTATTGACCCGGGAAACGGACATATCGGCGATATAAGGGTCGCCGTTTTTCCTGCGGTTAAGCAATTGTCCCTGCCAGTGGTGTCCCTGTGTAATGGCTGACCAGAGTTTTTCATAAACTGAACGGGGTGTGGCTTGATAAGAAAGCATTGAAGAATGCTTTCCGAGCAGTTCTTCACTGCTGTATCCCGTGATTGTGCAGAAAGTTTGGTTAATAAAAAGGATATTTCCTGACTCATCCGTGATGCTGATAGCAACGGGTGCATTGGAAACGATCTGTTCAAAGACTTCTTCGCCGAATACCGGAGAAGTGGCCTGCAACATTAGAGTGTCTGGTTGTCCCATATAAGCTTTCCTTAGCAGTTATGATACGTCAAAACAGATGGTCCCGATTCTCCCTTGTTCGTTTCTTCAGAATTATTTTCCGGGAAAAATTGTTTTCTCAGAAAAGTGGTTATTTATTGCTCTATGCATATCTTATTCCACTCAATGCATTTCTGCGCCTTTCTGCCCGGCCAGCGCAGGTGACAAGGGCGAAAGTGCAGGTTTGTTTGATTCAGGACAAATCCGGATAACAAATTCGCTTTTGTCTGCTTTCCGACAA
This sequence comes from Vibrio quintilis, assembly GCF_024529975.1. Taxonomy (GTDB): domain Bacteria; phylum Pseudomonadota; class Gammaproteobacteria; order Enterobacterales; family Vibrionaceae; genus Vibrio; species Vibrio quintilis. Next base: position 3,564,028 of record NZ_AP024897.1, on the reverse strand, counting down.
TTTTAAATATCCTGTGCAGGCAGCAGAATTTTTATGCAACCCGACGTCAATTCAGGCGATGAAGCGACTTGATGGTGCATCTGTGCACAATGGCACAGCTCGTGCAGAAATGACCCTGAGAAGGAACATAACAGGGACTTTCAGCATGACAGATGGATTGATCATTTTGCTCAGTGCAGCATTTGTAAATAATGTGGTTCTGGCCAAGTTTTTAGGTTTATGCCCCTTTATGGGGGTTTCAGGAAAAATAGACAGCGCCCTCGGGATGGGCATCGCAACCGCGTTTGTCCTGACTTTTGCTGCCGCAACAACCTGGATTCTGGAATTTGCCATTTTACGGCCGCTCGGGCTGGGATTTATGCGCATTATTACTTTCATCTTAGTCATCGCCGCCGTGGTGCAGTTTACTGAACTCTATGTCAAAAAAGCTTTTCCGGCCTTATATCAGGCGCTGGGGGTTTATCTGCCTTTGATTACGACGAACTGTGCGGTTTTGGGTGTGGCTTTGCTGGCAGTTCAGCAGGATTATTCTTTTGTCTCGTCGGTGATGTTCAGTGCCGGTTCAGCATTTGGCTTTCTGGTGGTGATTACGCTGTTTGCAGGGTTACGCAGCCAGCTATCCCTCAGTCATGTGCCGGCAGCTTTCAAAGGGACGCCAATCGCGTTTATTACCGCGGGCATTTTATCGATGGCTTTTATGGGCTTTTCAGGGATGGCCTGACAGGGAGGTGGGTATGATTTTATCGTCATTCATATTTTTTGTAATTATGGGCGGCATGCTGGGAACAGCGCTGGGATTTGCCGCGGTCTTTTTTAAAGTCGAGAGTGATCCGCTGGTGGATCAAATCGAGAGCCTGCTTCCCGGCGGCCAGTGCGGGCAATGTGGTGAAGCCGGATGCCGTCAGGCCGCTGAAAAAATGGTCTCCGGGGAACTGAGCCCGACCTGCTGTCCGCCAGGCGGCTCTTCTCTGGCTTTGAATGTGGCAGATATTCTTGGCGTTTCTGTTGAAATGAGTGAGGAAGATAAACAATGGGTCGCGGTCATTGATGAATCCGGTTGTTCCGGTTGCGGTCGCTGTTTTAAAGCCTGTCCTTTTGATGCCATCGTCGGTGCGCCAAAGCAGATGCATACCGTGATGAAAGACATCTGTACCGGTTGCAAGCTGTGTAGTCAGTCATGTACTCAGGAATGCTTAACCATGCAGGAGATCGAACCGGACTCTGCAACCTGGTACTGGCCGAAACCAAAACATGTGGCAATGGCGTAGTCTGCGGGAGAATTGATGATGAATTTTTTTCACCTCCGCCGTCCTTTTTCCGGTGGCGTTCATCCAGAGTCTTTTAAATCACTGACCAGTGATAAACACATTGACCGTGGCTTCTGGCCCCGAAATATTTATCTCTCTTTGCAGCAGAGAAATGGGGCTAAACTCACGCCGCTGGTTGAGGTGGGCGATAAGGTTAAAAGAGGTCAGCTGGTTGCGGTGTCCCGGTCTGAACGGGTTGCGCCGGTTCACAGTTCGGTCAATGGCATTGTGACTGCCATTACCGAGCATATCACAGCGCATCCGGCCCGGGTAAAAAGTGACACCATTGTGATCCGGGCGAATGAAGATCGCTCCTGGGGCGAACTGATTTCCGGATCGAATCTGGCTGCGGTTGATGATGAAACCATTATTGAGCGGGTGAGTGAAGCCGGGATTGTCGGGCTGGGTGGGGCTGGCTTTCCGACCGGACTGAAACTTAAATCGGCGAAACGCAATCAGGTTGATACTGTGATTCTGAATGGCGGCGAATGTGAGCCTTATCTGACCAGCGATGACCTGACGATGCAGGAATATGCGGCTGAAATCATTGTGGGGGCCCGGTTGATCTTAAAAGCCTCCGGGGCAAAGCGGGTACTGATAGGGATTGAAGATAATAAGCCGGTCGCTTTTCAGGAGATGCTGTATGCCGCATCCGAAGATAAAGATATTCATGTACAGAAAGTGCCGAGTATATATCCGATGGGGTCCGCGAAACAGATGATCAAAACCCTGACGGGTAAAGAAGTCCCGAAAGGCGGCAGTTCCAACCAGATTGGTGTGTTAGTCAATAATATCGCCACGGCCCGCTCTGTTTATCATGCGGTCCGTTTTCGACGGCCGCTGGTGACCCGTGTGATAACCGTGTCCGGTAAAGGTATCGGTGAGCCGCGTAATGTTGAAGTGCCTGTCGGAACGCCGGTTAATGAAGTCATTGCATATTGTGGTGGTATTTCTCAGGAGACCGAGCGGTTAATTTTTGGCGGACCGATGATGGGACAGGTAATTTCATCGCCTCATGTACCGGTGGATAAAACCGTTGGCGGATTGCTGGCGCTGACAGAAGAAGAAGTCGTCAACAGCAATAAGCATCAGGAATGTATTCGCTGTGGTCAGTGCGTGCGGGCCTGCCCTATGGGACTGATGCCTTTCCAGCTGGCAGCATATACCCGGGTCTCAAACTTCAGTATGGCGCAGGAGCTCGGCGTGTTGAGCTGTTTATCCTGTGGCGCATGCAGTTATGTTTGCCCGTCCCACATTCCGTTGGTGCAGTATTTCATGCACGCGAAAGGTGTGATTTGGTCGAACAATCAACAGGATAAAAAGTCAGCCCGGGCCAAAGAACTGACCGAGGCAAGAAAACTGCGGTTGGAAAAAGAAGAAGCCGGGAAACAGGCCGCGAAGAAAAAGAAAGCAGCCCGCCCCGGACGTGCTGCCCGCAAACCTGCCTTATCTGAGGCCGCAGTGGCTGAAACCACAGCGCCTGAGACAACAAAAGCTGATGCCCCGGCGGCGCAGCGTCCGGCCCGGCCTGCCCGTCCGGCAAGGAAACCCAGAGGTGTACCGGAAGCTGCTGAAGCTCAGCAGGCTGATACACTGGTGACGGAAAACCCGGCGAGCGAAACCGGGGCCACGGAAACAGCTGCGCCACAGCGGCCTGCGAGGCCACCTCGTCCCTCACGCAAACCCAGAGTGAAAGCGGAGACCGCGGAAACCAGTGATATACAGCAGACTACGGAGACACCGGAAACGGAAGTTGCAGCTGCACCACAGCGTCCGGCAAGGCCGCCGCGTCCACCGCGTAAAGTCAGGGTGAAGCCAGCGGAGAAAGAAGTCGTGACTGAGCAGGAAGCAATGACAGCCATGGAGGGCGACAATGATTAATTATGAATCAGCAATCGGGCCTTTTGCCCATAACAAGAACAGCAGCATCCGTATTATGTATACGGTTATCGCCACACTGATTCCGGCAACTTTGTTTGGTTTCTATCAGTTCGGATTAAACAGTCTGATGGTGGTGTCTTCATGTGTGGCAGCCGCGATTGTGACCGAGTGGGCCTGCCTGGTTGTGATGAAGAAAAAAAGCAGTGCCTGCATGGATGGTTCTTCGGCATTAACCGGATTATTGCTGGCAATGAGTTTACCGGCATCGGTGCCGCCGTGGATGTGTGTCTTCGGCAGTGCATTTGCGATTGTGATTGGCAAGCAGATTTATGGCGGGCTGGGGCAAAACCTGTTTAATCCGGCCATGCTTGCCCGGGTAATGCTGATCATCTGTTTTCCGGTTGAAATGACGAAATGGGCAACGCCTGCACCGATCGACTTCAGTGACAATCTGGTCAGAGTTTCTGCAGGATGGCTCCATTTTGACGGAATGACCTCTGCGACGGCGCTGAGTTCAGAAAGAACCGATCCGATTCTGCTGTCTCATGTTTTCCTCGGCCAGCAGGCCGGAAGTCTTGGTGAAACCTGTGGTTTACTGATTTTGTTGGGCGGCATCTATCTCATTTATAAAGGCATTATTCACTGGGCGATTCCGGTGACATTTTTGCTGGGCTTATTAATTCCTGCAGCCATTGCCCATATGGTTGACCCGCAGAACTCCCTGCCGGTGCTGGTTCATCTTTTCAGTGGTGGTGCCATGTTGGGTGCTTTTTATATCGCGACAGATTTGGTGACGTCACCAACCAGTGTCAAAGGGCAAATGTTATATGGCCTTGGGTGTGGCTTTCTGATCTGGCTGATCCGGGCGTTTGGCAGCTATCCCGAAGGGGTGGCATTTGCCGTGTTAATTATGAACTCGGCCAGTCCGCTGATTGATCACTATCTGCGTCCGAGTATTTTTGGCAGTCACTCAACTGCGGGGAATAAATCATGATGGCATCCGTTGAAAAGTGGAAAGATAAGATTGGCTATCAGAGTGGTTTACTTGCTGTAGCCTGCGGGCTGGCCGCATTGCTGCTGGTCGGGACCGAGATTGTGACCCGGCCGGTGATCGCAATGAGAATCTCTGAAGATCAGAATGCCTTGCTTGATCAGGTTCTGGGCGGAAAAGCCTATGCCAATGATGTGTTCCGGGATGAACATCTGGTGACGTATCAGGGGCAGGACTTTCATATTTATGATGTGAAAAATGCGCAGGGCCAGGTGATTTTCCATGTGATTAAAGGAGATGAAGAAGGTTACAGCGGTCCGATCAAATATCTGATTGGCGTTGATCTGCAAGGCGTGATTCAGGGCGTCAGGATTATCAGCCATAGTGAAACTCCGGGACTGGGTGACAAAATTGAACTGGCAAAAAGCGACTGGGTGTTAAGTTTTAACCAGCGTTCGCTGCAAAACACGCCGGTGTGGGCGGTAAAAAAAGACGGCGGCGATTTTGATCAGTTCAGCGGGGCAACTATCACGCCAAGAAGTGTGGTCAGAGGCATTCACAAGGCAATGTCAGCCCTCAGGCAATATCAGGGAGCGGACCAATGAACAAAGAAATGAATCAGGAAAAAAACAATCAGGATAAGCAAAGTATTTATGCGCCGATTATTCAGGATGGACTGTGGCACAATAATATTGTGCTCAAACAGTCACTGGCCTTATGTCCGCTGCTGGCAGTAACCAGTAGTGCAACCAACGGGCTGGGACTGGGGCTGGCGACCACCGCGGTGATGATCATGGCTAACCTGCTTAATTCGCTGGCCAGCGGGCTGATCAGTAAAGCCGTCCGGATTCCGGTCAATGTGATTATTATTGCAACCCTGGTGACGCTGATTGATGCGATTTTAAATGCCTGGCTGCATCCGTTACACAAAGTGCTGGGTCTGTTTATTCCGCTGATCGTCACAAACTGCGCGATTTTGGGCCGGGTGGAGTCATTTGCCAGTAAAAATGCGCCGCTCCCTTCTGTGACCGATGGTTTGTTTATGGGGATCGGCTTTACCTGGGTGCTGACGGTGCTCGGTGGTGTGCGGGAAGTGTTGGGAAGTGGCACTTTATTTTCTAATGCCAGCCTGTTACTCGGTCAGCATTTTGCTTTTCTGGAGGTGACGGTTATACCGGATTACCGGGGATTACTGTTAGTCATCCTGCCACCGGGTGGATTCCTGATGCTGGGAATACTGTTAGCAGTGAAACAAAAAGCGGAAGTCTGGGTTAATCAGGCGAAAGTATCAACCTCGCTTCCGGCAGAAGGAGATCGGCTATGAAAGTCAGTGTTGTATATGCAATGCCCTCAGAGCAGGTCTGGATTCCGGTTGAAGTGGATGATGAAGCCACGTTACTGACGGCAATTCATCAGTCTGACATTCTCAATATGTTTCCGGATATTCAGCTGGATACCCAGAAGGTCGGCGTGTTTGGCAGAATTAAGCCGCTGGATAATCCGTTGGCCCCCGGAGACCGGGTTGAAATTTACCGGCCAATCACATGGAAACCCGATGATGATGACGACGATGATGACGAATAAATTGTCAGGTTTGTGACAATTTGTTGGTTGTTATGAATTGATGTTCTTATTTTTCATGGGGTTACGTCAGGTATAATGCTTGCAACACAGTTGGTTGAGTAAGTGATGATTGAATTTCAAGGAGTGAAGCGTTATGGCAAAGGTTGGGATATTTTTTGGAACAGACACAGGCAGTACCCGTAAAATCGCAAAACAGATCGCCAAATTATTGGGGGATGTTGCCGATAAACCCAAAAATATTAACCGTTCTGAAGCTTCAGATTTAGAAGCTTATGACTATCTGATACTGGGAACACCGACATTGGGAGACGGCCAGTTACCGGGGTTATCTGTGGATTGTCAGGAAAAGAGCTGGGAAGAATTTCTCCCCAATTTTGAAGGGCTGGATTTATCCGGTAAAAAAGTCGCGTTGTTTGGCCTGGGTGATCAGGTCGGTTATCCGGATGAATTTGTCGACGGACTGGGAGAGCTTTACGATTATGTCGCTAACTGTGGTGCTGAAATCTATGGTTTCTGGCCAACAGACGGCTATGAATTTAATGCGTCTAATGCTGTGGATGAAGATGAGTTTGTGGGTTTAGTCATCGATAAAGACAACCAGTCCGGTATGACGGATCAACGCGTTACCGGGTGGGTTGAACAAATTAAAGCTGAAATGGCGTTATAGCGATTGTTAATATCATCAATGATTAATATAAACAATTACTTAGCGTATCTGGCAGCGGTCAGCAGATAGAGGAAAACACTGAAAAAGCGGCATGATGCCGCTTTTTCAGTATGCGTCGCGAAAATTAATCATTTTGTCCGAATATGTCGAATTCTGAAATAAAAGCAAAGTTTCCGGCTGTTAGTCTGTTATGTTAGATTGTAACGATTACATTGATTGTCGGTTAGGAATATGACTGCTGAAAGGATCAGCCCGCCATTAATTGCCTGCCAGGAGTGTGGCATTGTTGTTGAAGCTACTGAGATTCAGGAAGGACAAAAACTGATTTGCCCGCGGTGTCATCACCGGCTGACTTATAAAGTGATCCAGCCCTCCCAGCGGGTGGTTGCCTATTCGATCTCCTGCCTGATCATGTTAATTCTGAGCATTTCTTTTCCGTTTATGTCGTTTAGCGTCAGAGGGTTGTCGCAGGAAATCACCCTGTTTCATGCTGTGGAAATGCTGGATCAATTCAAATATTTTCTGATTGCGTTTGTACTTCTGGCGACGGTCATTGTTTTACCGGCGATCTATGTCGGCCTGATTTTGTATCTGTATCTGAAAGCCGGCCGCTCCTCCACTCATGCTTATTCCGACTGCCAGCGCAGGAGAATTCGCCTGATTTGCCGGATTCTTTTCCGGGTTGAACCCTGGCTGATGGTGGATGTATTCCTGATTGGTGTGTTAGTCAGTCTGGTCAAAATATCCTCACTGGCTGATATCGGTTTAGGCAGCTCTTTCTGGGCATTTTGTGTTTACAGCGTGCTGGTGGTGAAATGCGTGTCTCTGATCGATCGCTTCTGGCTGTGGAATCAGTTCATACCGCCTGAAACTGTTGAACAGGTGAAAGCCGGAGATACACATCTGGACGGCAATCATACGTCTTGTGCTGTCTGCCATCAGATCAATCCTGAATCCGGAGTTAAGCATGCCCGTTGTATCCGCTGTGGCAGCCTGTTGCATCCCTATCATCCGGACCTGAACCTTCAGCGTTCCTGGGCCTTGCTGGTCACTTCGGTTATCTTTTATATCCCGGCCAATTTGTATCCGATGATGAACACCGTCAGTTTTGGTTCCAACACGCCGACAACGATTATGGAAGGCATTTTGTTATTGTGGAAGATGGGATCTTATCCGGTTGCCGTGGTGATCTTTATTGCCAGTATGTTTATTCCGCTGGCGAAAATGTTTATTTTGGCGTGGTTATTTCTGTCGGCAAAAAAGGCACAGGTGCTACCGGAAAAAGAAGTCATGCAACGGATGCGTATTTACCGGATGACAGAATTTATCGGCCGCTGGTCGATGGTCGATATTTTTGTCGTGTCATTGATGGCGGCACTGGTCCAGTTGCAGAATCTGATGGCCGTGTATCCGGGACCGGCAGCCGTATCATTTTCAATTGTGGTGATTTTCACCATGTTGTCCGCGATGGTGTTTGATCCCAGGGATTTATGGCAGAACCACCATCCGGTGAAAAAAGAAGAACAAAGCGTTACGCCTGACTCAGGGCATCTTAACGGGGTGATTGATAATGAGCGATAAACAGTTACAGGCCACAGTAAAAAACCAAACTCAGATATCTGCAATCTGGATTATTCCGGTGCTTGCGATGTTTATCGGGACCTGGATGTTGTTTCAGTTTGTCTACAGTACCGGGCCGGAAATTACCCTGAAGATGCCAACGGCTGAAGGAATTAAAGTCGGCAAAACTGAAATCCGGTCACTGAATGTGAAAGTGGGCGTTGTGACGGGGGTAAAACTGAACGAAGATTATGATTCGATTCTGGTCACGGCACGGATGAATAAAGATGCCCGGAGAATGCTCAGGGATGACACGTTGTTCTGGGTAGTCAAACCGCGGATCGGTAGTGAAGGTATTTCCGGGCTGGATACCTTGTTATCCGGTGCTTATATTCAGCTTCAGCCAGGCCGAAGTGCAACTGAAAAAAGGGAGTTCACCGTTCTGGAGCAGCCTCCGGTTGCACCGGCAGATGCCAAAGGGTTGCGGATTGTGCTGACTCATGAACTGGCGGGTAAGCTCGCGGTCGGTGATCCGGTCATTTATAAAGGCTTTACTGCCGGCAGGGTGGAAAAGGTGAGCTTTGATGTGACCCGGCAGAAAGCTTTTTATCAGATATTTGTTTTTCAGCCTTACGACGATTTGATCCGTAAAAATACCCGTTTCTGGATTAATTCCGGCCTGAGCCTTGATATGGGAGCGGAAGGGGTGAAGCTTCACTTTGGTTCTCTGGAAAGTCTGATTTCCGGCGGTGTCAGCTTTAGCGTGCCTGAAGGAGAAGAGGCCGGGGAAGTCGTGGCAGAGCAGCACGCCCGTTTTCGTTTGTTTGATAATCTCAAACAGATGAATGAAGAAAGATACAATCAGTATGTTGAATACCTGATGTTTTTTAATGAGTCGATTCGTGGCCTCAATGCCGGCGCGCCGGTTGAATACCGCGGATTACGCATCGGAACGGTGAAAAAAGTGCCGTTCAGCCGGGCGAAAAAAGATTATGACTTTCACTCCACGAAAATTCCGGTACTGGTCCGGATTGAGCTGGAACGGATCTATGATTCCCGGCAGGATGTTTCAGTTGAACGGTTTAAGCAAATGATTCGTAAAGAATTTGCTTTCGGGCTGAAAGGGGAGCTGAAAACCGGCAGCCTGCTGACCGGGGCACTGTATATTGATATTGATTACAACGAGCCGGATAAAGCATATAAGAAGTCATTCTTTGATGATTATGAAATATTTCCGACCAAACCGGGTGGTTTTACCGAAGTTCAAAAGCAGTTTACTGATTTACTGAAGAAGCTGAATGGTCTGCCACTCAATGAAACTGCTGATTCGCTGAACCGGTCATTAAAAACGCTGGAACAGTCTCTGACTTCCTTTAATCAGGCGACGCTGAGTGTGCAAAAACTGATTGATAAAAAAGAGACCCAGTCGCTGCCTGCTGAAGTTCAGGCAAGCTTACAAAAGATTCAGCAGACACTGGATAGTTTTAGTCCCGACTCAACGGTCTATCAGGATCTCGACGGTGCACTGAAGCAGTTTGAACAGGCGATGATTGAGTTACAGCCGGTATTACGGCAGATTAAGGATAAACCGAACTCATTGGTCTTTGGCGATGAGAAAACACAGGATCCTGTGCCGGCAAAAGGAGCAAAATAATGATCAGATACTGGATGAGTAAGTGCTTGCTGCTCTGTGGTTTAGTGATTTTTATCACGGGTTGCAGCAGTCAGGAAGATGTCTCAACCCAACTGTTTCTTCTGCCGGTTAATCCGTTGCCACCAGTAGCGGAGCAGACAGCGCCGTTGATGATGGTCAAAACTGAACTGGCTGATTACCTCAATCAGCCCGGGCTGGTTTACCGGACGTCACAAACTCAGGTGATTCAGGCCCGCCATAATCAGTGGGCACAACGGATTTCTGATCAGATTACCGCCCGGATCGTTCAGGATGTACGGACGAAACAGGCACGCTACTGGCCGGAAGCGATGAATGCTGCCCCGTTAACCACGCAGCCTTTGCGCCTGATTGTGCGGATTCAGAAATTTAATGGCGTGTACACCGGCGAAGCTGAAATTTCCGGAGAATGGACCCTGTTGAATCCGGATGGTCAGCGAATCAAAAATCATTATTTCAATCTGCATATTCCTCTGCAGGAGTCGGGATATGCAGCATTGGTAAGTGCCTTGTCTGAGGGATTAGGGCAACTTACAGATTCTATGGCAAATCAGTTCTGATGCCTGAACCGGTCCACTGAACTCCCGGATCTTCAGGTTGTTTGGGTATACACCATGATGTGATGTCGTTTATCTTAATTACTTTGATGCCCGGAAATGCTGAAGCATATACCCAAATGAACCTGTTGATACGCTCCCGAAGGGCGGGATTGACTGGCGCCTGTCCTGCGTGACTGATTTTCAACGTAGAATGGCTATGTCATCAAATCAGTGCCTTGCTCAGAAACCAATCCACTCTCGCTGAACATGCATCTTGAGGTCACTTGGGTATATAACCTGAGTATTCAGATTGCCTGGATATATATTCATTTTTTGGGAATATTTTACTTTTTGCTGACACCTGTCATCCTGGCTGTTTCATATATTTCGATTGCGCGTAGATTATATTTAATAATTATCAAGTTTTTGTCGTGATTATTTTTTGAATTTTGAATGGTTTAAAATTTAGCCCGCTATATTGTTGATATTAATATTAATCAAAACTTACAAATATTTACTGTTGATAATGTTGAGTTTGTAAGTTGTTGATGAGATGGATAATAATTGTTTTTATTTCAACTGACTAATTAATTGGTATATTATTTGATTTCTATTAATACAGTCAGGGAAATGTCATGGTCGTTAATTAGGCCGTAAACATCATTATATATTCCAATCTTCAGTCTTGTTGACCCGTTTAGCATGAAATTCAACGTCAATAAGTGATAAAAGGAATTAGATAATGATAAATAAAACACAGCAGAACGAAAATATTTCAGATTCGGATAAACATGATGTTTTTTCGTCCAATCAGTTATTTTATCCAATGATTGGGAATTCTGATATTGCTCAGCGTATCAGGCAAAAAATTTCTTTTGCATCTGAAGTTAATTTTCCAGTGTTTATTTCCGGGGAGGCCGGGTGTGAAAAACGGGATATAGCTTATTTAATCCATCAAAACAGCAGTCGTCATTTACAACCTTTTGTTTGTATACCTGCCAATGTTCATAATCCGGGAACTTACCGGGAAAATGTGTTGCGGTGTATTGAGCTGGCAAAAGGCGGCGCGGTTTATTTTGAAGAAATAGACAGTCTGAAATCGGTATTGAAAGATGAACTGACCTTTTTGTTCTCAATGGATGTCATTCAGAACAAACTCAGGAAAAATCAGGTCCGGCTCATGGTTTCCTGCACTGAATCGCTGGAATCTTTTGTGCTGCAACCTCAGTATCTGGCAAAAATACTGGGGCCGTCTGTTTTGCAGCTGAATTTTCATTTACCGCCTTTGCGGGAAAGGGCCGGAGATATTGAACAACATATCGAATATATCAGTCGTTCACTGAATAAAAAAATTAATCTGACACCTGAAGCGATGGATCTGATGAAGCAGTATGAATGGCCGGGGAATATTGAACAGCTGCAACATGTTTTACTCTCTCTGGCTTCGCTCCCTGAGCCGGTGGTGACAGTCAGTGATGTGATGAATTGCGGGGTCCGGATCAGAACATCCCGGCAAGTGGATATGATTGATTGCCTGTTACATCAGCACCTTGAAGCTTTTCAGCATTATCACCCGGCTCTGATGAAAGCGCTGAATTTTCTCAGTCATAATTTCCAGGAAGATATATCATTGACCCGGATGTCTGAAGTCAGCTATACCAGCGCTTCTCATTTATCATATCTGTTCCGCAAGCATCTCAATGTCTCTTTTAAAACGATACTCTGTCAGGTGCGGGTCCGCTATGCCCAACAATTAATCACAGAGAATCCTCATATAAAAATTACTGATGTCTGTATGAGTTGTGGCTTTGGTGATCTCAGCCATTTTGAAAAGATGTTTAAGCGTTACATCGGATGTACACCGCGCCAGTACCGAAATCATCAGCGCGCAGAAAAACACTGTCAGCCATTAGAGCAGTGTGTTGCCTGAATTTGATCTGTTGTGAGCCAAAAGGCACCTTCAGGTTGCCTGGGTATGAACCACTAAGTGAATGAATCCGGTTGTTTGGGTATAGCTACCGGATTCATCTGTTTTGTCTGTGGTTTATTCAGGGTCAGATCAGGGTTTTATTCAGAATATCAAAAGTCAGGTTGACCACTTGTCGCACTTCAGAGTCTGCGTTTATCTGCCAGGTTTCCATCTCCGTCGTGACTACATTTTTTTCTCTTTCCAGTCCGGTTTCAAATTCCTCACGGGAAATATTTCCGGATGCGAATGCAGTTCCGAGTGATTCCAGTGCGCCCTGTTCATTAGCCAGACTTGTTTGTAAAACACTCAGCATTGAGCCCGGCAGTGGCGAATCAAATTGTGCCTGAACCTGCGTAATAATGTTATCGATGGATATATGCATACTGCTCTCCTCAATCGTGAGCGGATTATTATTGTGCCGGAGTCGCTGTTTGTTGTTTTCCTGAATCACTTTCCGGACTGAAAACACACCTGGTGTTCCCATGATTGATAATGTTGCTGCGTTGATTTCAGACGCCACCTCATTGAGTTTAGTTGATCATGATTGAAACAGGGATAAAATACTCAGGCGAATAAGTGATGTTTCAACGTCATCTTCATCAGTTTACTGCTGTATTCATCACGTATGTTCCGGACTAAACCTTAACCTGAAACCCTGAATGAAAAGGAGAAGCACTTGGATAATTACTTTGATGTTGTTGCCAGGCAATGGGAGCATAATCCGATGAGACTGGAACGGGCGCAGGCAACAGCAGACCAGATCAGGCAAGTGAATTTTTCGGCCAGAAAAAGTCTGGTGGATTTTGGTTGCGGGACCGGGCTGCTGGGCGTTCAGTTAAGGGGGGACTTTCAGCAGATTCATCTGGCTGACTCCTCCGCTGAAATGCTGAAAGTGGCACAGGAAAATGTATCGGTTGCCGGCCTGACTGATATTCATACGCACCGGATCAGCCGTTTGACTGATTTACCGGCAAAATATTCTGCAATCACGACTTTAATGACGTTGCATCATCTGGCCGATCTGAAACAGTTTTTTACCGATGCCTGCCAGGTACTGGAAGAAAAAGGCATGTTAATGATTGCGGATTTATATAAAGAAGATGGTTCGTTTCACGACCACCATCCGGGTTTTGACGGCCATCATGGCTTTGATATTCCTGTATTAACAGCAATCGCTGAAGGATGCGGTTTTCAGGTTCGCAATGCACAGCAGTACTATGCGGTAGAAAAAGAAAATAAAGCCGGAGAAATGGTGTCTTATCCTTTATTTTTCTTTGTCGCCGAGAAGATCTGAACCATCTGTACCAGACAGATCACTGACTAAAGGAAAGACCGGAAAGGCTTGACCTGACCGGTCTTTCTTTGTCTGAAAGATTGATGTCTGCCTGCCTGATTAAAAAAATATTCATTTTCCCCGGAACTGTAAAAAAGAATCTGCCACTTAATAACCGAAGCATGCATGATGCATGTTTATTAATATTAACCTTCTGATATATAGGTGATTTTATGAATGGATTAAGTGGTCTTATGGGTGGTGTCGGCGGTATGAGCGGACTGGGCGGCGCTGGTTTGGCAGCATCTGAATCTGCATTGAGAATTCTGGATGAAACCTCAGCGCAGACAACAATGATGAATGCAACTGCGCAGGCTGACAAAATGAATACAGACACCATCAACAGTATCATGAGTGGTTACACTGATTCTGCGAATAAGGCAAACAACGCGGCAACGCAAAGTGGTAAAGCGATTAACTATTGATCGTGATGGATTGTGGTTTTGGCATGGCGGAATCGTCGTGGTTTCTGGCTCATTCCGCCATTGACTGTGCAACTCCGGAAACAGGCAGCGTGTATCTGCGGTGATTTTTTTCGGTAAACAGGAGAACAACAATGATTAATGCAACCCTGACCATTAGTATTCCGCTCGGTCAGTCTGATGGATTGCAGCAGGCCGGAAGTTTGTCTGAAGGCTCGCGGCAACTCTCTCAGTATTCCGGCCCCGGCAGGCAAACGACTGAGGAAAAGGTCGATGCGCTGGCTGATGCGTTGATGAAAGGCTTATTTCAGAAAAAGTGGGATGGCGGCACCTTTGATGCCAGCAACCCGCTGATGAAAATGGTGGCCAGTTTTATGGACCAGCATCATCCTGAAATTGCCAGCCCGAATGATGCAACGGGTCATGTCCGTAACTGGAATGATGAACTGAAAGAAGATAACTACCTGAATAAAGAAGAGTTATCAGAGTTTTCCAAAGGGCTGAAAGGCTTTTTATCCAATTTACTCAATGGTGTCGGCTCTCTGGTCAGCAGCCTGGGTGGCCTTGCCGGTAGTCTGGCTGGTTCTGCTTTTGGTGGCCCGGTCGGCAGTATGGTTGGCGGCGCGGTTGGTGATGCAGCCGGACATATCGCCGGGAATGTCCTCTCCGGACTGGGAAATCAGATCGGCGGAAGTTCAGGCTTTGGTCACCGGGGCTTTGATTTTCAGGGAATCGGATCTCAGGGCTTTGGCAGCTGTGGTTTCGGTAGCGCCGGAGCCGGCGGTTTTGGCGGTGGCATGAGTCCGGCAGACCTGAGCCCGATGGGACAGGCAGGTTTTGATCTGGGCAACAGCTTTGCGGCACATGTCGGAAAGACAGCGGTTGACAGCATTGATATCGGTAAAGGCCCGCTTGGTCTGGGACTGAGTGACAGTAAAATGGACCATTTTGCCCGTTATTCGTTTAATGATGGTGATAAAGATATTGCTGAAGCGATTGGTAAATATATGGATCACCATACCGATCGTTACGGTGAACAGCCAAGAGGCGGATGGGCGAACCGGATTGAAAAAGGAAAAGATTTCAACTTTGAAGAAATCAACCGTTTCAAACAGGCGATGAGCGATGTAAAAGGTGTGATGAACGGCCAGAGTACGGGTGATCATCAGCTGGATACGGATGTCATGATGCTGTCTAACGCCATTGTGTTTGAAGCCATGAACAAAGTTGCTGCCTGATCAACAGAACGTCCGTGATGTGATCACATTATATGGCGGCCTCAGCGGTTTTCCGTTTCTGATGATCGCTGTATCTGTGACTCACAGGGTAACTATTCGATGCAAGGATGCAGGCAATGGCCTCACTGTTGCCTGTTTTTCCTTGGCTTAAAGGAGGAAGTGATGTCCGTTCACTCTGTTCAGCTCAATCATCAAATCCCTCAGTCCGGGAACATTTCACCGGCGACAGCCGAACCTTCAGCGCCGGATCAGTCTGATGTCAGCTGGTTCAGTGCGGCACTGAATCCCGTGCAGCAAAAAGATAATGACAATAATGTCGCCGAGAGAATCGTCAGCCAGCTTGCCGGTTCGTCAGAACATTTGCAGAAGTTGTCTGATAAAGCAGACCGGGCAGTCCGCAAAGCTTCACGTTCCAGTGACCCGCAGGATGTAATGCAGGCGAACCGTTCTCTGTCTTCTTTTTATCTGGAAAGCCTGCTGACCACCAAACTGATTAGTAAAGGGACGCAGGCCGTAGAAAAGCTGACCAGCCTGCAATAAGGGGAAGCGGTTGATGAAAATATTGTTCCGGATCCTGCTGTCAGGAATGCTGATTTTTCTGGGCGGATGCCAGCAGTATGTCGAACTGCACCGCAATTTATCTGAACAAGATGCCAATGAGGTGATTGCAGAGCTGGCGTATAAACATATTGAAGCAGAAAAGTCACTGGCAAAAGACGGGGTCATTATCTCCGTGGATATGTCAGATATGGCCAGAGCGGTCCGGATTCTTGAAGCCGCTGGTCTGCCAAGAAAGTCCAGAGCGAATCTGGGCGATATATTCCGTAAGGAAGGGGTGATTTCATCTCCGCTGGAAGAGCGTGCCCGTTATATTTATGCGCTTTCTCAGGAACTTGAATCGACGATTTCTCAGATTGACGGCGTGCTGGTTGCCCGCGTTCATGTCGTGCTTCCGGAGCGGGTGGCGCCGGGAGAACCGGTTCAGCCGGCATCCGCTGCCGTCTTTATTAAACATCGTCCGGCGCTGGACCCGGATGTGATGCGTCCCAGAATTACCCGGCTGGTACAAACCAGTATTCCGGGGCTGTCAGGAAAAAAAGATAAACTCAGTGTGGTGTTTATTCCGGCACAGGCTTACAGGGAACAGATTAAATATGTCAGCTTCGGACCATTTCTGATGAAAGAGAGTGATGCGGGATTCTGGCAGTCTGTGGTGATTTGCAGCGGATTGATTGTGCTGATTCTGTCTGTTGTCATGGCACTCTGGCTCCGGCCCGGATTAAGACCGTCATGGCCGGGACGCCGTCAGAAGCAGTCCGGACAGTAATACGGCCAGTTACATGGACATTCACAGGGGATGAGCAACATGGATGATCAGATTCATTTGTCGGATAAGCGATACCTGAACTGGCTGCAATTCTGGCAGCAGCCATGGCATGAGATGATGCCCGGCTGGCAGGCGCTTCTGCCCGGATCTTTACCCGGGGCGCTGCAGAACATGCAGAACAATGACAGCTGGAAGCACATTGATCCCGCTATTCTTCATTCCCTGTTGCACTTAGATAGCGGACTTCCCCCGGAACCGGGTGAGGTGCTTTTGCAATGGGTTGCTTTATCTCCGGCACTCAAATTATCTGCCCTTTATCTGGCTGCTGAAATTGTCATCCGGGATATTGCCCGGGATTTAATTGATGACTCACATATGGCATGGGCACGTCATCTGGCCAGAGCTTTAATGCCGGGAAAGTGGCCGCTTGCCGGATACCATGATCTGAATGCCGGGCAGATTGGGATTCTGTTATTGCGGGAGTGGCTGTCGCCGTCCGCGTGGTTACGTGCCCGGCTTTATTATCCGGATGAACTCTCCGTCGCGATTGAAAACCTGTCACCGGGGGAGATTCCCGGCCAGCGTTTGAATCAGTTATGGCATGGGGTGATCTGGCGGTTATCCACTGTCGAAGAAAGCCAGCTCATGGCAGCAAAAGAGTAAGGAGAATCGATGTGTTTGTGAAACGGCAACTGAACTTATCTGTGCCGGACGGTGTGATTGCCGGGCCGCTGTTAAAAGCAAAAGTGCTTCGGCTCAGTTTTGATGCAGCGCAGCTGAAAGAGAATGCACGCGAAGAGGCCGCAGCAATGATTGAACAGGCACATGCGCAGGCAGAAAAAATACAGGAGCAAGCCAGACAGCAGGCTGAAGATATTGCTCTGCTGGCAAGAAAGGATACAGAGCAGCAGATATGGCAGGCAGCAAATGAATTGCTGGAGGCTCTGCGGCTTGAACAGGAAAGAATGTGGGAAGATATCGGACAAAGTGCTGAGATGGCTTTACGCCATACAACCCGCTCATTACTGGACACATATGATGAAGATGAACGCCTCAGAGTGGTGATAAAGCAGGTGATTCAGGCACAGAAGCAGCCGGTACAAGGAGTTTTGCATTGTGCGCCATCCTGTCAGGCGGTAATTGACAATAAATTGACAGAGCTGGGGAACCTGCACTGGAAAACAGCGCCAGACCCCGTTTTACAAGGGGATGAGATGATACTGGAAACAGATTCCGGCCGGTTTTTCTGTTCATGGCGTCATATTTCTGATGAACTTTTATGTGATGCCGCTCTCTAATTCTTTGAGTATTCTTTAACTTGTTATTTTTTATTTTCATTTTGAATTTGTTCTCCTTATTTCAAGCCGGTTCATCCCGGCTTTTTTTATGACCTGAGAACGGTTATATTTCAGTCGATCGATCATTTTATGTTCACTGTTTCATATTTTCAATTGTTATTCATTTTGTTTATGAGTTTTATTCCATTAATGGAAAGACACAATTCAATCCCTGTTTTTTTCTGTATATACAATTTAGTGCTTATTGCCGGTGAGGCGGCGTAAGCCCATCAGAACAGCTGCAGGATAAAAAGCTGTTCCATGAAAATCAGAAATTAAAGGAATAAGAAATGAAAAAAAATATGATTTGTCTGTCAATCGTCAGTCTTTTCTCTTTTGGTGTTTATGCAAATGAAGTCGTTCAATTTACTGAGATGGACCAAAAAGCGAACTTTATTGAAGGGGTGAATCTCATCCATGGGCCGGAATCGGACAACAGTGTAAGTGGTGCTGATTCTGTTGCACAACGTGCACAGGCGATGTCTGCTGTGGCGGTTAACCGGGATGGAACACAATATCAGGCCCGGATTTCAGAAGAGACACTGGCGGCATTTGAACAGGCTGCGCAAATACTTCATCAGCAAGGACTGGATGACAGTCTTTTCTACACACCGGAAAAAGCGGCTACGAAAGCACCGCTCAATGGGCGAAAACGTGACATTCAGAATGTGGTGATCGGTTCGGAAGACAGCCGGACACGGGTGAACAATACCACATCAGCTCCTTATAAATATATTGGCCGGATTGCGATTGGCTGTACCGGAACGCTGATTGGAGAGAAATACGTCCTGACGGCCGGGCATTGTGTATCAAACGGTTCGGGCAGCTGGTACAAAGAACTCGACTTTTCTGCCGGTCAGAATGGCTCATCCAAGCCATGGGGAACAACCAGCTGGAAAACCGCAGTGACTACTTCAGCATGGCTGAACAGTGGTGATTCCAATAATGATTATGCACTCATTGTGTTGGATGAAGCGCCCAATGGCGGCTATGCATCCTGGGGCGTTTATTCAGGCGGCAGCCATGAAGTGACCGGATATCCGGGTGATAAGCCGTTTGGCACCATGTGGACCGATTCCGGCAGCACGACGGCAGTTTCGGACTATCGTATCTGCTACACATTTGATACAGCGGGTGGTGAGAGTGGCAGTGCTATCCGGGATTCAGGAAACGTGATCCGCGGCATTCACACCACAGGTTCAACAAGCCGCAACTGTGGTACCCGGCTGACCAGTTCGGTGTATTCGACACTGAAACAGTGGATGTCTTCTTACTAAGATCTCTCTGTTCAGGTTTACCTTTCAAGAGGCGGGATTCCGCCTCTTTTTGATACAGCTCACTAACCCCGGTTTGTTCAGGGAGATTGCTTCGCAATCCGGCCTGTTATCAACCATCATATAAATAACAATTACAATGGCGGGAGATGGTGATGCGTTTTTTTATGTTTGCGTTATTTGCCGGTTTTGGCGCTGCTGTTGCGATTGGTATTCTCTCTTTATCTGAAGCCGCTATGGGTGAATCCGCGTTCCTGATGGCACCGTTCGGTGCAACGGCAGCCCTGGTGTTTGGTGTTTCCGCCAGCCCGTTTTCAAGACCTAAAAATGTAATTCTCGGTCATATGATGACGGCCGTCATCGGCCTGTTATTTGTTGAATTTGTCGGTGTGACTTCATTCTGTTTAGCTCTGGCAACCGGTGTGGCAGTCAGCGCCATGCTGCTGACCCGGATCATACACCCGCCGGCAGGGGCGAACCCGTTGCTGATTATGCTCACCGGACAAAGCTGGGATTTTCTAATCACCCCGGTGTTATCCGGCACCGTTGTGATTGTCGTGCTCGGGCGCGGCATGCGTTATTTGTATATGAAAATGTATACGTCGTCGTTTTAGCAAGGTTTTGGCTGTTTGATATTGAAGATTCTGGCTTTGGTGGCCGTTTTGGTGCGCTGATTTGTTAGGTTTGACCCAAGCGGCTTTTGTTGCACGCGCCCCAGATACTTTTCACGGAGGAAAAGTACCCAAAACTCCTTTTTTATTTGGCTTTTTCAGGTGAGATGCGGAGCGGATTGATTCGCATCCTGCTCAGCAATCCTTAAAAAACCGTCCGGGTTTTTTATCCGCAGGATATTGGGTTTTTCTGGCTTGGTCATGTTTGAGTATTCTCCGTACATACAGAGAAACCGTATAGCAGGCAAATTCAGGATGAATTTGAGGTTTTGTGCGCATGGATGCGCTTACAAAACCGCCCCGGGCAGCGCGCGCCGAAAGGCGTTTCCGGATACGCTTTCCGCCGGGAAAAGTATCTGGGGCGCGTGCACCTGAAGCTACTTGAACCCACAAAACTCAATGGCGCACCACACCATTCCACAACAGCCTGAATCTTGCGAATAAAAACAAACTTTTCCGGGTGAATATCTGTGATAAGAACAGGCAGTTTTTGGTGCTGAAAAGTTGGTAGATTTTGAAGTGCTGATTTTATTTATTGAAATCAGTGATCTACAATTAGAGTGTTCCCCGTGCATACGGGGATGAACCGGATATAACGGCTCTAATTATTTTGTTGAAAAAGTGTTCCCCGTGCATACGGGGATGAACCGTAGGTTAACTCAAGAAAATTACAATGTGCTGAGTGTTCCCCGTGCATACGGGGATGAACCGCTCTGTAGCCGGAGTATCAGCGATTTTTATGCAAGAGGGACAACTGGAAAAGCCAGTTAGCGCAGGCGTACCCGATGACCCCGGATGAGGAAGAAACAGATCTCGTTTTATCTGCCAGTGATAAACAATATCAGGAATATGTTTTATCGTATGGGAATACAGAATAAAAAGCTGAGTTAAAAGGGAGTCACCTGAGAATGACCAAACTCACCCGAAGGGCGTGAGCTGAAAGGCACATTTCTGCGTCAAGAGAATTTGAAAGGTGGGTACATTCCTGCATTCCCTTTCCTTGAACTGTACCTTTCGGCTGCACGCTGAATCCTGCATCTTCAGGTTGCTTGGGTATATAACGATGAATATCATATTTTAGGGTTAATTAATTTACTATATGTTTGTTGATGCAGTAAAAAAGCATTATCATGAGATCAATGAGAATATTTATTGTAAATATTTTACATAAGGAGAAATAAATATGAGTATTAGCGAGAAGATTAATACCCTAATTCACAAGAATGATGTTTTTATTTCGCTTCGAATCACTAATGAAAAGAATAACAAATCAGAAATCATTTCTAATATGCCTGATGGTTATAAAAAAATATATTATTCTAATCATTATGATTCTATTGATGATACATTTGATTTTACTGAATCATGTACGGAAAATATGTGTTACCCAAATTCACAAGGTAATTATACTTCTGAGTACATCAAAACTATGGAATCGCACGGCTACTACAATCTGGTTTCATTTACAATTAAGGATAAGAAAACCTTATCCTGTATTGTGACTCTTCCCGGAAAACCGCGCGCACAGCATCATGTTCGTGATTTACTACACTTTGATTTAGTAGAAGATATAAAGGCTATTGTGACATCTTTAAGTGAGATCTCCACTACTTCTGATTTCGATTTTTCTGTTATTCCAGATATCTGCCATTGATGTCAGAATGATAAACAGTGACCCAATAATGAGCTTAGTTATATCAAAGTTTCCGTGCCACAAAAGAATATTAACAATAATTCCGGCAGGGATCAGTAAATTGTTCATGATCGCCAGTTGGGTTACTGATACTTGGGTTGAACCTCTGTTCCACAGGTAGTAACCAAGACCAGATGCAATAATACCTAAGTAGAATAATGTGATAAATTCACTGGTGGTTGTTGGTATCTTATTTTTATCACCAAGCACAAGGAAAGCTAACAAGGAGATCAGGAATGCTCCCAGATAAAAATATGGAAATACAGTAGCTTGCTTAGTCCCTTCAGGAATATTCTTCTTATATAATACTTGTCCTAGTCCAAAACAAAAATTAGCTCCTTGAACAAGAAAAAAACCTGTAAGAGTAGCATCATCAATATTTGTTTTTCTAATAATATAAGCACCAAAAACTGACAGAATAACTAACAATGTGCTCGTGATAGAAAATTTCTCATAGACTATTTGATTAATGGCAACAATGTAAATTGGAGTAAATATAGTAAATAACAGAATGTTATTTACACTGATAAATCTGAATGAATTAAAGTAGAAACAGTACATTACTCCTAACTGGATAGCTCCAATAAATATATATTTTAAATTTTTAATGGAAAAATTTTTCATAATAAATGGAGAGAAAAATACGAGAGATAAACCTGTTCTTATAACAACGGATAGATAAGGGTCTACATGAGTTAACTTATCTCCAATGAGAGAAAATGAAAAAGCCCAAATAAAAGTAGTCATAATTAATAAGATCATGATATCCATCCCATACTCAAAGCGGTCATGACTGCATCGATTGTTTTTCTTGCATGAAGTTTAATTCTGGCATTTTTTAAATTACTTTTGACTGTATTTATCTTATATTCTGTCAAAATTGATATTTCAATCATATCCAGTCCTTCTTTCGCAAGAGATAAGCAAGCCAGTTCACCATAATTGGGTTTTTCTATTTGTTCATCAGAAAATAAACGATTAATAAAATGATCACCAACTAAATTTATTGGTGACATTTTTATCTCACATAAGTCCTGAGAAATGTCATGTCTGTATTTTTTAACTAAAAATTTTGAAAAATTAATGATACTACGATCAGAAAGGTTGCAATATTGTGGGTAATCAGAGGTTCGACATCCTAATACATAGGAAATTTTAGTCGCTCCAATGGAGCTGGATCTGGCATAAATGTTATGAATAGAAAATATCGATTTAATTTTATTAGAGAAACTTTCTTCTTTTATATCTCTTTTCATCATGAATAATCCATGCTTTTTATTACGAATCATAGGATCTTCGTGAAAAAGCTCTTTATCTCTGTAAGCCATTTTCATTTCACAAGGCAAGTTAGATATAACGGACAGGTTCAGTGGTGTTTCAAGATACAAAGAAATGTAATCGATACCCAGTTGTTTTAAAAAAAAGCAATCTCTTTGAATTTCATTGTCTTTCTTTATCGAAACTGAATTTATTGATTTATTTGTCATAATTAATATCACTTATGATTGAAGTATATTTTAAAAGTTACCTACTTTTGAGGGTTTTCTATAGATAATTATCTATCGTAATATATTTGACAGCAAAATCGAACAGTGTGAATAGAAACGATAAAGTAATGATATAAATGATTCAAGAGGTTTTTTATTGACATTTATATAATAACAAGTTCAGGTTAAATAATGGCAAATATTAAAACGAGCAATGATTATATTGATGAAATCATCATGTGGTGTGGTGTTGTTACTTCACTTAATACATCCATTGATGATGAAATTAGTATTGAGCAGGCAGAAGATGCAAAACACCGGGCTATTATGGCTTTATACATGGCGACTATTGAATACATTGATGTAGTCAATTTATAAACAATTATTATATTTTTTTATAAATATGAAAACTGACTGGTTAAGCCCTTTAATTTTATTATAAAAACAACGTCATCATGAACAAAAAACGTCCCGCTCTTTATCAAAGCTGGGAAGTAGATAACGCGATGCGGCGCTTTTCTACTTCAGTATCAATCATGGCTTCCCGGTGTTTTTCTTCCGGCTGTCTGTTTTCAGGGACTGCCGCTATACAGTTTTCCAGAGAAATCTCTGAAATTTCCGGAAAAATCTATCGTCAATATCAGCAGGGGCACGCCAGCGCAGAAGCAATCATCAACGCTTTATCCCGCTTTGAATGGGAACTGAGACAACAGGCAGATTTAGTCACCCGCTTTGGCCCTGAAACGATTACTCTGATGATGCAGCATCATCATGGCAGCAGCAGTCTGAATACAGCTTCAGTGTACCGTTACGCTCAAAGTGAACAAATGCAACTCAGCCACCGGGCAGAAATGACACGCTGGCGACATGCTCCACACGCCCGGAAAAATCTGTTACTCAGACATGTGGCAGAAAGTTATTTCGATGAGCGACAAAATAGTCAGCGCCGTGGCGGCGGTGGCTCAGGTGGAGGCGGGTCATCACCTGCCGCAGCGTCACAACCGGAAGCTTCCCCGAAACCAGAACCTGCTTGAATCTGATCAGGCACTGGCAACGGTACTGAGCCGCGAAGCCGCAGACAAAGCCCGGAAAACAGCAGACTCCCAACAAGCGGCAGAAGATAAACAAACGGAAGAAGAAACCGTCCCGCAAATTTTTGCCAAATCCGCTCAGGTTCCGGCTGGCACCTGTGAGATTGGAACACAGTGTGAATCTTTATCTTCTCTGGGCCAGTATGGCGCTTACGCGGCAGCCATTGCACAGGGAAGTGATGACCTGATGTTATCCAGAGTCGCCGGTCAGGCACTGGCAGAGCTTCCCGGTATGACGATGAAAATCATTGGCCGGGCCGGAATACTGGCCGCGTTTGCACCAACTAAAATGGGCGACGGCACTCTTTATACAGAGGATGACATTCGTCAGCGTAACCGTGTTGAAACTAATATCCGTTTGCGGGTTGATGAATCGGGCCATATCTACGGCTATCATGTGGCCGGTGATGCCATCCCTAAACGCACGGTCACGCAAAACGGCGATAAATTTGAAGTTACCCTTGAAGATGGCATAACCATTGAGTGGATCCCTATCACGGGCGATTTTGGCGGTAAGCCGATACTGGTGAACCCAATCCCGGATCTTGAAACCCATGACATCTGGATTCATCCACAGGCCGAACAGGGAAAAGAATTTGAGAATACTTATATCACCCCGGTTGCTGAGGCTGATCTAAGAGATTATATTCTGGTTTTCCCGGCAGAGACGGGGCTGAGACCGCTATATGTGGTTTATCAGCAGATCAGGCGGCCAAATGGTCAGTTTGGGCCTGGTTCGGACCCTAAGCCTTCATTGGATCGTCCCAGTCTCCGGGCGAAAACCAAGCGAGATATTCAGGAAGCCGCAGATAAGAATGAACAGGGGCAGTTTATTGATGACGACCAGTCTGTGATTACTGATTGGCACTACGGCCATAAACCCGGCAATGAAAACCGCCGCATATTGAAAGCTGCCGATGAGCTGGGAATGAGTCAGGCTGATCTAAATGATTTTGTGAATGCGCATCCGGATTATTTTCAGATTGAAGATGCAAAACGGAATCTTAGCCACAAAGATGAAAAGCCGGGTTCAGATGATTTGAGACAAATTATCAGAGATATGAAAAAATTTTTGAAAAGCAGGAATGCACAATGAGTTACGAATATGAGTTATTTGATGCAGTACTTGATGGAGATATGAGTGAAGTCAGGATACTTGTTGATAAAGGTGCAGATATCCACGAAGTGACGGAATCAGAACAGTGGACTTATTTACACCATGTATTTATGTCTTTAACGGAACAGACTCCATCTGAATCTATACAATATCTGATTGATCAGGGTTTAGATGTCAATGCCATTGACAGCTATGGCAATACGCCGTTGATTTATGCTGTCCGGCAACGTAATACTGAAGGTATGCGTCTGTTACTAGAGAGCGGGGCAGATCGGATGATAGGGCATTGGAACGGCGACGGTATGAATGCGCTAAAAATGGCACTGAAGGGAAAACCTTATTTGTATGACGTGGTGAAGCTGTTGCTTGATTTTGGAGCTGATCCGGATGCAAAACGGGAAGGTGGCCGCTCTGTTCGTGAGGGAGTGGCAATTATTGCGGGGGTTGATCCGAAGATAAAAGAATTAATTGAGCAGTACGCTTCAGAAGATTAATAAAATGACTGAATAGTGTTGACCTGAAAAGAATGAGCGGCTCAATATTCGTATCACACTTTCTAAGATCCCCTGTTTCCGGGGATGAACCGTCGAAATCGAATGCGTTTCTGATGACATACGGGAAAACCGCCCCGGGCAGCGCGCGCCGAAAGGCGTTTCCGGATACGCTTTCCGCCGGGAAAGGGTATCTGGGGCGCGTGCACCGAAAGCTGCTTGAACCCACAAAACTCAATGGCGCACCACACCCACCACAGAAGCCAGAATCTTGCTGACAAAATCTAACCAATGCATCGCATGGATGCGCTTAAAAACCAATTCCGCGCACCAAATAATCCACGAAAGTCTCATTCTTCAGTTCGAACATCAAAAAGAGCCACTTCATCGAAGTGACTCTGAGCTCGCTTAGTTTCGAACAATAGTCTTATTCAGGTACTTCCACCTTCATTGTCGTGACTTCCTGGATTGAAGCATGAATGGTCAGCAGCTTGTTCAGGTAAAGTAACGCATCACGTGCTTTCTGATTGTTTTGCCCGGTCTCATCGAGATGATCTTCAAGCTGAATCAGATATTCACGGGATTTCTGTGAAAGGTGAGGGTCGAAAGTGATTGTTACAGGCATAAGTGCCTCCGTACGAATAGATGAAAAAAACTCACCACTCAGAGGTCCTAAGAATGGGTGGTGAACTGAACAAGGTTAGGACAACCGCCCGTACGGAAACGGCCTGACCGAAGTCAGCCTCGTTCAGCTCACCATGATTTGAAATGCTTTTGTCTGAAAAAGTGACAAAACCATAAAATTCAGGTGTAAATAACTGCATATAAATAAATCAGCATGAAGCTGACATTTTATATGTCGTACGGTTGAAATCCGGGGTCCTAAACCCGTCACCGGATTTTGCCGGTGAGCGGCTAGAATAGTCTTGGCCGGGTAGAGAGTCAATGACTGGAAATAAGGTCATCAGTAAAGGTCCGGATATCATTTCTGCGATATCTTGTTCTGGTCGTGACATTGTCGAATAGTGCGCGCAATCCCGTGTTCAAATGAGGCTGTTTTCGTGCCGGAAAGCTGGTAGATTTTGAAGTGCTGATTTTGTTTATTTAAATCAATGATCTACAATTAGGTGTTCCCCGTACATACGGGGATGAACCGTGATGGGGCGTGTTGTAGTTACATTAAGAAAGGTGTTCCCCGTACATACGGGGATGAACCGCGGATACTGGATCAGCACAACAACCGTATCACGTGTTCCCCGTACATACGGGGATGAACCGTCTAGCTCTTCTTTCAGCATATCCAAAAGTTCGTGTTCCCCGTACATACGGGGATGAACCGTAAACAGGATCTACGAGCAAAGATTATGGGAAGTGTTCCCCGTACATACGGGGATGAACCGCTATCTTCAGCATTATCTGAAAATAGACAAAAGTGTTCCCCGTACATACGGGGATGAACCGGAATTAGCTATGTTTCGAATGAACAGGACATCGTGTTCCCCGTACATACGGGGATGAACCGAGCTTTATCCAAAATCAAATTTGCCCGGTCCAGTGTTCCCCGTACATACGGGGAAACCCTATAACAGGCAAATTCAGGATGAATTTGAGGTTTTGTGCGCATGGATGCGCTTACAAAACCGACCCGGCCAGCGCGCGCCAAAAGGCGTTTCCGGATACGCTTTCCGCCGGGAAAGGGTATCTGGGGCGCGTGCGACAGAGGTCGCTTGAACCCACAAAAATTAATGGCGCACCACACTTACCACAGAAGCCAGAATCTTCCGGACAAAACAAATCAGCTAACCGCATGGATGCGCTTACAAAACCGATCCGGCCAGCGCGCGCCAAAAGGCGTTTCCGGATACGCTTTCCGCCGGGAAAGGGTATCTGGGGCGCGTGCGACAGAGGTTGCTTGAACCCACAAAAATTAATGGCGCACCACACTTACCACAGAAGCCAGAATCTTCCGGACAAAACAAATCAGCTAACCGCATGGATGCGCTTACAAAACCGACCCGGCCAGCGCGCGCCAAAAGGCGTTTCCGGATACGCTTTCCGCCGGGAAAGGGTATCTGGGGCGCGTGCACCGAAAGCTGCCTGGAGCAGCAAGACGAATCAGCGCACCAAATATTCCACGACAGCCTCAATCTTGCGAATAAAAATAAATCAGCTAAGCGCAGGGTATGAAATTTCTCTGGCTTTGATCCTGAACCGGTTATTCAAAATATAAATATTCTTATCTGTAGTGAATCATTCTTCTTTTTATATAACTTATCTGGCTGGTTGATTTTTGATCAATATTAAAGTTCATCACTGATGAACATTATATTTCACTTTTTGTTAATGTATTTTATTGCTATTTGATTATTTTTATAATAAGTGATTTTATTTGGTATCGCATTTGGTTAAACCAAGTTTACATAAATTTTATAATAAAAATCATTAGGTTATAATTATTTGCGGTTTCATATCAATCGGTGTAATAAAACTGGTTGATTATCAAATTAAAACACTGTATTTTATTTTTCACTCTTTAGAGATATCCCAAGGGTTTGATCGTTGTATTTTTATAATTTACTTCGGTTTTTAAATGATTAATATTTTAATTTATTGGTGAATAAATATGAAAAAGTGTATTTCGGCTGCATTGGCTGGTTTAACATTACCGGTCAGTCTTATATCTGTTGCTCAAACGGATTTAACTTCCTTGATAAATACAACTCCTCTGGCTCCTTATACTGTCTCGCAGGTGTCTGATGCAGGTGTGCAAACAACAGATACAGCGCAAAACGAACTGAAGTGGCCATTTATGGCGGCGGTTTACCACAAATACAGACGGTATGATGATACTGATGCAAGCCGGGCGTGTAGTGCGACTTTTCTTGGTGGCCGCTATTTAATGACTTCAGGCCGGTGTGGTGCCACATTAAGTGACGGTTTAGAAGATTATGCGATTGTCGGAATTAATGATTTGAATCATGTGGGATCTGAAGGCCAGAAAGTGGCCATTCGCCATGTTTACCTTCCGGATAACTATCAGGCAGTTACGCCTTTATCGGATAGTTTTGCCAAACCATCACTTCATGATATTGCAATCATCGAACTGGAATATGAAGCCTCAGGAACGCCGGTGAAACTGGCCCCGGAAACACTGGCTGATGCTCTGATTTCTGGTGATGTGATGACAGTGATGGGGTGGAAAAATGCCTCTGATCAGGGATTTACATACAGTAAGTCATTAAATCAGTCTGAGTTACCTTACGTTGATCGCAGTACATGTCAGAATCTGGGTGGAAATTACATTTATGTAGGTGATGACGCTGTTTGTGCCGGTGATATCGCTGATGTTAAGGGCGCATGTACCGGAGATTCCGGCAGTCCGCTGATGATCAATCATGACGGAACTTTCAAACAGGTTGGTATTGCCAGTTGGGGGAATGAGTGTTCTCAGGCTGACCCTTATGGTGTTTATACCAGCATTGCGAAGTACAGTGACTGGATAAAAGCCAGAACCAGTGGCGTGAGTTATGTTCAGCAGAATGTTTCTGTCACAGTGAATAAGAAAGCGCTGGTGACTATACCCGTGAAAAACTACAGTGATAAAGCATTTGCTATCACAGGTTTTGAGTTACCCGAAGGTGTCACTATCTTTGATAACCAATGTGCAGATGAAGTGGCGCAGTTCAAATCATGTTCCGTTGTTGCCCGGGTAGACAGAGAAAAAGCGGGTCTGAATCCGGAAGATTACGATACAGAACTGAAACTGAAGATGCAGACGAGTCATCCGGAGGCTTCTGAATTGCCGGTGACGATTCATTTCAACAACAACTATGATAAAGAGGATACGTTTGAACCGGGAATGTATTTACTGAAGAAAACTTCTGTTTCCGCAAATAAGATAACTCTGGTAAAAGTGCAGGTTCCTAATCATACCGGAGAAGCATTCAGTATCAGTGATTTTGAATTGGCCGATGGTGTTACTATCTATGATAACCGTTGTCCTGATGTTCTGGCAGAAAATGATACCTGTTCTGTAATTGTTCGTGTCGACAGAGAAAAAGCCGGCATGAATCCTGAAGATTATGATACTGAGGTGAATCTGAGCCTGTATATCCGGATGAGTCAGTCAGGGGATTCTGTCTTGCCCGCTATTATCCACTTTTCCGGTAGTTATCAATCAGACGATACGTATGATCCGGGGATGAGTCCATCTGAATTTCCCGGCACTCCGGAAGATTTAGAAAACGGGCTTGACTAAACCCTGTTATCCTGAAGACCCGGCAAAGGTTTTTGCCGGGTAAAAATCAGTTGTCTACACTTAAGGGATTTGCAGGAGCTGGTATGGACATCACACTCAGAAAAGCACAGACATCAGATATCGATTTTTTAATCCTGTTAAGGGATGCCACCATGCGACCTTATCTCGAAGATGTTGGTATGCCGACCACACGGGAAGATTATATAAAGCGTATTGAATATGAATTTGACCATGCCCGGATTATCGAATGTGACGGCACTGCCGCAGGGTTGTTTAAAGCCGCTTTTATACATGAACTGAACCAATGGTATATTTTTCAGATTCAGGTCCACCCGCAATATCAGAATCAAACGATTGGCCGGCAGTTAATTCAGTCTCTCATTGATCAAGCACGTCTCAGCGGTGCAGATGTTGGGTTGAGTGTGATTAAAACCAACCCGGCACAAAAGCTTTATGTCAGTCTGGGGTTTGAGTGTATCAGTGAAACTAACGAAGAATACAATATGATGCTGAAAACCGGATGACACTTTGTATCATCGCGGTTTTTATGGCTGCGACAAAAATACCAATATCCGGTGCTATTTTTCGATAAAAATCGTGGTAATGAGCAGAGACAACATCAGAATAAAAGGCCAGTACCACTGCTTAATCCTTGCTCCCTGCTCGTATTCAAACACCCGGACATGAATGCCGGAGGTGTAAACCAGTGCACCAATCGCTGTAAACATGATTTGCAGATAAGCCAGAAAATAGAAGTACTCGATAAAAATGATGCCGTGTGCATTGAGCGCATCCCGTAATGCAACATGAGCGATGATCAGGATGAAGAAGAGTGATGCGCAGTATTGAAGCACAGTCGCGGTACTGAACCCCCATAAGGCTTGTTTTTTTTCATCTTTTGTCCAGAGCCTGAGCATGCAGTAGGTCAGAAAACTGACCACCAGCAAGGGCATGATATGGCTGATGATTGGCCCGGTGATATTCCGCTGAATCACAATATTCAGGTCAAGATTAATCGCAGGCAGGTTATCCAGCAGATGCGCCTGTTCACCGTATCCGGTGAATGCCGCTCTCTGGTAGTTAAAAAAAGTGCGTAACAGTTTCCAGCCGGAAAACTCATCTTTTTGGATTGCCACGCCGGGTCTGGATTCTGGCCGCATCGAATTGTAACTGGAAAACTGCGGAATGAGGATGGTTTCTTTGTCATAAGGTGGTGGCAGTAAGGTCAGCCGGATGATCTCGTTATCAAGCGGAAACGATCCATAATCAAAAGGCTGCTTGATGGTGGCAACAAATTCCCAGACCTGCGTTTTTGGGTAAGAACGCTTTAATGACCAGTTGATACTCTCAACATAATCGATTTGTAAGGGGGGATATTTGCTTTCTCCCGACCAGGAGATGACTTCTCCGATCAGGCTGATTTGATCGGCTTTGAGCAGATCAATGGACTGAATCTCTATCCGGATCGGCTGGACATGCTGCATGGTAATTTTCTGAGCAGAGACTGCGCTGATTTTTTTTAATGCCATCCGGGCACTTTGCTTATCCACCAGCAGAATTTGTCCCTGCGCGAGAGCTTTTGGGGTCAGAGCCTGATACCAGAGTAAGAGCAGGCATGAAAACAGACAAACGGATAAAGCGGTATAGACCCGGTTGGTTGCCTGGTGACTTTGTGTCGGAAAATGATAGGAGGCCAGCAGCGTGACCAGTGCTGCAATCGAAAAAAAAGGGACCATGTCCCAGTACCATTTTGACACACTCCGGTTCAGCCGCAGCTCGTTGGCATCAATGATAAGTGCCAGCCATGCATTCAGCGCATCGACCCGCCTGAGAACCATCCACTGTTCGTGTCCGGTTAACGGATGAATGAATGTAGAGAGTTCCCCCCGTTGCAGCAGCGGAGAAATCGCATTGAGCAACGGATAGCCTTTCGGTGACAACTGGAAAATACTATGGCCGATAATCGACTGATCCGGTGAAGTAATGAGCTTGCCAGTCCCTGAGATCAGCACGCCGAATCCCTGATTCCCCAGATGGAGCTGAAACATTTTGTTGGTCAGTTCATCCAGAGAGAGACTGAGAAAAACCACCCCATCATTGCCATTATTTCGCTGACCATCATACCCAGACCTGAAAGGCATCGAATAGGTGATCAGCCAGGTGCCGGCCTGTTTGTCGAAATAGGGCTCAGTCCACATATTGCCCAGCTCAAGAGGCTGATTGAACCAAACTGTTCTTTCACCTTCTGCTGAGTCAGGTTTGGTGTAGTTATAGCTGTCAGTAATCTGCTGGGATGCGCTGTTGTGGTAATTTTTCTGATAATAAGGTGAATAAAGGGCGGTTTTCCCGGACCAGCGGTTGCGTTTAAATGCAATCCCGCCGCGGAAAACCCCTTCTGTATTTTTTACGGCATCCCGGATTTTTTGCCGGATCTGCTGATCGCTGAGATTTTCCCGGATAATCTGCAACCTGAGCATGCGGGCAAGGCTGGTCAGTGTTTCCAGGCGTTGATTGATTTGCGTGCCGGCCTGAATGCTTTGATAGACTAAATCATGTCTGATTTTTGTATCGATTTGGGTTTGCCACTGAAATTTGAGCAGCAATAATCCGGCGGCGATGAATGCGAAGACCAAACAGGTCCGCCGCAGGTGCTGGGATGTCAGGATGCGGTTAGTCATGATTTATCTCCTGAGCGTGAGCCGGTGTTTCGGACGGGGTTTTATGGAAGTGAATGTGCTTCAGGAAGGTGAATATCAGCTGAATCAGCAGGCCGGACAGAATGAAAATGAAAGTCACCACTCCGTAAACAGGTAGCATAATGCCTGCATGACCGGCAGAGGCGATAAACATATTGGCCGTTGCCAGAATTTCCTTCACACCAATCACTGAGGCCGTTGTTGAGGCCATGAGAATCACAATGAAAAACTGTTTTAGTGCCGCCATAGTGATGGCTTTATGCCCCTGATGTTGCTGGATAAATGCATCGCAGCTGTAACCGATTACCGGAATCGCCAGCGCGACTACTGTTTTGATCAGCGGGGAAAGCTGCCAGTGAAAGCTGAATAACTCCAGATGAGATGGCATGATCATGGTCAGATAGAACAGCAGAACAAAACTGGGTACATTACAGAAGATTGACTGTATCAACCGGGCGATAGGATGAAACCAGCGGCTGGATGTCAGGCTCAGCAGACTGAGTGCCCACCCGATTGGAATACCAACCACAGTCGCTAAAAATGAAATCAACAGGTTATAGGTGAACGCCGGTAATAATAACAGGGTTAAAGAATATAATTCTGAGTGACTCATAGCGGGTCTCCGGGCAATGTTTTGCTCACTACGGTGTGGGCGTAGCGGGCACGGAAAGCAGACATGCAGGATTCAGTTAATACGGTAAATAACATGACTTCGGTGTAATAAAATGCAGCCAGCAGACTCATCAGTAACACAGGTTGTCCGGTACTGGCGACCAGGCTGTTGATCACCAGAACTGCATTCGGAGAGGCAATGACACTTGCCATCCCGGCGGCTTTCGCCAGATTAATCAGGTTGGCTTTGACCCCGGTATAACTTCTGATGTAGCGGTGAATCAGTTTGTTTTCACCGGAAGATGACGCAACGATCAAATTATTGATTCCTGCTGCGGTGTAGAGCGACAGAACGATTAAAGAGATACTGACACCATCGAGAATGGTTTCCTGCCCTGCGTCGTACCAGTATGAGAGTGCTCCGAAATAAACCAGATACAGCATCAGAATGGGTGGAATGGTGCTCTGGATATGGGTGAGAAAAGCGACAATCTTTCCAAACCAGGATGGTGTATATAGTGTCAGGAAAGAGAAAGTGACGGCGATGATGACCGTTATGATCAGTGCGAGTAATGTATAAAATACCGTATGCAGTAAAGACTGAGCCAGCAGTTCGGTGTCAAATTTATCGAACGGCCAGTAGGTGTAGGTTGAGGGGTTCATCAGGCTCAGCGTTGGTTCAAAACAGAGAGCCCGGTTCGTTGCTGAAGGAGAACGGCTGCACACTGGCTGGCCGTTTTCATCCTTGCTCAGCCAAAGCTGATGCTGCTGCTCCAGGTAATGTTGATCCGGCAGGTCCCAGCCTCTGGCCCATGCCAGTAAGTCACCCTGACGGATATGCTGAATCAGAAAGCCGGACAACCACGCAGACAGTGATTTTGAAGCGGTGTCTTTGCGGGTCACCAGTGACCAGTGTGTCGGCAGAATGGTTTCCAGTGGTAACTCGTAGTCTTGCCACTGTGGCATCTGACTCAAATGAAACAAACTACTGTTGTCATAAGCCCATGCCTGACATTTATTGGTGATGAGCGCCAGTTTTACATCCCGGTTACTCATCAGAATAATGGGTTCAATCCGGTAGTTTTGTACCAGGGTTTTATTGAAATAGGCCCCTGCGGTCAGACAGACCGGTTGTCCGATCAGATCAGCCCACAACCGGATATTTTTACTGTAGTGAGCTAGGACGGTGACACCACTGCGAAAGTAATGAGGCAGCACCATATGGACCTGCTGATGTCTTTTCTGGGTATCGCCGACGGTTGCAATCAGCATATCGACGTCATTCTCATTCAGCCTTTGAAACCGGTTGGAACTCGTCACTGTTTTGAATTGCACTTTGACATTCAGCTCTTTGGCAATCTGCCGCCCGATTCCGGGCTCAAATCCCGCGTAGTCATGATCTTTATCCATCATTCCCCAGGGCGGATAATCGGTTTTTACCCCGATCACGATGACGCCTCTCTGGCGAATTTGTTCAAGTAAATTCGCGGCAGCAGCAGAATGAATCCATACACTGAAAAGCAGCGCAAGCAGAAATGAGAGATACTTCATGACCGCCTCCTTGCGACGGCCAGAATACCGTAACCAGCAGAGGCAGGAATCAGCTGGCAAAGACGGTGATCCAGTTTGCTGATGAAAGGGGAGTGAATGACCGTTCGCTCAGGCAGAAAACTTTCGGCAGTAAACTGTTCGAGTTCAAATCCTGCTTTTTCCAGCTCATCTTTCAGTTCACTGTCCCGGTAAAGGTGATAATAAAGGGGGATTTTCCGGCCAGACTGAATGCGGTGATAGGTAATATCCCCGGCGGGATCTTCGGGATGATGACGTTTATTTTTCCATTGATGATACAGAAAACGTCGCTGCCGGTTCGGTACCGACAAAATCAGCCGGCCATGATCCGGATGAAGATGGTCATAAAACCACTTCAACAGCTTGATCCGTTGTTCTTTTCCTTTCAGGTGAGATAAGACGCCAAACAGCAACAACCCGGCATCAATATTGCCGTCACCATCCGTATCCCGGAGAGCATCGTCCAGTTCATCCGGTTGCGTAAACAGTGCAATCCGCTCCTGAAACATACTCAGGTTTATCATGGCTTGTTTAATCGCAACTTCACTGATGTCATAGCCGTATATATGGTGTCGGGTTTGTCTGAGAATCGGGTATAAATAGCGGCCATAACCACACCCATAGTCGAGAATCCGGCACTGTGTGGGCAGCGCAGACAGAACATTAAAGATGATATGCAGTACCCGGGCGTTCGCCTGCGGGTAACGGGTGTTATATAAGCCAATACCGTGGTAGCTATTGTAGGCTTTCGCAGTTTCCGGGATATTTGATGCACTCAAAATTCAGCTCCTTCTCATTGATGCGCGATATTTTTCGTACGCTGACTGCAGACGAAGATCGTAGTGATTGACTGCGTACTCTGGCCCATTGTATTCACGGGCAAATACCGGCCAGTCCAGGGTTTGAATTGCCTGAAGTAAGGTGTGATTTGACTTAATAAAATGAATGACAGCCATCAGATGATTACGCTCGGCGCTCACCATACTGTGCACAAAATTCTGCACATTCTCATAGCCGGCTCTTTGGTAATTGAATCCCATGATTTGGTAACGGCCATAAGAGGCGGATTTCAGCGCAGCAGTACTGTCGAGGGCCATTGCCTGTTTCAGGCGGTGATACTCTTTTTCTCCGCCCAGATACAGGGAGCGATCCCATGTTTCGGAAGAAATGTCCGGGTGGGAGGCATCAAACCCGTGATGGGTGAAACCGGAAAATTTATGTGCTTCAAAAAGAATTTTGGGCAGATCGTTGCTAAAGAACCCGCTGCCTGCGGACTCAACTTCAGAGACAGCCTGAATGGCTGCGGTTTCACACTGCAGGACTTCAGCGGCTGCCTGAAAATCGTCATCGGTCAGCCCTTTTTGTGGTTCAGTCCCTGATGCGAACATTTCCTCGTAGCTGACTTCCGGTTCCAGCGCCATAACGAGAGCTTTATAAGTCCGGCCATGACAGTCAATCCGCTGGTCCGGATGGTGAAACTGACACAGGTTTTGCTGCATCAGGCCGATCGCCTGGCAGGTTGGAGAGTCACTGCTTTCAGTATGAATCTCACCATCTTCCGCAAGCGGTTTGTTCAGCCCGATCTTTTCTGCAATCTGGTTGAGTGCTTTTTGAATATTCAGCACATCGTCAGGTTCATTTTCTGCCCCGGCACCAACTGAGGCGGTCAGGTTGAGGTGTTTCATGATGATTAGTCCCGTTTTTGGTTATCAGAGTGACAAATGAATCCAGGTGATAAATTAACGGGAATGCGCCGGGTTTAATTGGTGGTAAGTATGAAGTTCACGGGGGAATCGGGGCCTGGATCTGTTGATCTTTCGCCAGCCAATAGCGGCAAAAGGGACGTGAAAGGAAATCAGACCCGGGGGTGCTTCTCCGATCTCTGGCGGAACAGACCGGAGAAGCTAAGTGGTTATTCAACCACAATTGAGAAGTGATTATTTTTGATGATAGGTGAGATACTCTTTCGCCTGTTCACTGCCCATATAGCGTCCCAGGGTTTTTTGCGGAACCTGGCGCAGGTCAACGACAATCAGGCCATCGAGTGCATCGTTGAAGTCAGGGTCAACATTGAAACAGACCAGTTTACCGTTCAGGCTCAGGTATTGACGCAACAGGACCGGCACACCTTTCCCTTCATCAATCCGGGCAATC
The DNA here is from genome assembly GCF_024529975.1 of Vibrio quintilis. Classification (GTDB taxonomy): domain Bacteria; phylum Pseudomonadota; class Gammaproteobacteria; order Enterobacterales; family Vibrionaceae; genus Vibrio; species Vibrio quintilis. The sequence continues at coordinate 3,527,088 of NZ_AP024897.1, read as the reverse complement.
AGGCGTGAGAGTAACTGCAGGTCAGACAAGGCATTGAGCAGTGATTTATGCCAGTCATAATGTTGATTCTTTGGCAGTGGGTTCGTGGGCGAAACCAGCTGTGCCTGTTGTTGATCATAATAATTGACCGAGAGACTTTCCGTCAGAAGCTGACGGGCATCTTCACTATAATCATTACTGATACTGACCGGGCCAAACAAGTGGGTATAATCAGGGTTACGGCTGGTGAAAGTCGCGATCCCTTTCCAGAGTAATAACAGAGAGGTCATGTTGCGCTGGTACTCTCCGGCAACGACAGAACGCCCCATTTCAATACATTTACCCATCTGTTGAATGAATTTCGGATCATAGTTAAACAAAGTACTTGAATACAGCCCGGATAAGCCATGTTTTTCAATCAGATGATCAACAAGGCCGAGACGATAAGCGCCGACCAGCTGTTCATTGTCATGATCCCAGATGAACAGGTGCAGATAATCCCGATCAAATTTGTCAACGTCCAGAGATAATCCGGTGCCTTCACCCACCTGACGGAAATTTTGTTCCCGGACTCTGCCAATTTCATGCATGATGGCAGGAATGGATTCCGGACGGGCGCAGTACACGTCAAATTCATTGTGTGTCAACAGGTGTTCTTCTGCACTTAGCCGCGAAATATCCTGTTTTAAATCTTCAACCGGTAAGCGTCCGGCTATCGGTGGCAGGCTTTGATCGCCAACGTCTTTATTCCGTAGCTGTTTGGTGGCCGGGTTGAGTAAATAGGTATTGAAACGCAGGTAATGTACCAGCTGTTCATCCGTCAGGGATTTCATTTCTTTAAACTGAATCTGCTGGCCGATTGCTATTTCGATCGGTTTGGATGATTTTTTGTTCAGTAATTCACGTCCGAGCATCAGCGTTCTCAGCAGCGGGTGAATTTTTCCGGCCATATAAAATCGTCTGGAATTCTGCCCGTTGATAAATACCGGCACTGAAATCGCCTTGTTTTTTCTGACCAGTTTGCTGACCGACTGGCTCCACTCAATATCCTGCAGGCGCTGTTGTTTGTCTTTGACGAGGTGAGAAACCTCTCCGGCCGGAAAAATCAACAATAATCCACCGTCTGCAAGATGGCGGTGAGCGGCCCGGACGGCAGCCAGATTTGAATTGGGTTTAAATACGTCGACGCCGATGAAAAGGGAATCCAGTTCCGGCACGGTTTTGAGATAATGATTGGCCAGAATCTGTACATCAGAGCGAACCTGAAGCAGAATTTCTGCCAGAATGACACCTTCAACACAACCCAGCGGATGATTCGCAACAATCACAGTCGGGCCAGAAGCTGGAATATGGCCCAGTCCGCCTTTCACAACCTGATAATCAATTCCGAGAATTTCAAGCGTAAATCTTAAGAACTCTCTGGTATCGCAACCTGCGGGGCGCTGTGCATAAAATTTATCGAGCTTACGTAATCCGGTTGCCCACTCAGTAAGGTGTTCACCAAGGCCAAAAGGAGTTTTCCTCGGTAGCCTAAAAGGACTATTTGATAACATATCAACCTCGTTTCAGTCTTCTGCCAGTCATGCTAATCTGGTGATATTTCAATTCTGTTCTCTTTTAATGAGACTTTCATGTCACCCAAGTGACAATATGATGAATAAAACAACGTTTTTTATTATATACAAACGTGAATGAAAGTCGATACTAGTATAGTTGTATATCCAAGCAACCTGAACCCTGCATCTTCAGGTTGCTTGGGTATATATGTGAGGCGCAGATAAATATATCCCTTTTATGCACAATACCGGGTATGCTTATGGTTTGTTATTAACAATCAGTTGATTACCCGTGACCGGTAAAGCAGGTAAGCGCATGTTCTTGGTGCCTGTATCACCGGATACGATCTAACTAACTCGCGGAGTGTTTATCATGTCAGATGAGGCAAATAAAAACGAAAAGGAAGAAAATGGTGCAGGTATGGCGGCTCAGCATTTGCTGAAATCCCGCTCAATCATCATTTCGGGTGAGATCGATCAGAAACTGGCGGAGAAAGTGACAGCACAGTTACTGATTTTGCAGGAAATGGGTGACGAGCCGATCAAGCTGTTTATCAACAGCCAGGGCGGGCATGTTGAAGCAGGTGACACGATTCACGATATGATTCAGTTTGTGAAACCTAAAGTGCTGACAATCGGAACAGGCTGGGTTGCCAGCGCCGGAATCACGATTTATCTGGGCGCAGAAAAGCAGGATCGCTACACGTTGCCAAATACCCGTTTTATGATTCATCAGCCTTTAGGGGGCGTTCAGGGCCGGGTATCAGATATTGAGATTGAAGCGAATGAGTTACTCAGAGCCCGTGAAAGAATCAATAAGCTGATTAGTGATGCGACCGGGCAGCCGCTGGAAAAAGTAGCGCAGGATACCGACCGTAACTACTGGATGAGCCCGGAACAGGCGATTGAATACGGTATTGCGACGCATCTGATCTCAAGCTGGAATGACCTTGAAGTGTCGTAGTATCAGGTGGTGATTCTCATCTTTGTTCAAAAGGCCTGAGATATTCAGGCCTTTTTTATCTCTGAGTGAATGATTGTCGTATCGTCTGCAGCTTCTGCTCAGGCAATGCCGTAGGATTTAGACAGCGCGATAAACTGCCGTACCGGCTCACTTAACGATGTCTTATTCCATGACAGGACCACCCGGCTGGATAACGGCATGTCACTGACCGGAATGATTCTGCTATGTCCGCTGAGATGCTCTGTCAGAGACTGGGGAACCAGCGCAATACCAATCCCTGCCAGTGCCATAGAAACCGTGGCACGGAGCTGAGGCGCACTGATATTGCTCTTCGGTTTAATATCAAAATTGTCTAAGGCCTGATGCAGGGCATCGAACAGACCCGGACCTGTTTCTCTGGGAAACACGACCAGTTCCTGATCTTTGAGTTGATGAAGTGACAACTGATGATGATGACTCAGCGGGTTTGATTCCGGTAACACAGCGACAAACGGGTCGTCAAATAATTCCCATTTTTCAAGTTTTTCACTGGCATAACAGGGCAAACGCAGAAACGCAATATCCACCTGTTTATCCAGTAAATTATCGACCAGCTGGGGCATTGGGACTTCAGACGGAATAATTTGAATATCCGGATGGCGGGACTGAAACCTGTGTACCAGCGTCAGTACTTTTTCCAGCATGCCGGTTGATGTGGCAAATCCCAGCTTGATTTTATTAATTTCCCCTCTGGCGACCTGCTGCACTTTGTTCACGGCTTCATCGACTGAAGATAAAATCCGGACTGCATGCGGATAAAGCGTCTCTCCGGCCGGCGTCAGTTCGACACCCCGGGTGAGCCGGATGAACAGGGGGGCCCCCACTTCATGCTCCAGTTTTTTTATCTGTTGACTGAGCGGAGGCTGGGCTATGCCCAGTCTTTCTGCGGCCCGGGTAAAGTGTTTAGTTTCTGCGACAGCCACAAAATACTTCAGATAACGAAGTTCCATATTTTTTCCGTATCGAAATTAATCTAATTTATATTGGATTCAGACGCCCTTAGAAGTCAATGTATTTATACATTAACTTGCATAGAAGCGGGGAGAAAGTAATGAGTAGATTAACAGCACAGGTCTGTGATTGTCCGGTTCACGTGGCGAATGCCTTTCAACGTTATCATCAGGAAACCGGAGAAGGTGAAATATATCAGACCTCACTCATGAGCGCTTTAATTGCGGGAGTTTATGAAGGTACGACCACAATCAAAGAGCTCCTTGAACATGGTGATTTCGGACTGGGTACATTTAATCAGCTGGACGGAGAACTGATCGCTTTTGACAGCGAAGTGTTTCAGCTGAAATCAGATGGTTCAGCCAACCGCGCGCAGCATGATCAATGTACACCATTTGCTGTGATGACGTATTTCAAACCTGAAATCGAACTGCCTTTGCTGCGTCCTGTCAGCAGAGAACAAATCCATCAGATCGTGAATGAATTCGCACCGAGTCAGAACCTTTTCTGTGCGGTGCGGATTGATGGTGAATTTAATTTTGTCCGGACAAGAACGGTTCCGAAACAGGAACGCCCTTACCGGCCAATGGTTGAAGTGGTTGAAGAGCAGCCAACGTTTACTTTTGAAAAAGCAAAAGGGGTTGTGGTGGGCTTTCGTACACCAGAGTACTTCACCGGTATTAATGTTCCGGGATATCACGAGCATTTCATTACTGACGACCGGCTCGGGGGCGGACATATTCAGGAGTATCAGGTGAAGTCAGGCAAGATTCAGATTGGCCGGGTTTCGAGGCTGTTTATCGATACACCAACCACGGTCGATTTTCTGGATGCAAATCTGAACCCTGATGACATTCAGGCCGCAATAGAGAAAACCGAGCAATAGCCTTCCCTGGCAAAAACGAAGTGTTGTAAACACACAATAAACCAATAAACCAATAAACCAATAAACCAATAAACCAATAAACCAATAAATACAATATTACAGATAATCAATGAGGTTGCCGCTATGAAATCATCAACCGTACATAAAATGCATGAAGCTCAGCCAGAAGTATCAATCAACGGAGCTCAGCTGATTGCGCGTCAGTTAGAACAACAAGGCACAAAATTCATTTTTGGTATTCCCGGCGCAAAAATTGACCGGCTCTTCGACGCGATTGAAGATACCAACATTCAGATGATACCGGTGCGTCACGAAGCCAATGGTGCATTTATGGCCGGTGTTGTCGGACGTTTAACCGGAAAAGCTGGTGTCACGATGGTGACTTCCGGGCCGGGATGCGGCAATTTGCTTTCAGGTCTGGCAACGGCAACATCAGAAGGTGATCCGCTGGTTGCTATTGGCGGTGCAGTAAAACGTGCAGATAAAGAAAAACTGACTCACCAGAGCATGGATACCGTGAATATTTTTCGTCCGGTCACTAAGTTCAGTGCTGAAATTCAGCATGTGGATGCCGCTGGTGAAGTGATGGCAAATGCCTTCCGGGCTGCGGAATATGGCAGAGCCGGGGCTTCTTTCGTCAGTTTGCCACAGGATGTTCTGGGCGATATGACATCCAATGAAATGATTGTACCGAATCACCAGCCGGTTTTAGGTGCTGCCGATCAGGATGCCATCCTTGATGCGGTTAAAGAGATTGATAAGGCGAAACGTTGTGTGGTTTTACTCGGTCTGCAGGCCAGCCGTCCGGAAAATGCATCCGCCATTGGTCGTTTCCTTGACAAAACTCAGTTGCCGGTTGTCGGGACTTATCAGGCTGCTGGTGCAGTTGATATCAGTTATTACAACCGTTTTGGCGGCCGGATCGGATTATTCAATAATCAGCCGGGTGATTTGCTGTTGGCGGATGCCGACTTAATCCTGACCATTGGTTACAGCCCGATTGAGTATGATCCTGAGTTATGGAATCAGCAACATACACCGGTTGTTCATCTGGATGTGATGGCTGCTGATTTTGATCGCTGCTATCAGCCTTGTGTTGAAGTGATTGGACATATTTCCAGAACACTGGACATCATGACGGAAAGGCTGGGCGATAAAAGTCAGCTGTCACTGACTGCCAGTACCATTCTGGGTGAGGTTGCCCAGCAGCGCCAGCTCATTACCAGTTACGCCTCTAAATCATATCTGGATGGATTCCATCCGCTGGAAGTGCTGAAAGCGATGCAGGCTGTGATTACGCCGGATACCACTTTGTGTCTGGATATGGGAAGTTTTCACATCTGGATTGCCCGTTATCTGAGCTGCTTCCGGGCACGTCAGATGCTGATTTCGAATGGTCAGCAAACCATGGGTGTCGCACTGCCCTGGGGCATTGGTGCGAGCCTGTTGAATCCCGGACAGAAAGTGATTTCAGTCTCAGGTGATGGCGGATTCATGCAATCCAGTATGGAGCTTGAAACGGCCGTGCGCCTGAAAAGTAACATCGTGCACATTATCTGGGTTGATAATGGTTACAACATGGTCGCGATTCAGGAGCTGAAGAAATATCAGCGTCATGCCTGTGTTGATTTCGGCCCGATTGATTTCAAAGCTTATGCAGATTCTTTTGGTGCAAAAGGCATGGCGGTGACTGAGCCTTCTATGTTGATGCCGGTTCTGCGTGAAGCGATGGAGGCTGAAGGTCCGGTTGTTGTTGCAATACCGGTTGATTATAAAGATAACCACAAATTAATGGCGCCAAGAAAAGTCGGCAGTCTTGATTCTGTATTCAGTTAAGAGATGTGATGTACGTTGTTTTTGAGAATGTCCATATGATTCACAAAAAGTGACGTGGCAGGGAGAATAGTCAATGAAAGGTATTGAGGGTAAAACAGCACTTGTGACGGGTGCTGCAAATGGGATTGGTGCTGCAATTGCCCGCAGACTGTATACCGAAGGTGCAACACTGATTTTAGTTGACTGGAATCAGGAACAGCTGGAGCAAACTGCGCAGCAGTTTGATGCGGATAAGATCATGACACTGAAAGTGGATGTTTCTGATCCACAACAGGTTGAGACCATGGTCACTGAAGGGGTAAATCGTTTTGGCCGGCTGGATATTCTGGTAAATAACGCGGGTGTTCACATTCCGGGGACTGTATTGGAAACAAGTGTTGAAGACTGGAAGAAAATCTCTGGTGTCGACATTGACGGCGTCGTTTACTGTTCAAAATTTGCTTTGCCGGAACTGCTTAAAACCAAAGGTTGTATTGTTAATACAGCCTCCGTTTCCGGATTAGGGGGTGACTGGGGGGCTGCATTTTACTGTGCAGCGAAAGGGGCGGTTGTGAACCTGACCCGTGCGATGGCGCTGGATCATGGTGAAGCCGGGGTGCGGATTAACGCCGTGTGCCCGAGCCTGGTGAAAACCAATATGACCAATGGCTGGCCTCAGGAAATCCGGGATAAGTTTAATGAAAGAATCGCCCTTGGGCGTGCAGCAGAGCCGGATGAAATCGCCTCTGTTGTGACCTTTTTAGTCAGCGATGACGCTTCCTTCCTCACCGGAGTGAATTTACCGGTTGATGGCGGGGCAACCGCTTCAGATGGACAACCTAAGATTGTCTGATTGATAAGTCATATAAATAATATACCTGCCTGAGACGAGGGGAGCTCTTCGAACCTCTCGTCTCTTTTTTCACTGTTTCCCAATTGACCACTCTTCTTTGACACATGGCGGCGAAAAATTTCTTTTTGAAATGGAACTCAGCTCTGTAAAACGTCATGATTTATTGTTCATTTACTTTACTTGACAATCGTTTACCTTCATTTACTGCCTGAAATCTATGGTGGTTTCTCTGGCTGTGATAGTGTGCTATCAGTTTTATAAAATCAGCTTTTCATCATGTTCAATCAGAATTTTTATACCGGTTTGCCTCATCACCGGACAGCATGAAAAGCGTTCACAGTGGAGAGTATTATGAAGCCGAATATGCGGTTAAACCCTTGTCGGGTTTTACTTTTAGGTGTTCTTTTTGCCGGTTTACCGGCTTATTCAACGACAACAACAACTGACTCAACAGATGATTCCTCACAAAGTACACCACCGGGACCACCTCCGGGCGGTGAAGAAACCAGTACCACGACACAGGTTTCAGCAACGGAAGGAAACTGGTCATTTGATGTCATTACCACAACCACCGGTGATACCAAAACAGTGACAAGCACGCTGACTTACTATGCTGGTAAATCCGATAGTGTTGTGATTGTTCCCAGCGTATTAGGCGGTGCTCCGGTGACTAAAATTGCGTCTCAGGCATTTGGTCACCACAGCGAAATCGCGGCGGTTTATGTTCCTGATTCCGTGACTGTTGTATCAGATTGGGCATTCTATGACTTAAATGCTGCCGCGATTATCTCTTTTGCAAATCCGGACGTGAGTATTGACGATGCAGCATTTCAGAGTAGCGGTAATGCGGCGCTCTATCTGCCGGTATCAACCACGCAAACCTCTGCCGGGGGTAAATCTGTGGTCACATCCGGCATTGAAGCGATATCCGTGACACTGACTAATTCGACTGCAGCGGCAATTGCCGGTGGGAATTATCTGAATGTGACCAGTCCTTCTGGCTATGAGCTGACTACTTCAGCGATTACAGAGATTGCTGAAAGTGCCAGTCACGACGATGACGATGTTGCGGTTGACGGAAGTTCTGTGACTTTCAGTGGTGACGATTATGTTGCAGAGGCACAGGTCGTTGAAATCTATTCCGGGTTTGAAAGTACAGTCACAGAAGCTGAACTGAGCAAGACATTCCGTTCTCTGACAGCTTCTGGTGCTGAAACACTGAATGCAGCGATTGCCGCCGATTCATCTTACAGTGAAGTGAAAAGTAAGCTGCAGTTTGCCAAAGGCTATTATCTGAATGGTAATCCGGTCACCGTAGATGATGCAGCAGTTGCGTATGATGTGAAAACCGGTGAATCAGTCTCTGCTGACAGCACGACAGGGCTGTTCCCGTCAACCGGCAGCGGTTACTATAAGTATGTCACTTATCGCGATACAGATTCTGATGGTGATATTGATACGCTCTATTACTCGCCTTATGTCATTTCTTATGCTTACAACGCGACCTCAATCGTCAGTGATAATGACAACCTGAACGGATTGAGTGCCCGTGATATTCTGAACCCGGTTTATCTTTCTTTTGCGAATGCTGTCGTGAAAGCTGACGGCGAAAGTGACACCGTGTCTAAAACGGTTCTCTTTGCTGACACGGATAAAGACGGTGAACCACTGGAAGCCGCGATTAATGAAGAGCGCAGTATCTTGTGGGCGACGAACTATGGTTCGATTGCCGTGGACGAATTACATGCCAATTCCAGCGCCAGTGGTAACTGGGCAAAAATGTCTTATGAGAGCGGCCTGAGCACTTATAACAATGAAATTGTGATGGAATGGGGCATGAATGCGCTGTTGTATGCGACCAACGGTGGCTCAATTACGGTCGGCAGCCTGACCGGACCAAGAAGTACCTTAAGTGCAATCGGTGATGGTGCGAACGGTATTATTGCCGGTGCGTCTGGTACGGATACAGAAACCGGTTCTGCGCCGTCGGAAACATCTTCTGTCAAATTATACAATGCAGATCTGAATCTTCAGGGCTGGAATAACCATGCCGCAGACGTTGTTTATGGTGGTTATGCTTATCTGGAAGATGTGAATGCAATTACCGGTATTTACGGCAGTTATGCCGTTGGTCAGGCTTCTGCGCTTGCCAATGACTTTGGTAATGGTGTGGTTGAAGTGAAAAACTTCCATACCCGCGTTTATGGTAACCGTTCTGCCGGTGCATATGTGATTGGCGGCGGTATCATTACGGCTGAAAATTCATCATTCGTTTCCCGTATGGATGCCGGTGTCGTATCAGCTTCCGGTGGTACATTCAACATGAAGAACAGCCAGATATCCGGCCAGATTGGTTTCAGAAACCGGGGCGGTATCAACAGTTCATCGACCTCAACATTTACCAATGTATCGTTTGAAGCAACGAATAACTCGTTTGGTTATGTGACTGGTGATACAGCGGCGGAAGCAGTAGCAGCCTGGAAGACAGCAAGCGGCGGTGCTGAACTGATGCATTACATGATGAGCGATCCTGAAATGACTATCGGACAGTTGTGCGACAACTATGATGTCACTGATGAGGCACAGAGTGAACTATTACAGACTTTGAGCAAGCTGGCAGGACGTCATTATACTTCAGAAACGCTGGTTCGCAGCAGTGTGCTGGATAACACTTACTACAACTACTCCGCAGGAAAATATACCGGCAACACAGATTTTTCTGATGTGCCTTACCTGACTGTGGGCAGCAGCTATGGTGGTTTAACCAGCGCTGTGTTTGAATTTGAAGCGTCAGGAATTAACCTTGAACTGAACCAGTGTAAAGCAGAGAACCTGAACCGGAAAGATTACCGTTATCTGGTCTCATCAGAGGCGGGTTCCAGCCCTGTGATCACGTTTAATCAGTCCAGAGTTTCTGGTGTGGTCTGGAATGAAGGCGATGTCACCCGTGCTGTGGAAGGGCGTTCATCTGCACGTACATCTGCTATGAGCGTGACGTTCAACAGCACTATGTTTACCGGTTCTTTTGCCGATGGTTCTAACGGCTTGTGGGATGTTGAATCACTGTCTTATACCGATGGCAGCGGCAATGATTCCAGCCTGAATGGTAACTATTATGGTGCCACGGCTAACTGGGGAATCACGGCTTCATTTGATGCTTCTTCTTCATGGCAGATTCAGCATGACTCCTATCTGGGTAAGCTGACACTGGCTGACAGCGCGACAATTCAGGCACCGGTTGGTTATACCGTGAAAATGACGGTGAACGGTGAAGAAACTGAAATTGAAGCAGGGACTTACAGCGGTGAAGTGGTGCTGAAACTTATTCAGGAATAATAATATTTGGATCCTTCTTTAGACTTTGTTCAGGGGTGTGCGAGCCCCTGAACTTTTTTATCACCTTTCTTATTCTGAACCTTCTTATGTTGCAGCAAACTTAATATTTTTTGTGTATACCCATATATGGGTATAACTGTTATTCATGTTTGTTTCTCCGGACTGTTTCCTTGATTTCGAATCTGTATATATATACAGTATTTTTACTGTGTGCCGCTGAATATGAACAGGAGATAAATTCATGATTATCGATCACATCGGTATGGGTGTTGCCGATTATGAGGCAAGTAAAGCATTTTACCTGAAGTCACTGGAACCTTTAGGGATCAGTTTAGTGACAGAGATTTATGGCTGGGCAGGCTTTGGAAAAGAGAATAAGGCTGAATTCTGGATTGGAACCGGTGACGTGGTTCAGCATCCGATGCATATTGCATTTCTTGCTGATTCCCGTGAAGACGTTGATCGGTTTTATCAGGCTGCAATATCAGCAGGGGCAGCAGATAATGGTCAGCCTGGCATCAGGGAGAGATATCATGCAAATTATTACGGGGCTTTTGTGATTGATCCGGATGGGCATAATATTGAGGCTGTCTGCCACAAAGCCATTAACCAATAACCAATAACCAATAACCAATAACCAATAACCATTTTATCGCGGGTTGATTCATTGACGAAAGCCGTGGATAAAAAAATCCCTCATCTGAATATGAGGGACTTTTGTGTCAGATCGACAGAATAGCGGGGTTATTTCAGCTTGAACTGATTGATCATATTCATGAGTCCGGTATTCACCTGCTCAATATCATCGGTCTGTTTGACCGTGTTTTCACCATTTTGATTCAGCTGACTGACCATGTCATTAATCGCATTCATGTTACGGCTGATTTCCTGTGACACACTGCTTTGCTCTTCTGCAGCGGTTGCAATCTGCATGCTGAGTTCAGTGATGCCGGAGACCTGACTGGTCAGAGAAGTAATACTGTTGCTGACCTCTTCCGTGCTGTCAGAAGTTTCCTGACAGGTGACCTTGGTGGCATTCATCGCATCGACAACCTGAGCATTTCTTGATTGCAGGCGGTTGAGCGCCTGTTCAATTTCTTCGGTGCTGGACTGGGTTCTGCTGGCCAGTGCCCGGACTTCATCGGCGACTACGGCAAAACCGCGTCCCTGTTCTCCGGCCCTTGCAGCTTCAATGGCAGCATTGAGTGCCAGCAGATTGGTTTGTTCAGCGATGTCACCAATGACGGTCAGAACGGCATTGATATCTTTGGTTTCTTCACTCATTGCCAGCAGACTGTTGGCTGTGGTATCTACTTCATCAACCAGACTGATGACTTTTCCTTTTCCTTCGTCCATGACCATGAGTGCATTACTGCCAATGGTTGCCGCTTCTTTGGTGAACTGAGCCGCTTCTCCGGCATTTTGTGCGACGGAGTCAGCGGTGGCGCTCATCTCTTCAATGGCGGTGACAACCTGTTCCGTTTCCTGCATGTGCTGGTACAGAATGGATGCATTATCTTCAGACTGATGTTTCAGCCGGGAAATATTATCTTTCAGGCTGAGGGTGGCGCTATGAATATCCAGCATCATGTTTTGCAGGCTGGCAATAAACTTGTTCACTCCGTCTGCCATCTGTCCCAAATCGTCTTCGGTTGTGACCTCAAGGCGCTGGGTTAAATCGCCATTGCCCTGACTCAGCCCGACAATGGTTTTTTTCAGGGCCAGAATCGGACGATACAGGAAGTTAAGCACCAGCAGGGTGATGAGAATACTGAGCACAACATAGATAGCCGTCAGGGCCATTGCTTTGTACTTCATCTCATTTAACTTGCTGAAGATCACGTCTTTATCCAGACCAATCAGCATATACCAGTTTTTATCACCGTATTTAATTCGCTGGGAAAACATGACCTTATCAACATTATTGAGATTGTAGTCGACAACGACATGATCGCTTTGAGTCAGTTTGCCAACCAGGGTTGACAGATCCCGGTTATTTGCCAGTTTCTCGCCTACACTGACTGCCTGAGAGGTGGTTGCCAGAATGGTGGAGTTTTCTGTAACGATAAGTGCCACGACACCATCGAGCTGAATTTGAGAAACCGTGTCTGATAAAATTGTCAGAGGAATATCGGCCAGGATGACGGTGCCGTTTTTGGCCTGTTGGCCGATGCTGACCATCAGTTCACCGGTCGTGGCATCTTTATACGGATCGGTGAAGATAGCACCGGAGGTTTTCATTGCATCCTGATACCAGCCGCGTTTTCGCGGGTCGTAATTGGGCGGATTTTTACCGTCTACCCAGTTGCTGTTAGCAAATGAGGCATAGGCATCGCCATTGGCAAGGCCGACGGTCAGGGCCGGGATATGCGCAGACAGTGCCGCAACCCGCATACGTTCTGCGTGATTGCTGTTGTATTGATGCGCTTTGTAATCATCAGCAATGTTGACTACTGAGTCTGTTTTGGACTTGATATAACCCGATACTTTTTGTGCTTCCAGAGAGACCCGCTCTTCCATGCCTTTATAAATCGAGTCGCTGAAAATATCACTGGCACGGAGGTAAGACAGATAGTTGGATGAACCGACAGTTAATGTCACGATAGTAATAATGGAGAGCAAAAGTGTTTTTTTGAAACCGAAATTCATCATAAAGATCCTCTGTTTACGATTCGGTACAATATAAGACGTGTATATACCAGTAAATTTTGAAGGTAAATGACGAAATAGTCATTTATTTTTTCGGTTTATTACCAATAATTAGTCTTGTGCCTCAAGAACTTTGATTCTTTTTGCAGCTCGCATTGATTAGCATATGATATATCACAGATTATTGTCTCTGGTTTTGAAAGAAACTTTCTTACAGGGGATGTTTGCAGGAAAAAAACTGGCGGAATTCTTCATTCCGCCAGTGGCAGAGACCTGTTACTGAAGCTTAAACTGGTTGATGATATTGATGAGTCCGGTGTTTACCTGCTCAATATCATCGGTCTGTTTGACCGTGTTTTCACCATTTTGATTCAGCTGACTGACCATGTCATTAATCGCACTCATGTTGCGGCTGATTTCCTGTGACACACTGCTTTGCTCTTCTGCAGCGGTTGCAATCTGCATGCTGAGTTCAGTGATGCCGGAGACCTGACTGGTCAGAGAAGTAATGCTGTTGCTGACCTCTTCCGTACTGTCAGAGGTTTCCTGGCAGGTGGCTTTGGTCGCATTCATTGAATCCACGACCTGCGTATTCCGTGAAAGCAGGCGGTTCAGGGCCTGTTCAATTTCTTCGGTGCTGGACTGGGTTCTGCTGGCCAGTGCCCGGACTTCATCGGCGACTACGGCAAAACCGCGTCCCTGCTCTCCGGCCCTTGCAGCTTCAATGGCAGCATTGAGTGCCAGCAGGTTAGTTTGTTCAGCGATGTCACCAATGACGGTCAGAACGGCATTGATATCTTTGGTTTCTTCACTCATTGCCAGCAGACTGCTGGCGGTCGAATCGACTTCATCCACCAGGCTGATGACTTTATTTTTACCCGTTTCCATGATGGTCTGCGCATCGTTGCCGATTGTTGCTGCCTCTTTGGTATATTGCGCGGCTTCACCGGCATTTTGAGCGACAGAATCTGCAGTGGCACTCATTTCTTCAATGGCGGTGACAACCTGTTCGGTTTCCTGCATATGCTGATTCAGAATCGCGGCATTATCCTCTGACTGCACCTTCAGACCAGAGATGTTGTCTTTCAGGCTGAGGGTTGAGGCTTGAATGTCCAGCATCATGTTTTGCAGGCTGCCGATAAACTGGTTGACGCCATCGGCTATCTGACCCAGATCATCGTCGGTATTGATATCCAGCCGTTGTGTGAGATCCCCATTACCCTGAGACAGCCCCGAGATGGTTTTTTTCAGTGCCAGAATCGGGCGATAGAGGTAGTTCAGCACCAGCAAGGTGATGATTATACTCAGTACAATATAGATACTTGTCAGCATGAATGCTTTGTATTTCATTTCATTGATTTTACCGAACACAACATCTTTATCCAGACCAATCAGCATATACCAGTTCTTATCGCCGTATTTAATCCGCTGAGAGAACATCACTTTGTCAACACCGTTTAACACATAGTCTTCCACTGATTGTTGATGTGTTGTCAGCGATCTGGCAGTTCTGGCGAGATCCGGATAATTGGTCATTTTGGTGCCGGCTTTGGCAACGGCTGAGGTACTGGCAAGAATGGTTGAATCTTCAGTGGTGATGAGCGCCACGACACCTTTGAGGCGAATTTCTTTGACGGTTTCAGAAAGAACGCTTAACGGAATGTCAGCAAGGACAACCGTTCCCTGACCTGCATGCTGGCCAACGCTGACCATCGGCTGACCGGTTGCTGCATCCATATAGGGGTCGGTAAGTACCGGACTGGTGCTGTTGACTGCATCCTGATACCAGCTTCGTTTTCTTGGGTCAAAATCCGGTGGGTTTTTGCCATCTATCCATTTGGGATTGTTAAATGAAGCGTAAGTGTCTCCGGTGGCGAAGCTGACAGTCAGTGTCGGGATATGTGCCGCCGCTGCGCCAATCTGCATCCGCTGCGCATGATTTTCCGTGTACCTGTTTTCCCGGTATTTACCGGCAATATTGGTGACAGCGCTGGTTTTTGACCTGATGTAAGTGGAAACTTTCTGCGCCTCCAGCGCAACCCGTTCTTCCATGCCTTTGTAAATCGACTCCCTGAATATGTCACTGGCCCGCAGGTAAGACAGATAGTTGGATGAACCAACAGTTAAAGCCACAATGGCAATAATAGAAAACAAGAGTGTTTTCTTAAACCCGAAATTTAGCATGAGAAACCTCTTAAAAATAATTCGGTCGATGGTATTGCAGAATATTTACTTGTCATATGACTTATTATGTTGGCCGGTGAATATCTTGTTGTATTCAACAGGCCCTGATGATTGCTATACAGGTATAGCCGCCCAAATTTACAGTATGGAATTCACGATGGGAATGATTTAAATCTTATATTTTCCCGATCTAAATAGATGCAGGTAAAGTACGGTGTTTTATATGTAGAAAATGATAGATAAACTGAGTAAAAACAGAGAATTGATTATTTTGTAAATAATTGTAAAAATGAGTAAATTTGAGTGGGTTTGTCCAATTTACGTGCAGTTTATGGCTGGGTTTTAATCATGATGGAAGAAGATGCCCGGAAAATCCGGTGAGATACAAAGGTATCTCACCGGAGTGCAGGTTATTGTAGTTTAAATTTTCCGACGATATCAGCCAGATTGGTATTGACCTGATTAATATTTTCTGTCTGTTTCAGCCCTTCTTCGCCATTTTTATTGAGCTGGTTAACAATATCGTTAATTGCGGTCATATTGCGGCTGATTTCCTGCGAAACGCTGCTTTGCTCTTCTGCGGCAGTGGCAATCTGAATCGTCAGTTCTGTAATCCCGGAGACCTGTTCCGTCAGAGAATTGATGCTGTCACTGACCTGATCCGTTGTTTCAGAGGTTTCCTGACAGGCCGATTTGGTGCCGTTCATCGCATCGACGACCTGTGTATTCCGGGATAGTAAACGGTTGAGCGCCTGTTCTATCTCTTCGGTACTGGACTGGGTTCTGCTGGCTAACGCCCGGACTTCATCCGCCACGACGGCAAATCCACGCCCCTGTTCACCGGCTCTGGCTGCTTCAATGGCGGCATTCAGGGCCAGCAAGTTGGTTTGTTCAGCAATGTCTCCGATGACGTTCAGCACAGTGCTGATGTCTTTGGTTTCGTCACTCATTGCCTGCAGGCTGCTGGCTGTGGTGTCAACATCATCGACCAGATTGGTCACCCTGGTTTTTGCTTCATCAACGTTGGACAGAGCACCGTTTCCTATACCAGCTGCTTCCTTAGTAAACTGAGCAGCATCACTGGCGTTCTGGGCGACAGAGTCCGCAGTAGCACTCATCTCTTCAATCGCAGTCACAATTTGTTCGGTTTCCTGAACATGATGATTCAGTATCGAAGAATTGTCTTCAGACTGAAGTTTCAGTTTGGCGATGTTGTCTTTCAGCGTAAAGGTTGCTGCCTGAATATCGAGCATCATACTTTGCAGGCTGGCGATAAATTTATTAATGCCATCAGCTATTTGTCCCAAATCATCATTGGATTCCACATCAAGGCGATGGGTTAAATCGCCATTCCCCTGGCTCAGCCCGATGATTGTTTTTTTCAGGGCTAAGATCGGCCGGTACAGGAAATTGAGGACCAGCAGGGTCACAATGATACTGAGAACGACATAAACAACAGTCAGAATGAGTGACTTATTTCTCATTTCATTCAACTGGCTGAATACAACATCGTTATCCAGGCCGATCATCATGTACCAGTCTTTATCGCCGTATTTGATTCTTTGTGAGAACATGACTTTATCCACGCCGTCCAGAGTATAGTCCTGAATTGTGTTTTCATTGTTTTTCACCCCCCGGGCGATATGCACCAGCGACGGATAGTCGGTGACCTTCTTCCCGGTTTGTACCACGGGAGATGAGCTGGCAAGTACCGTAGAATCATCCGTCATGATTAAGGCTACAGCCCCTTTGATTTGGATCTGTGACACGGTTTCAGACAGCACGGTTAAGGGAATATCGGCCAGAATCACAGTGCCATTGCTGGCATGCTGACCGATACTGACCATGAGTTCCCCGGTGGTAGCGTCATTGTAAGGATCAGTAAATATCGGGCCGGATGAACGCATGGCATCCTGATACCAGCCTCTTTTTCTCGGATCATAGTTGGGCGGATTTTTACCTTTGACCCAGATATTATTTTCGAAAGAGGCAAAGGCATCACCATTAGCAAAGCCTGCGGTCAATGTCGGGATTAACGCTGAAATTGCACCCACCCGCATCCGTTCGGCATGGTTGCTGGTGTAACGATACTTCCGGTAATCATCGGCAAGATTGACGACAGCTTTGGTTTTTGCCGTGATGTAATCTGATACCGTTTTACCTTCAAGGGTGACGCGTTGTTCAACACCTTCATAAATTGTATCGTGAAGAATATCGCTGGCCCGCAGATATGACAGATAATTGGATGAGCCAACCGTAAGCGTGACAATTGCTATCACGGATAACAGCAATGCTGTCTTGAAACCGAAGTTCAGCATAGAGAGTCCCCTATAAATTATTCATCTAAAGAATGTATTTCATCTTCTTATTAAAATTAGTTGATAATTAATGAAATGGTCACTTAATTTGGTGTTTCAGGTTTAATTTTGGGTTTTTATACCCAAACAACCTGCATCTTCAGGTTGCTTGGGTATATGATGAAATGTCGACGAATGATATCCGGCAGAATAGCGGATGATTTTCTGGTTGGATTCAGCGGAGTTAATGTCCGGAGATAAACAGGCGTTCACCGGTACAACGGGTGAACGATGAATCTGAACAGATCACGCGGGTAGTATCGTTTCAGGTTGTTTGGGTATACCGGGATTCTTATTATACAGGGATACATATCCCGGATACTTACACCCGGATACTTACACCCGGAAATTCCCAACCTGAGCATCCAGGCCGTTATACAGTGTGGATATCTGACCTGCATGTTGTTGAATCAGCTCAGAGATATCCTGAACGGTTGTGGTCTGATCTTTGAGGGAAGCCAGATTGTGATTGATGTCATCCGCGACGCCTGACTGTTTCTGAGTCGCTAAAGCGGTTTGTTCGGCCATCGCCTGCACTTTATTAAATGATTCGCTCAAAATGTGGAAAACCCGGGTGACTTCATCAAAATTTGATGCGGTTGTTTCTGCATTACGTTTGCTTTCCCTGATTGCGGCAGAAGATTGACTCACATTTCTTCTCAGACCTTCAATCATCGTTTCTATTTCATTGGTACTGTCCTGCGTTTTTGTTGCCAGGACTCTGACTTCATCCGCGACGACGGCAAATCCGCGTCCCTGTTCTCCGGCTCTGGCAGCTTCAATGGCCGCATTCAATGCCAGCAGGTTGGTTTGATCGGCTATATTCCGAATGACTTCCAGAACTGAAGCGATAAGTTCTGAGCTTTTTTCAAGCTCATCAGCCTGGGTCAACGCATTTTCTATACCGCATACCAGCTGGATAATTGCCTCATGTGAGGCATCGACCGCAGCGATCCCCTGGCGGGTCATTGTGGTTGAGTTTTCTGCTTCCGACGCCGTATCACTTGCGACTTCAGCCATTTGCTGGTTGGACATCGTCATTTCCTGCCCCGCACTGACGATTGATTCGGAGGCGGAGACCAGCGTATGGGTGATATTTCCGGTCTTTTCTGAGGCGTGATTCAGTTCCCCGGTCATACTGCCAAGTTCGTGAGACTGTTGCTGAATACTGTTGATAATAGTCCGCAGCCGTTCAACAAAATTATCAAATTCGTTGGCAAGATCTCCCAGTTCATCTTTCGCTGTGGACTGTATTTTCTGGGTCAGATCGCCATCACCTAATGCTATTTCCCTGATCCGATTTACCATATCTTCAACATCCCGGGTGAGCTTTCTGGGCACCAGATAACCAAATATCATGGCCACTAAAAATGCGCCGGCAATCACCACCATCGCATTATTCTGGTAGCGGGCAGATTTCTCATCCATCTGTTTTTCCATGACTCTGGAATGAGCGCGGATATTTTCTCCGGCTTTGTCGAGCATCTTGCGTATTTCCTCAAATTTGATAGCGGATAACCGGACTTCCTGAGATTGCGGGGCAGGAGCCTGATTTGTTGCCGGACCGGATTGTGACAGTGAAGCCAGGATTTTGCGGCTCTCCTGCAGCCATTCATTGTAAAGGGTGTCAAATTCAGCATAGGGAGAAGTCAGCTCCGGTTCTGTCGTGAGGTGGCTGAGATAGTTATGAAATCGTTGCAAAACCTGACTGGCATTGGTTTCAAATTCCGCTTTGTAAGTTGTCAGATTTGCAGGCTGGCTGAATATCTTCTGCTGGGCAAGGCGTGCCTGATACATATCTCTGTCTGCATTGAGGATCTCAGTGATCGCTTCTACATAGCGGACGATATCTTTTGCTGTGGTTGCCGGGTTTTGTTCTGACTGACGGGCGTACATTCTTAAGTTTTCCCCGGCTTTGTCGAGCATCTGTCGTATCTTTCTGAACTGACTCTCCAGTACCGGATAAGGTTGCGGGGTTAACTCACTGGCGACATATTGTAATGAATTTCTGCTGGCACGGAGCCAGTCCTGATAGCGGATATCAAATGATTCAAACGGAGAGAGTAACTCAGCCGGTTGATCTTTCAGATGAAGCCTGAACTGTTGAAAACGATCAATGACCTGCTGTGCGTTTTCCTCAAAATCTGCTTTGTTCTGCTGTGGGTTTCCTTCTCCTGTGAGTAATTTTTCCTGAGCCAGACGGGCCTGATAAATATCCCGGTCAGCATTGAGTACTTCAGATAAAGCTTCAAAATAATGCTCCGTTTGCATCCGTAATGATTCTTTCTGCATGCTGGTCATAAACATCATAAAAGCAAGCAATCCTGCAAGAATGACAGCGAGGAATATAATCGGAAACATGACTTTTACTTGTATTGAGTGAATACGCATCATTTTTAATTTCTTATATTTGCCAACTGTAATAATGAGTCTAGAAGTGAGCAACAGGTAGCGCAAATTCAATCATTAAGATCTCACCGGGATTGGGCGTAAAGCTATTGAGTCATCTGTTTTCAGCATGAGGTGGGGTTTTTATCGATAATGGCTGATGAACCTGTGCGTCACCAGGTTCAGGACATTTTTCTATGTCTGAAGGGATAGAAAGTTACTTTTTTTTCTTTTTATACATTAACTTATCCGCTTCACACAATAGTGATTCTATCGTTTCATGCCGATATGGTTCAACGGAGATAATGCCTTCACAAAAAGTCATCTCATAACCGCGATTTGCCTCCTGATTATGCCGGTTAACCTGGATGCGGAATCTGTCGATCGCGGTTTGTGCATCTGTTTGAGCGATGCCGGTCATGAATACGACAAATTCATCTCCGCCAATCCGGGCGATAATGTCTGATTCCCTGAAGCTTTGTTGCATCAGTTGGGCGAATATTTGCAGCGCTTTATCGCCTTCAGCATGACCAAACTGGTCATTAATCGGCTTAAACTGATTCAGGTCGATATAAGCGAGAGAAAAGGGTCTGTTTTCCCGTTGGCAGTAAGACGATGCTTTTTGTGCCAGAGAGATAAAACCGCGCCGGTTCTGGATTTGGGTGAGTTCGTCAATGCTGGCAATGTGGGACGCTGAAAATTCACGTTCGGCAAGATGGGCGAGATCGATTAAATCATTCAGTTCTGCCTGAGTGATATGTTTTGGTTTTTGGTCAATGATGCAAAGCGTACCAAGATGGCAGGTGCCATTTTTACAGTCCTGATAATGAAGCGGTACCCCGGCATAGAAACGAATATGCGGTGCATCTGTTACCAGTGGATTGTCTGAAAAGCGGGGATCTTTTGAGGCATCCGGCACCACAAATGGTTTGTTTTCCAGAATGGCGTGACCACAAAAAGAAATATCGCGGGATGTTTCTGATGCATCCAGACCAATACAGGATTTAAACCATTGGCGATTTTCGTCAACAAGGCTGACAAGTGCGATGGGGACATCGAACAGTCTTCTGGCCAGACGTGTTATACGGTCAAACCTTTCTTCCGGAGCAGTATCCAGTACATCCAGACGCTGTAGCGCGGAGAGTCTGTCGTCTTCATTATCAGGTTGCTTTGGTACGAGCATATCAGTTGGCTTATTGAGTGAACACATTTAAAAAATAGCATAGAAATGAAGCAATACTGGCTTGCAAAGACAAGGATTTTAAGGTGACTAATGAGATAGATTGCATAATTGTGGTGGTGTTTTTATCAATAGCAGACTGGTTTTTCTGATGATATTCCTAAGGATATTCATCCGGTTTCAATTAGCTGTCGTATTCAGTTTGATAAAGGCATAAGATATAAAAATCTCATTTGAGAATAGTGATGTATTTCAGTGCGAGATCACAGTCTATGTTGTTCCAGACAGAATCAAATTCAGTTACTCATGCCAGACGGCTCCTCATTGACAGAGACGCTCAGAGGTCTTCGGGAGTGTATCTGGAAAAAATGATCCGCCTGCTGGTATGTCTGCTCATGCTGGCAGTGGTGATTGCCTTTTTCTTTCCCAAGCGCCTGTATATTCACTATGACAACCCTGAGTTTCCGGTTGTGGTGGAACTCAGTAATTATGATCAGACGAAAAATAAGATTCTTTTGTCTGATGGGGTTGGGATGATGGTGATTAAGCGGCCTCTGGTTGAAACGATTTTCTCAAAAGATCAGAATGCGATGATTCACTGGTCTTATGCCAGCAATCAGGCCTGGATTGGTCATCTGGATATTATTGGTCACTCCGGCCAGCCTTACCTGCCGGATGTGTGCCGTCTGGATATCTATCTGGATCAGCAGGCGCATTTTATCCGTTATGAAACAAAAGATTTCTGGTTTCTGAACTTCTGCTGGTGAATCGTGAGCATGTTTTCGTTCACGGGCTGAAGACACGCACTTGTTGCAACGTCGCTTAGCAAAAGATTTAAAAAAGAGGTAAAAAGCAGCCCTTGTCAACAGAAATACGAAACAAGGGCCATTCAATGTTTTCAGGACTTTCACAGGAGTCTTCGTTTAATCATCATGAATGGACATGACCGGAAAACGTGACTGTTTCACCGACGGGGTAGTGTGTCATTATCAACCCATTCCCCCGGCTCACATGATTATCTTAGCGGCTATGCTGATGATTTCAGTATCACTTTGGTATCAGTTGCGTGCTGACGCAAAGACCAGCAACTGACATCCTGCCATGTACAGGGATGACTGCTGATGAACTGAACACGACATGCATCTGTTGGTGTGAACACGCTGGATGTCATGACATACCGGCCATCGTTGATAAAGATCTCCAGAGATGCGTTATCAGCCAATAACTGAACGCTGACGTCCTGTTTATCCGGCCACGGGATTTCACGCAGTGTGTCGCCATCCTGAGGCAGGGCATGGCTGCGATCCAGCATGATACGCTGGTTATCTGCATCCAGAATCAGATCACAATAGTATTCACCGTTATCCATTAAGCGCAATGTTATCTGTCCCTGTTGCGGCCAGCGGAAACGGGTTTGCAGCTCAAAGCATTTTGACGTCAAAGACACCACTTCCCGGCTGGATACACCAGAAAACCGGATGATTTTCTCTGCGCCCCGTAACTGTTGCAGCTCTCTGGCCGGTTGTTGATAAAGCTGGCCGTTTTGATAAGTCAGCTCCCGGATACAGGTCAGCTGGTGAAGCCAGCCTTCCTGAGTCGAAGGTCGCCTGGTTTCATCCGGCATGCCCATCCAGCCGATTAATAACCGGCGGCCATCTGCTGCCTGTGTTGTCTGCGGTGCGTAGAAATCGAACCCATGATCCAGATGTCTGAATTCCCGGAGCGAGAGGTTATCTTCAGCATCGAGTGTCGCTTTCACATAGCCGCAGTGATGCGGAATGGTGTAAAACTGACTGTGAGATGTAATCCCCTGCGGGCAGAGCATCGAGAAAAGCTGCCCGTCTGCTTCAAACAGATCCGGGCATTCCCACATATAGCCGAAGTGTCCGTCATTCAGCGTTTCTCCGTATAGCCCGCAGTATTGCCAGTCCCGTAAATCTTTTGAGCGGTAAAGTGCCAGACGGGCTCTGAGTGTACCGTCCGGTGTTTCTTCCTGAGCGCCCAGTAACATGATCCAGTGATCATGATGGCGGAAGATCTTCGGATCCCGGAAATGCGGTGTAACACCTGGCGGCAGTTCGTCAATTAACGGACCGTGCTTGGTAAAGTGAATCCCATCAGCGGAGGTTGCGAGGCATTGTGTACTGAGCCGGTCCCGCTGCTCTCCAATCCGGACATTGCCGGTGTAGATAATCACCAGTTCATCCTGCTGGCTGACAGCATGGCCGGAGTAGACGCCGTGACTGTCAAACCAGTCAGAGGTACAAAGGGCGACAGGGTGTGATGTCCAGTTGACTAAATCCGGACTGGTGTAGTGAACCCAGCAGCGATCTTTATGCTTTCCTGAAAATTGATAGAGGCCGTGAAACAGATGATATTCGCCCTGATGAAAGGTAAATCCGTTCGGGTCATTTAACATGCCCTGCACCGGAGCAATGTGCCATTGCGGACGGAAACAGGCAGGTTCTGTGACTCTCAGGGCAGAGATTTGCTGGCGGATGCTCTCATCAATGATGTCGCTGAAATACTGCCATTCGTCGGCTGTCAGGGGGACTTCCTGCTTCCAGGTTATCTGCGAAAGAGCTGGATTAAACGGAAGTGAAGCGACTTGCTCTGTTCTGAGTGAGGGATCGCCTAATTCGATAATCACTGTCTCGCTGACTTTGAGTGCCCGGCGCAGGTTATCCCGGCCACCACAGGCTGCTATTAATTCGTCTGGTGTCATATTGAATCCTTATCTACCGCGATATGCGATGTCTGGGTATATCAGATCTGGATAGCCTGAAATCATAGACCTCCGGTGCAGAGAAAAATAGCGTATCGTATGGATCCGGTCTGATCAGAACGAAAAACTGTGAAGTGGGTGGAACCGGGAATCAGCCTGGCAGGTCGTACTGAATTTTATGCCGTAAATAAACCAGATGACTACCAGTAAATCTGACCGGTGATTTATGTTTGAAACCGTCCTGAGTTTTCGATTTATTCAGTTTGCTCAATGTGATACGTTGGATCTGTCCGGACAGTTTTTTATGTTTTACCTGTTATGAAACCTGAATTTGCGAAGATTGCCGGCTGGTTGCTCTTCGGAAGTCTCGTGCTTTCGATAGTATCAGCATTTACCCATCTCAGTTCCTTCTGGGCAGGTGTACCTGTCTGGGTGGCTGCCTTTCTGTTGTTACCATTTGCCAAACCAAATCAGAAAAAACAGGTCATCGTCTTGTTGGTGATTGGTTCATTGTGTCTGATGTTTGGTGTCTTTCACGGGATTGATTCGCGATATTTACTGGTGGCTCTGGAAGCGAATCAAAAAGTTGTCAATATGCTGATTGCGGTCGGTTTTTTAAAAATATGTACCGGTTCAGGTGCGGCAGATAGCCGCACATTACCTAAGGGACGGCGGGCATTACTGCGCACATTACTTGGTGCGCATTTATTTGGCTCAGTATTGAATATGTCGTCTGTGATTATTGTCGGAGACCGGCTGGCCAGACAACAACAAATTACACCGGTGCAGGGGTTATTGCTGCTCAGGGCGTTTTGTATTTGTGCCTTCTGGTCCCCTTTTTTTGCTGCAATGGGTCTGACACTGGTGAGTGCGCCCGGTTCTCAGTTGAGTACGCTGGTTTTATACGGCATACCAGTCAGTCTGGCCGGGATCGCCGTGAGTGCCTGGGAAATCCTCAGACAACCGGCAGCAAAAGAACTTCATGGTTATCCGATGGCGTGGGATTCTCTGTGGATGCCCTGTTTTCTGGCGCTGGTGGTAATCTTTGCCCATGAGTATTTTTCATCATTAAGTGTGTTAACGCTGGTTTCAGTGACAACGGTTTCTTTCACCGCCTTGTGGCTGATTCTGAATCAGGGCATACAGCAGGGAAGCCAGAAGATGATTCAGCATATCGAATCAGGCATTGCCGGTTCAGGTGGTGAAGTGGTGCTGTTTGCTGCGGCTGCACTTTTGGCAGCAGGGGTCGCCGGTGTGCTGACTTCTCTGGATTTACACCTGGCTCCGGCTCATTTTGGTTACCTTGAGGCCAGTATAACCCTGTTGATTCTGGTTGCTCTGGCCATGACGGGAATGCATCCTGTCACCAGTGTGGTATTGGCGGGCAGTGTTCTCGCGCCCACGGTGTCTGATCCGAATCTGCTTGGGCTGACATTATTAATGGGGTGGTCGCTGGGGATTAGTTTGTCACCATTTTCCGGTGTTCAGCTCAGTATTCAGTCCCGCTATGAGATTAGTGCCGGGACGTTGCTGAAGCTGAACTGGCGTTATGCTTTAGTCATGTATGTTGTGTGTTTTATGCTGCTGTGGTTTTATTGCAGATGATAGTTTTATTACAGATGATAGTTTTATTACAGGTGTGGTTTTATTATCGGTGATGATGAAAAGGTTATTGTCATTTCAATATGGCTGACGGGAGCCTGAAACTCCCGCCGGGTCTGAAGATTAAAGGGTGTCATTGTATTCAATTAATATCTGCTCACACCAGGTTGCCAGTCTTTCATCGGTGAGGTCATATTGAGAATCTTCATCCAGTGCCAGTCCTACAAAGTGGCTGCCATCTTCTGTCAGAGCTTTCGATGCTTCAAATTCGTAGCCCTGATTCGGCCAGTATCCCAGAAAAGTGACACCACAACTTCTCAGTTCATCGTGCAGTAATCCCATCGCGTCAAGATACCATTCGCCATAGCCTTCCTGATCGCCCAGCCCGTATAGAGCGATAAATTTTCCGTGTAGATTTAACTGCTGAATCTGATTCCAGACGGAATTCCAGTCTTCCTGAATTTCACCGAAATCCCAGGTTGAAATCCCGAGGATCAGGAAGTCATAATCTTCCATTTGGGTGAGTGGTGTATCTTTAACATTATAAATATCAACTAAATCTTCTCCGAGGATGGCCCGGATTTTTTCAGCTGTCATTTCTGTATAGCAGGTTGTGGAACCGTAGAAGAGGCCAATTTTCATGAGGTTATATACTGTTTAAAAGTTTGTCAGATTCTAACGTTATCTATCAAGAGGCTCAAGATAAGTTGGACTGCGTCTATAATTTTCAAAAACTTTACCGTTTAATCATCTGTAATCTGTGTGTTTCTGTGTTATTTAATGAAGCACGTTAAAATATTAAGTATGGGATATGGGTGTGTCAGATTCTTATACCGACGATCAGCATCGGGTAGAGCGGTTTTTAGATGCGATGTGGATGGAGCGGGGACTGTCAGATAATACACTGGTTTCGTACAGAAATGATCTGCTGAAGTTATTAGGCTGGATGAAAGAGCAAAAACACCAGCTGGAATCAGTTGGTGTTTCTGACTTACAGGAATATCAGGCCTGGCTGGTGGATCAAATGTATAAACAGACGTCACGGGCCAGAATGTTGTCTGCCATTCGTCGTTTGTTCCAGTATTTGTACCGGGAGAAGTTCCGCCCGGATGATCCCAGTGCTTTACTGGTAGCGCCAAAACTGCCAAAAAGATTACCAAAAGATTTAAGTGAGGCTCAGGTTGAAGCGTTACTGAATGCGCCTGATACCAGTGAACCGCTGGAGCTGCGGGATAAAGCCATGCTGGAGTTACTTTATGCAACCGGGTTGCGCGTCACAGAACTTGTCAGCCTGACCATGGAAAATTTGAGTTTGCGGCAAGGTGTTGTTCGTGTCATGGGGAAAGGTGGCAAAGAAAGATTGGTTCCGGTCGGAGAAAATGCAATCGAGTGGATCGAAGTATTTTTGCAAAAAGGACGGGGCGTCTTACTTGGTGATCACTCCTCTGATGTTGTGTTTCCCAGTCGCAGGGCGAAACAAATGACCCGCCAGACATTCTGGCACCGGATTAAACATTATGCGGTCATCGCCGGGATTGATGCAGAAAAACTGTCGCCGCACGTGCTAAGGCATGCATTTGCAACACATTTACTGAACTATGGTGCAGATCTAAGAGTCGTACAGATGTTGCTCGGACATAGTGACTTATCGACAACACAAATTTATACTCATGTGGCCACTGAAAGATTGAAACAATTACATAGTGAGCACCATCCAAGGGCTTAAAAAATAAGGTGAAATATGATGCGCGTTATACGTATCCCCCAGTTAATGATTTTATGTTGTACTCTTTTTTCTGTTTTCTCTTACGCTTCGGTGTCTTTCGATAAGCAGGAAATTACCAAACGTTTTGAGAAAATCGGTCTGAAAGTGCATAACGTTGCGCCTTCTCAGGACATTGATGGCCTGCTAGAGGTCAGTACGTCAAATGGCACACTTTTCTCAACACCAGACGGTAAGTTGTTTGTTGCCGGAACATTGTTTAGATTACATGATGATGGCAAATATGAAGATGTGATTGCCAAACGTCTTGCGCCACAGCATGCGAAAAGACTCGAAGCGTTGAAAGATCAGATGATCGTATTTAAGGCGAAAGATGAAAAGTATGCTGTCACTGTCTTTACAGATATTACCTGTGGGTACTGTGTACGATTACATAGCCAGTTGAAAGAATATAACGATTTAGGCATTACGATTCGTTATCTGGCATTCCCTCGTCAGGGCGCAACAGGACCGGTCGCTGACCACATGGCTGCCATCTGGTGTGCTGATGATCCGCAGAAAGCATTAGAAGATGCCAAGCTGAATCGTAAACAGGTTGACGCGGGCAAAGACATTGGTAAATGTAAGACAATGATTAGTAACCATTATGAGCTTGGTAAAGAGCTGGGTGTGAAAGGTACGCCTGCAATCTTTTTACCAAATGGTGTCATGGTGGGTGGATATCTTCCTCCAAAAGCATTGCTAAAACGGTTAGAATCTCTCTAATCACGCTAGTTCAGCTCCTTAATTCAGAGGCCCGGCGTATGCCGGGCTTTTTAACGATATGATTGAAATAAAAAGAAGACCTCAACCCGATATTTCTCTGTTGCCGGAAACCATTCCTCCCATTTTACGCCGTCTTTATGTTGGCCGGGGTATCCATGATGCCAGTCAGCTGGAAAAGAGTGCCCGGGCGCTGCACAGCTATCAGCTTTTCAAAGGCATGGATGTGGCGGTTGAAATTTTATATCAGGCTGTGGTGAATCAGCGTCGCATCATTATTGTGGGTGACTTTGATGCCGATGGTGCGACCAGTACCGCACTATCTGTGCTGGCACTCAGAATGTTGGGGAGCAACAATGTTGATTATCTGGTCCCTAACCGGTTTGATGATGGCTATGGACTAAGCCCTGAAGTGGTTGTGCAGGCCATTGACATGGGGGCTGAAATTATCATGACCGTGGATAACGGTGTGTCTTCTCTGGAAGGTGTCCGTTATGCCAAAGAGCAAGGTTTGCAGGTAATTGTCACTGATCACCATTTACCGGGTGAGACGCTTCCGGATGCGGATGCTATGGTCAACCCGAACTTACCGGATTGTGGATTTCCCTCTAAGGCATTAGCCGGTGTCGGTGTTGCTTTCTATATGATGATGGCGCTTTGCGTTTATATGAGGAAGCAGAACTGGTTTGCGCAGGCTGGTCTGGCGGAACCGAAGCTGATGACTCTGCTGGATTTGGTTGCGCTGGGTACCGTGGCGGATGTGGTG
This sequence comes from Vibrio quintilis, assembly GCF_024529975.1. GTDB lineage: Bacteria > Pseudomonadota > Gammaproteobacteria > Enterobacterales > Vibrionaceae > Vibrio > Vibrio quintilis. Next base: position 3,498,373 of record NZ_AP024897.1, on the reverse strand, counting down.
CCGCTTGATGATAATAACCGGGTGCTGGTTTATCAGGGGTTGCAGCGGATCAGAGCCGGTCAGACCCGTCCGGGGATTCAGGCTTTGATTGAAGTCTCGAACCGGGATCCCCGGAATCTGGTGGCATCCGATTTTGGTTTTGCACTGGGGCCGAGAATCAATGCAGCCGGGCGGCTGGATGATATGTCGTTCGGGGTTGAGTTGCTGCTTTGTAATAATATCTATGCAGCCCGAAGAATGGCGAGTGAGCTTGATGGCCTGAATCAGACCCGTAAAGAAATTGAATCCGGCATGAAGCAAGAGGCGTTAGCATTTTGTGAGCGTTTGAAACTGGGGGAAGGTGCGGCATTACCGTTCGGGATTGCATTGTTTCAGCGTGACTGGCATCAGGGGGTGATTGGTATTTTAGCGTCCCGGATTAAAGATACGTATCATCGTCCTGTGATCGCATTTGCCGATGCGGGAGAAGGGATTATGAAAGGTTCTTGCCGCTCTGTTCCCGGATTACACATGCGCGATGCTCTGGACTTAATTGATACAACATCTCCGGATTTGATACTAAAGTTTGGCGGTCATGCGATGGCTGCCGGTTTATCGATTCGTGAGCGCGATTTTGAGCGTTTTGCGGCCCGTTTTGATGAGGTTGTCCATGATCTGCTGGATGAATCTGCGCTGAAAGGTGTTTTACTTTCTGACGGAGAGTTGTTGCCTGAAGAGTTATCTATGCATACCGCAGAGATTTTACGCTCCGGTGGACCATGGGGACAGGCATTCCCCGAACCTTTGTTTGATGGCGAATTCCGGGTGCTGAGTCAGAAGCTGGTCGGCGAGAAACACCTGAAACTGATGCTGGAGCCGTTGCACAAAGGTATGCCAGGCCATCAAATGGTTGATGCAATTGCATTTAATGTTGATCTGCGTCGCTGGCCGGATCTTTCAGTCAAAAAAGTGCACATTGCCTACAAACTTGATATCAACATCTTCAGGGGAAATCAGTCGTTACAGCTTTTGATTGACCATATTGAAGCCAGGAGCAATGGTGTATAAGCATTGTTCTCAGGGTGTCTGTGAGTGTTTTTTAACCAGATTAATCTAACGGATTCAGGTGGTTGTCAGTGAGAGTGAATGAGCCAAAGGGTTTCGTTTGCTCTCTTTTTATTGTTTATTTTATTCTTACATTCTGCTCATATAAGTATATTTATTGTAAAAAATGATTGATTCAATGTAGGAAGATATCTATTTATTTTTGTCAATATCGAGTAATTTCCTCACATTTTCTGGTGTTTTCTCTTTCACTTTCCGTTGTTTCCTTATTTAACAAGTACATTTCTTTTCATATCATCCGTTTTGCCTGTCATTAACTTAAATTTAATATTTCACGCCCCGAATGTTAATGAGTTGTTGCTTGCGGGGTGGTTCTATGATTTTGGTCAAATTTTTATCTGGACAAAGAAGTTTTGAATATGTTAATTTCTTCGACGACTTAAAATTGGTATTACCAATTAACTAAAAAATAATGAATATAAAAACAAAAGAACTATTACTATGGCATATCAAAGGATTCGTCAGCCGAAACTTGCCGATGTGATTGAACAGGAACTTGAACGTTTGATTGTCGAAGGAACGCTCGCGCCCGGACAACAGTTACCTCCTGAGCGTGAACTTGCCCGACAATTCGATGTATCCCGTCCATCGGTACGTGAAGCGATACAGAGACTCGAAGCAAAACGACTGCTGAGCCGGCGTCATGGCGGCGGAACTTTCGTTACCGAAAACATATGGACGAGCTTTTCTGATCCTTTGATGGAATTATTATCCAGTCACTCTGAAACTCAGTTAGATTTATTAGAAGCCCGCCATGCGATGGAAGGGATTTCAGCTTATTTCGCCGCGCTGCGCGGCACTGAAGAAGACTTTGAGCGTATTCAGGCCTGTCTCGTAAAAATTCATGAAAAACAGAACGAAAATAATATTGAAGCCGAGTCTGCCTGCGTTGTCGAATTTTTAGTCACGCTCACTGAAGCCTCACATAATGTCGTTTTGCTGCATATTGTCCGAAGCCTCGCATCATTGCTTGAGCAGAACGTACTACAGAATTTAAAACTATTACACCACCGCCCTGAAGTGGTGGACAAAGTAAGTAAGCATCGGGCCAGTATTGTGGATGCTATTGTTGCCGGAGAGCCGGAAAAGGCTCGGGAAATGTCGCATTCACACCTTGCCTATATTGAAGAAACACTGTTGGATTTAACGCGGGAACAAACGCGTCGTGAACGTTCATTGCGTCGGATTCAGCAGGGTAACGAGTCCTGATTGACTTGTTATTGTTTGTTTTTAGATCAAACCAACAAAAGGAAAGATCGCATGTCTGACATGAAGCATGACGTAGATGCACTGGAAACTCAGGAGTGGCTGGAAGCTCTTGAGTCTGTTGTCCGTGAAGAAGGCGTAGAGCGTGCTCAGTATTTGCTTGAGCAGGTTTTAGAAAAAGCGCGTCTGGATGGTGTAGATATGCCTACGGGTATGACCACCAATTATCTCAATACTATTCCTGCTGATCAGGAACCTGCTTATCCCGGTGATACAACACTTGAACGTCGCATTCGTTCGATTATCCGTTGGAACGCAATTATGATCGTGCTTCGTGCATCGAAGAAAGATCTTGAGCTTGGTGGCCATATGGCTTCATTCCAGTCATCTGCTGCTTTTTATGAAACATGCTTTAACCACTTCTTCCGCGCGCCGAATGAAAAAGACGGCGGCGATCTGGTTTATTATCAGGGACATATTTCACCAGGAATTTATTCCCGTGCCTTTGTGGAAGGTCGCTTAACTGCAGATCAACTGGACAATTTCCGTCAGGAAGTGGATGGCAAAGGGATTCCTTCTTATCCTCACCCGAAACTGATGCCTGAATTCTGGCAGTTCCCGACTGTATCTATGGGTCTTGGCCCAATTGCTTCTATTTATCAGGCGCGTTTCCTGAAATATCTTGCTGGTCGTGGTTTGAAAGATACATCAGAACAGCGGGTTTATGCTTTCCTGGGTGATGGTGAAATGGATGAACCGGAATCACGTGGTGCGATTTCTTTTGCTGCCCGTGAAAAACTGGACAACCTGTGTTTCGTGATTAACTGTAACCTGCAGCGTCTGGATGGCCCGGTTATGGGTAACGGTAAAATCATTCAGGAACTGGAAGGTCTGTTTAAAGGTGCAGGCTGGAACGTTGTGAAAGTTGTCTGGGGAAGTAACTGGGATGCGCTTCTGGCGAAAGATACATCCGGTAAACTGCTTCAGCTGATGAACGAAACTATCGATGGTGACTATCAGACATTCAAATCGAAAGATGGTGCTTACGTTCGTGAACACTTCTTCGGTAAATATCCTGAAACTGCCGCTTTAGTTGCAGATATGACCGATGATGAGATTTTTGCCCTGAAACGTGGTGGTCACGATAGCTCTAAACTGTTTGCTGCATTCAAAAATGCACAGGACACGAATGGCCGTCCAACTGTGATTCTGGCGAAAACAGTCAAAGGCTATGGCATGGGTGATGCCGCTGAAGGTAAAAACATTGCGCACCAGGTGAAGAAAATGGACATGACGCATGTGCTTCAGGTTCGTGATCGTCTTGGCCTTCAGGATCTGATCTCTGATGAAGATGTGAAAAAGCTGCCTTATCTTGAGCTGGAAGAAGGCTCTAAAGAATATGAATACCTGCATGCGCGCCGTAAAGCATTGCATGGGTATACGCCGGTTCGTCTGCCAAACTTCTCTGAAGAACTGAAAGTTCCTGCACTGGAAGACTTTAAACCGTTGCTGGAAGAGCAGAAGCGTGACATTTCATCCACGATGGCATTTGTCCGGACACTGAATATTCTGCTGAAAGACAAAGGTATTGGTAAGAATATCGTACCAATCATTGCCGATGAAGCGCGTACATTCGGTATGGAAGGTTTGTTCCGTCAGATCGGTATTTATAACCCGCATGGTCAGGAATATACTCCGGAAGATCGCAGTGTGGTCTCTTACTATAAAGAAGATACAGGCGGTCAGGTTCTTCAGGAAGGGATTAACGAACTGGGTGCGATGTCATCGTGGGTTGCTGCTGCAACATCGTACAGCACCAATGATCTGCCAATGATTCCTTTCTACATCTATTACTCTATGTTTGGTTTCCAGCGTATTGGTGATATGGCGTGGATGGCTGGTGATCAGCAAGCCCGCGGATTCCTGCTGGGTGGTACTGCCGGACGGACAACACTGAATGGTGAAGGTCTGCAGCACGAAGATGGCCACAGCCACATTCAGGCGGGTACGATTCCAAACTGTATTTCTTACGATCCAACATTTGCTTACGAAGTTGCAGTGATCATTCAGGACGGTATCCGTCGTATGTATGGTGAACAGGAAAATGTTTATTACTACCTGACACTGATGAATGAGAACTATGCAATGCCAGCGATGCCGGAAGGTGCCGAAGAAGGTATCCGTAAAGGGATTTACAAGCTGGAAACTTATGCTGGTAAAAAAGGCAAAGTTCAGCTGATGAGCTCAGGCACAATTATGAATGAAGTACGTAAAGCTGCTGCCATTCTGAGTGATGAGTATGGCATCGCATCTGATGTCTTCTCTGTGACATCGTTCAATGAGCTGGCCCGTGAAGGTCAGGCATGTGAGCGTGACAATATGCTTCATCCTGAAGCTGAAGCGAAAGTACCTTACATTTCAACTGTTCTTGGTTCTGAACCTGCAATCGCAGCAACAGATTACATGAAAAACTACGCGGAACAGGTTCGTGCTTATGTTCCTGCTGAGTCTTATAAAGTACTGGGTACAGATGGTTTTGGTCGTTCAGACAGCCGCGATAACCTGCGCCGTCACTTTGAAGTGAATGCCGGCTATGTTGTTGTTGCTGCACTGACTGAACTGGCTAAACGCGGTGATATTGAGAAATCTGTTGTTGCGCAGGCAATTCAGAAATTTGATATCGACACTGACAAAACAAACCCACTGTATGCTTAATATAAGGTAGGAAAAGTAATGGCAATTGAAATTAATGTTCCAGACATCGGTGCGGATGAGGTTGAAGTAACCGAGATTCTTGTGAGTGTTGGTGACAAAGTTGAAGAAGAACAGTCGCTGATCACAGTTGAAGGTGATAAAGCATCAATGGAAGTTCCTGCCTCTCAGGCAGGGATTGTAAAAGAAATTAAAGTATCAGCGGGAGATAAAGTTTCGACTGGTTCTTTGATTATGATTTTTGAAGCGGAAGGCGCGGCTGAGCCAGCATCTGCTCCGGCTGCTGAAGCGGCACCAGCTGCAGCGCCTGCCGCAGCTGAACTGAAAGAAGTTCATGTACCGGATATCGGTGGTGACGAAGTCGAAGTCACTGAGATCATGGTTGCAGTGGGTGACAGCATTGAAGAAGAGCAGTCACTGATCACCGTTGAGGGCGACAAGGCTTCAATGGAAGTGCCGGCGCCATTTGCCGGTACACTGAAAGAAATTAAAGTTGCTGCAGGAGACAAAGTTTCGACGGGTTCTCTGATCATGATTTTTGAAGTAGCAGGTTCAGGTGCAGCACCGGCGGCAGCGCCAGCTGCTCAGGCTCCGGCAGCACCTGCGGCTTCTGCAGTGAAAGAAGTCAATGTACCGGATATCGGTGGTGATGAAGTTGAAGTCACTGAGATCATGGTTGCAGTGGGTGACACCATTGAAGAAGAACAGTCACTGATTACTGTTGAAGGTGACAAAGCTTCAATGGAAGTGCCAGCGCCATTTGCCGGCACAGTCAAAGAGATTAAAGTTGCTGCGGGTGACAAAGTCTCAACGGGTTCTTTGATCATGATGTTTGAAGTGGCGGGTGCAGCGCCGGCTCCGGCTGCAGCAACGCCAGCTGCGGCACCAGCCGCTGAAGCGCCAAAAGCTGCGGCGACTGCTCCGGCGACTGCGGGTGATTTCCAGGAAAATCATGAATATGCACATGCGTCTCCGGTTGTGCGCCGTCTGGCCCGTGAGTTCGGTGTCAACCTGGCGAAAGTCAAAGGAACAGGCCGTAAGAGCCGCATCCTGAAAGAAGATGTTCAGAGCTATGTAAAAGAAGCGCTGAAGCGTCTGGAATCTGGTGCTGCCTCTGGTCAGGGTGATGGCAGTGCGTTAGGTCTGCTGCCATGGCCTAAAGTTGACTTTAGTAAGTTTGGTGAGACTGAAGTGAAGCCTTTGTCCCGGATTAAGAAAATTTCCGGTGCAAACCTGGCGCGTAACTGGGTAATGATTCCACATGTCACTCAGTGGGATAATGCAGATATCACTGAACTGGAAGCATTCCGTAAAGAACAGAATGCAATCGAAGCAAAGAAAGACACCGGCATGAAAATTACACCGCTTGTCTTTATTATGAAAGCGGCTGCTAAAGCACTGGAAGCATTCCCATCATTTAATTCTTCTCTGTCTGAAGATGGGGAAAGCCTGATTCTCAAGAAGTATGTTAATATCGGTATTGCGGTTGATACGCCTAATGGTCTGGTTGTTCCTGTCTTCAAAGATGTTGATAAGAAAGGTATTTATGAACTTTCTGAAGAACTGATGGCCGTATCTAAGAAAGCGCGCGCCGGTAAGCTGACTGCTGCTGACATGCAGGGTGGTTGTTTCACGATCTCAAGTCTTGGTGGCTTAGGCGGAACTGCATTTACGCCGATTGTAAATGCGCCTGAAGTGGCAATTCTTGGTGTGTCTAAATCAGAAATGAAACCTGTATGGAATGGTAAAGATTTTGTTCCACGCCTGCAGCTGCCACTATCTCTGTCTTATGACCACCGTGTCATTGATGGTGCAGAAGGCGCTCGTTTTATTACTTATTTGAATGGATGTCTGAGCGATATTCGTCGTTTGGTACTGTAATTCTGAATGTAAGAGAAGGCGGTATAATTGCCGCCTTTATTCATAGAATCGTCAGATAATTTAAGTGACAGATTTGTCTTTCATTTGAATTGTTGACTGGCTCACAGGCTTTTGAGGTTTTCTTTTCATATTATTAACATCTCTGTAAACTGAGACGGTTTATGAATTGGTTTCGTATTTTCACAGAAAGAAAAAGAACCCTCCTATTTGCCTGTTAGGGATAATGACTACAAGAGGTCAAAATGAGCAAAGAAATCAAAGCCCAGGTGGTTGTACTTGGTGCAGGTCCTGCTGGTTACTCCGCTGCTTTTCGCTGTGCAGATTTAGGTCTTGAGACTGTTCTGATTGAACGTTACAGCACACTGGGCGGTGTTTGTCTGAATGTTGGCTGTATTCCGTCTAAAGCATTGTTGCACGTTGCTAAAGTGATTGAAGAAGCGAAAGCACTTGCTGACCACGGGATTGTGTTTGGTGAACCATCAACAGACATTGATAAGATTCGCCTGTGGAAAGAAAAAGTAATTACCCAGCTGACGGGTGGTCTTTCCGGTATGGCAAAAATGCGTAAGGTTCAGGTTGTGAATGGCTTTGGTAAGTTTACCAGCCCGAACAGCATTGAAGTTGAAGGTGATGACGGAAAAACCGTGGTTAACTTTGATAACGCAATTATCGCTGCGGGTTCACGTCCGATTAAACTGCCGTTTATCCCTCATGATGATCCCCGTATCTGGGACTCAACTGATGCGCTGGAACTGAAAGAAGTACCCGGAAAAATGCTGATTATGGGTGGTGGTATTATCGGTCTTGAAATGGGAACGGTATATCATGCACTTGGATCTCAGATTGAAGTTGTTGAAATGTTTGATCAGGTGATTCCTGCTGCTGATAAAGATGTTGTTAAGGTTTTCACTAAGCGGATTAAGAACAAATTCAAGCTGATGCTTGAAACTAAAGTGACTGCGGTTGAAGCGAAAGAAGATGGCATTTACGTTTCAATGGAAGGCAAGAAAGCACCGGCAGAACCTGAGCGCTATGATGCAGTTCTGGTTGCGATTGGCCGGACGCCGAATGGTAAGCTGATCGATGCTGAAAAATCAGGTGTTGAGGTGGATGAACGTGGCTTTATCAATGTTGATAAGCAGCTGCGGACAAATATTCCGCATATCTTTGCAATCGGAGATATTGTTGGTCAGCCAATGCTTGCTCACAAAGGGGTGCATGAAGGTCATGTTGCTGCTGAAGTGATTGCCGGTAAGAAACACTATTTCGATCCAAAAGTCATTCCTTCAATTGCTTATACTGAGCCGGAAGTTGCATGGGTTGGTAAAACTGAAAAAGAAGCAAAAGATGAAGGCATTAACTATGAAGTGGCAACTTTCCCATGGGCTGCTTCAGGCCGTGCCATTGCATCAGACTGCTCTGATGGTATGACAAAGCTTATCTTTGATAAGGACACACATCGTGTCGTAGGTGGTGCAATTGTTGGTACCAATGGTGGTGAATTGCTGGGTGAAATTGGTCTTGCAATTGAGATGGGTTGTGATGCTGAAGACTTAGCGCTGACAATTCATGCTCACCCAACCTTGCATGAATCTGTTGGTCTGGCTGCTGAAGTCTTTGAAGGTACGATTACTGATTTACCAAACGCGAAAGCGAAAAAGAAATAATCAGTCTTGTGCTGTGACAGAATGAAAAACCGCTGCTTTATGCAGCGGTTTTTTTGTCACTGAAACCTTTTGAGTGAAGAGAAAGGTTTAGTTTTGATTGTGGTTATAAATGCAAAGCATATCCAGATAAACATGTACCAGTTCATCAACTTCTTTTTGATCTTTCAGTCGGTTAACCTGTACAAACAGTGAATACAGAATGCCTAAGAATAGTGAAACCAGATGATCCGGATCATATTGGTTATTCACGTCACCACGCTCAATAGCTTTCACAAACATATTTCTGACCAGAAGTCTGTTGGTGTGGTTTGTTGATACAAAGAGCGGCCATACTTCTTCACGGGTTGAAGCACTCCATTCAAACCAGACTTTGATCCAGTGACAATCAGCAAAAACAAGCTTGGTCATTTCATTGGTTAAATGACGCAGGTTATCTTTGATATAAGCATCAACATCAATATTGTCAGCCAGAAAGTTTGAGAACTGGTGTACAACATGAGTTAATACATCATCGACGAGATCTTCCCGGGTTGGGAAATAGTTGAAGACAGTCGCAACAGAGACCTGTGCGATTTCAGCTATATCTGCATGTCCGCCACGACCGATACCTCTCTTCGCAAACACTTCCAGTGCGATTTCCATCAACTGAAGTTTACGTTTTTGAGGAGATAAGCGTGTACGAGGGCGTTTTTCTATTGATGCGTCCATAGTTTTTTCCTTGCCAATTACGTTGTTAAGAACATACGTTCTAATGATTATTTTATTATTTGTGTTCGATATATGAGTGTAATGGTGCATATAGGCAAGGTCAATTGTTAATATTAATTTTTTGAACATTTTGTTTGTTCATATTTATTTATGAATTTTTAGTCAGTGTTGTCAGTCGTTTTACATAACATTTAACTCATAAATTATCAGTGATACCATACACGGCAGGTATAATCAGTACCCCGCTAAAATGACGCAAAAGTCGGCGGGAACTGCCATGAAGTGAATGAGTTCAGTATGAAACATATAGTTGAAGTGATGATCTCTGAACAGGATGTTCAGAAGCGGGTTCAGGAGTTAGGGAAAGAAATTACGGAATTCTATCAGGGAAGTGAAGATTTAGTCCTGGTTGGTTTGTTGCGGGGATCATTTGTGTTTATGGCGGATCTGGCCAGATCCATTCATATTACACATCAGGTTGATTTTATGACGGCATCCAGCTACGGCAACGCCATGGAAAGCTCACGGGATGTCAGGATCCTGAAGGATCTTGATGATGATATCAAAGATAAAGATATTCTTTTGGTTGAGGATATTATCGATACCGGCAATACATTGAGCAGAGTAAAAGAGATTCTGGCATTGCGTCATCCGCGCTCAATACGTATCTGTACCTTGTTAGACAAGCCTTCAAGACGAGAGATTGATGTTCCGGTTGACTGGATTGGTTTTGCGATTCCTGATGAGTTTGTGGTGGGCGTCGGAATTGATTACGCGCAAAAATACCGTCACTTGCCATACATTGGCCGGGTTGTGCCCCAGAAGTAAAACCTGCACAAGTACAGATTCATAGCGAACCATGAGTGACTGACAGAGTTCTCATGGTTCGTTTTTCTGTACGAAGTCTTAGTGGCTTATGACTTTATTTTTGAACAGCGGGTGTGCTGGCATACTGAAATGCTTTGATGACACGCTTCACACCTGAGATATTGCGGGCCAGTTCAGTGGCTCTGTCTGCGTGAACTGCGTCCAGATAACCAAACAAAAAGACTTCTTTGTCTTCAGTAATGACTTTCACTTTGACACCACTCAGCTGTTTATCGGTTAACAATGCTGATTTTACTTTGGTGGTGATCCAGCTATCCTGTCCAATCTCTTCAGTATCGAGTGGTGCTCTGGTCCGGATCTGATTATGGATGGATTTGACCCCTTTGATATGGCGGACATCTTTTTCTAATGTGGCCAGAAGTTCGGGAGCTTTTGATTGCCCCATCAGGACAACCTGTCCCCTGAATGAACTGGAAACAACCCGGGTTTTGCCACGATAAGGCGGTTTACGGATCAGGCCGGTGATTTCAGCTTCGATATAATTGTCATCCCATATTTCCTGAGTACTGCGGGGATCTGTAATGATATTGGCTGTAGTTGCCGCTCCGGCAATAAACAGTCCAACGCATCCGGTTAACATAATCGTGAGTGATAAAGTAATTAAAAGTGTCAGGTTTTTCATGATTTATTCTTCGTGGGCCGGAAACAGAACTTGATCGATTAAATCACACAGACAATGAAGGGTGACCATGTGAACTTCGTGAATTCTTGCTGTTCTGTGGGACGGAATCCGGATTTCCACGTCATTTTCTCCCAGCAAACCGGCCATTTCACCGCCGTCTTTTCCGGTCAGAGCAATAATCGTCATATCTCTGGTCACGGCTGCTTCCATGGCTTTAATGATATTTTTACTATTACCGCTGGTGGAAATTGCCAGCAGAATGTCATTCGTTTGTCCGAATGCGCGGACCTGTTTGGCAAAGATTTCCTGATAGTGGTAGTCGTTTGCAACTGCTGTCATGGTTGTATTGTCAGCGGTTAAAGTCATCGCTGGTAAGCTGGGTCGCTCAGTCTCGAAACGATTGAGCAGGCAGGCTGCAAACTGCTGTGCATTCGCGGCAGAACCGCCATTACCACAACATAAGATTTTGTTGCCATTGAGCAGGGTGGCAACCATTGCCTGTGCAGCATGGGTAATCGCGTCAGGAAGCGCTTCTGCTGCTGCTATCTGGATTTGTATGCTTTCAGTAAAGCTGGCTTTTATGCTATCGAGCATGAATTAATCCTGGGTAATTGCATTTTGGAACCAATCGATATTGTCGCCATCCTGATGGATGGCGACAATATCGAAACGAAAATCAGTTGTGTGAGGAGACAGATTCTGTTTTGTGAGCCAGAAAAAAGCCGTTTTGATCAGTTTCTTCACTTTGCCTGGAGTGACAGCTTCCGCCGCATGCCCGTAAGCGCGGTTTTTCCGGTATTTGACTTCAACAAAGACCAGTGTTTCTCTGTCTTTCATGATCAGATCAATTTCTCCGCTTCGGCAGAAGAAATTTTTTTCGAGCAGATTCAGCCCATGTCCGGTTAAGTAATCTGCTGCTGTTTGTTCATATTGATGACCTGTCTTGCGGTGATTTACCTTAGAGGTCATCATATTTTCCCCAGCTGAGCTCCTGCTGAACGACGCAACGGTTATCAATACTAAGCAGTCCGGTTTGTCCCTGCACCTGATAATCACTTACGGCTTTCATCTGAGACAGCTCCAGCATCAGTGTATAAGCGTCCATTCCCATCGCTTTTAACCGTTTTTCACCATTGGAGTCTTTCGGCCATAGTGAATCCATTTGTTCTTTGACTGAAGCCTGAGGATTGATCAGCAGTGGAATATCACTGAATGTGACACCAGACAAATCTTCATATTTATTCTTACCACTGTTGCTGCGGGAGCTTGAGAAGAGTCTTGGCTGCGTTGTATCCGGATTAATCGCGACTTCGATGAACGGTTTAATCAGCGTGAGCTCGGCACTATTAGCAACAATATAAACAGCATCGACATCGCGGCGGCTTCTTGGCTGACTCTGCAATTTCATTCCCAGCAGAGACTGCATTTGAGCGATATTCTGCTGACTTTCTTTTAGCCCGAATGCCGCATTGATATCTTTCTGCAGATGTTTTTTATCCCCAAAAGTACTGAGACTGACCGCATGATTGCTGTATTTTTCCCACTCGGTCCGGAAAGCATCACTGACCCGGGCTCCGTAATTACCTTGCGGAGCAAGTATCATCGGGTATTGATATCCGAGCCGGAACAGATGCTTGGCTGCCTGTGCTGCTTCCTGCTCAGGAGACAAGGCAAAATAACAAATATTTATATCTTTATCTGTATTTTCAGGAATATTTAATGCCAGCATCTGGATTTGGTGATTTTGTTCTTTTTCTATGTTCCTTAAGCGGGTGATATTTTCTTTGACCAGCGGGCCAACAACAAAGTCGATGTGCTTTTCTCTTATCTGACCGGCAATATCCTCCAGAGTCTGGGCATGGGTATCCATGACTGTCATGGTGATATTGGCATTTCGTTCACGGTTATTCATCATCGAGAACATAAATCCGTCCCGGATCAGCTGAGCCTGTTGAGAAAATTTACCGGTAACAGGCAGCAATAGTGCGATCTGTTTGGGTGTTGAAATCTTCATGGACAGAACGGACCGGACTTCTGGCGGCATATATTTCACTGCGGGGTGATCTTTGTTTTCAGCCAGCCATTTTTCCAGAGTGTTTTTAAGCTGAGCGATATTATTATCCAGAACTTTCATATAGATAGCGAGTTGTAACCAGCCCGCCAGCTGATCTTCGTCGCTCTCTACTGTTAAGCCGGTAATTTCACTGGCTGAATAACGGGTTAAGTTCTGCCAGATCTGATGAGCCAGTTTTTCTTTTTGTTGCTCAGAGCTATAGTCATATTCATTATTCAACGCTCTTGCGGTATCAAAATTGTGTCCCATCCGGGTAAAGAGTGCCGCTCTGATTTGATAGAAAGAGCGCCACTGATTATCTTTTAGCTTCCACCAGGCTTTGAAAGTTAATTGTTTTAATGCGGTCTTGTATTGTCCGTTGTTTAACAGTAGTCTGGCGCGCGCCAGTTGCCACTCAGCCAGCTGTTGTTCTGAAAGCGTTTCTTTTGTCAGCCTGAAAAGAAGCAAATTTGCCTGAGTGACCTGTTTTTCCTGAATGGCAGCCTTTAGTGCCATGATGAGCCAGTCATTCCGTATTTGCCCATCGGTACTGTCAGCCCTCATCAGGTAGGTTTGAGAACTCTGGGTTGGTGTTGCCGAAATATCTGGTCTTGTGGGGACACCTGGCCGGGAGGAGCATGCCACAAGAAAAACGGTTAACATCATTGAGGTGATTAGGCGTACAAAATTGAATCTGGTATGCTTTTTCTTAGCCATGAGTTATGCATTATCCCGGTGAAATTGTCTCTATAATAATCTTTGAAGTGATGATAAACAAATGACAGATAATCAATCTTTTCAGACGAAGTCTCCAACACTATACATTGTTCCGACGCCTATTGGTAATCTCGATGATATCACTCAAAGAGCAATACAGGTACTCTCTGGTGTCGATCTGATTGCAGCTGAAGATACACGCCATACAGGTAAATTATTATCACATTTTCAGATACAGACGAAAACTTTTGCATTACACGATCACAATGAGCAGGAAAAAGCCTCATTTCTGGTTGAAAAACTTCTGTCTGGTTTATCGATTGCACTGGTCTCAGATGCGGGAACACCTCTTATCAGCGATCCAGGGTACCATCTGGTACATCAATGTCGTCAGGCTGGGGTAAAAGTTGTGCCATTACCGG